>JBOGVG010000161.1:0-29097 GCA_050692435.1 Actinomycetota bacterium
GCGGGCGGCGGTCACCAGACGACCGGGGTGAGCTCCCGTTCCCGGCGAACCTCGGCTCCGAGCCCGGTGAGCTTGGCCTCGAAGTCCTGGTAGCCCCGGTCCACGTGGTACATGTTCTCGATCGCGGTGACCCCGTCGGCCGCGAGCGCGGCGATGACCATGGCCGCTCCGGCCCGGATGTCGAGGGCCCGGACGGGCGCCGCCGACAGTCGCTCCACTCCCCGGATCACCGCGTGGTGCCCCTCGGTGCGGATGTCGGCGCCCATCCGGTGCAGCTCGTCCACGAACATGAACCGGCTCTCGAAAACGTTCTCCGTGACGATGCTCGTTCCCTCCGCCACGCAAAGCAGGGCCATCATCTGCGGTTGGAGATCGGTGGGGAACCCCGGATACGGAAGCGTCACGAAATCGACAGCCTTGGCCCGACCATCGAGCGAGACGGCGATCCCCCGATCCATGATCAACACGTCGGCCCCGAGGTCTGCCAGCTTGGACAGGACGAGGTCCATGTGGTCGGCCCTGGCTTGCTCCAGCACGATGCTTCCTCCGGTGGCGCAGGCCGCGATGGCGATCGTGCCCGCCTCGATGCGGTCGGGGATCACGGTGTGGTGGACCGGGCAGAGGTCTTCCGTTCCCTCGATCTCGATGGTCGGTGTGCCCACCCCCTCGATCCGGGCACCCATCCCGGCGAGGAAGTCGGCGAGGTCGGCCAGCTCCGGCTCGCGGGCGGCGTTCTCGATCACCGTCGTCCCCCGGGCCGCCACGGCGGCCATCATCACGTTCTCGGTGGCGCCCACGCTCGGGAAGTCCAGGGTGATGATGGCGCCCCGAAGGCCCCGCGACGACGCCTCCAGGAACCCGTGCTCCGAAGAGAACCGGGCGCCCATCTTGGCGAGGCCCCGGACATGGAGGTCGATCTTGCGGGACCCGATGTTGCAGCCACCCGGCATCGCCACCCGGGCCCGTCCGAACCGGGCCAGCAGCGGCCCCAGCACCAGGATCGAGGCCCGCATCCGGCTCACCAGCTCGTACGGGGTCTCCACCGAGCGCACATCGCCCGCGTCGACGTGGAGGACGCCGTCCTCCCACGCAACACCCGCCCCGAGATGCTGAAGGACGTCCACCATGGTCAGGCAGTCCTGGATGCGGGGCACGTTGCGAAGGACCGTGTGGCCCGGCGCGAGCAGGGACGCCGCCATCAGCTTCAGCGCGGAGTTCTTCGCCCCGGCCACGCGAAGCGAGCCGGAGAGTCGAGCTCCCCCCGTCACCAGGAGCCGGTCCACGGCAGGGATTGTAGGTGCCTTCTCGGTCATGTTCCCCGGAATCGACGCCGAACCCGCCCCGAGTGTTCCCCGGCGCCGGTCAGCGCGCCAGCTGCACCCTGGCCATGGCCTTGGCCAGCTCCGCCCTGGCCCCGGCGTCCTCTTTCTGCCCGAGCCGCCGGCGGAGCTCTTCCACCCGATGCGCCGCCGCCCGCAGGTCGATCTCGCTCGCCATC
The DNA here is from genome assembly GCA_050692435.1 of Actinomycetota bacterium. Lineage (GTDB taxonomy): Bacteria > Actinomycetota > UBA4738 > UBA4738 > HRBIN12 > AC-69. Next base: position 1,499 of record JBOGVG010000161.1, read on the forward strand.
TCGGCCCGCGAGGCCAGCACGTCCACGCGGGTCGCGCCTTCCTGGCTCGTCACGTGGAGGAACCCCCCGTCCACCACCGCCGACTCTTGCGTGCCGTTCTGACGGATGCGAAGCACGCCGACCGCCAGGCGGATCAGGAGCGGCGCGTGCCCCGAGAGGATGCCGACCTCGCCCTCGACGCCCCGGGCGATGACCATCGTGGCCTGGCCCGACCAGACCTCGCGCTCCGGCGTGACGACGTGGACCTCGATCGACACGGTCCCTACGCCCCCGTCCCGGCGAGTTGCTTCGCCTGCGCCTCGGCCTCCTCGATGCCGCCGACCATGTAGAAGGCCTGTTCGGGCAGGTGGTCGTACTCGCCGTCCACCAGCGCCTTGAACGAGGCGATGGTCTCCTCCACCGGGACGTACTTACCCTGGATCCCCGTGAACTGCTCGGCCACGAAGAACGGCTGGGAGAGGAACCGCTCGATCTTGCGGGCCCGAGCCACGATGACCTTGTCCTCCTCGGACAGCTCGTCGACGCCCAGGATGGCGATGATGTCCTGGAGGTTCCGGTACCGCTGGAGGGTCTCCTGCACTCGCCGGGCCACGCCGTAGTGCTCCTCGCCAACGTACCTGGCGTCCAGGATCCGCGACGTGGAGTCGAGGGGGTCCACGGCCGGGTAGATCCCCTTCTCCACGATGGCCCGCGAGAGGACGGTCGTGGCGTCGAGGTGGGCGAACGTGGTGTGGGGGGCGGGGTCGGTGATGTCGTCGGCCGGCACGTAGATGGCCTGAAGCGACGTGATGGACCGCCCCCTGGTGGAGGTGATCCGCTCCTGGAGCTCGCCCATCTCGTCGGCCAGGGTCGGCTGGTACCCCACCGCCGAGGGCATCCGGCCGAGGAGCGTCGAGACCTCCGAACCGGCCTGAGTGAACCGGAAGATGTTGTCGATGAACAGCAAGACGTCCTGGCGCTGCACGTCGCGGAAGTACTCCGCCATCGTCAGGGCGGCCAGGCCTACCCGGAGGCGGACGCCCGGCGGCTCGTCCATCTGTCCGAACACGAGCGCCGTCTTGTTGATGACGCCGGTCTCGGTCATCTCGATGAACAGGTCGTTGCCCTCGCGGGTGCGCTCTCCCACGCCGGCGAAGACCGACACGCCGCCGTGCTGTTCGGCGACGCGATAGATCATCTCCTGGATGATGACGGTCTTGCCGACGCCGGCCCCGCCGAACATCCCGATCTTCCCGCCCTGCACGTACGGCTCCAGCAGGTCGATGACCTTGATGCCGGTCTCGAACATCTGGGTCCGGGGCTCGAGCTCCTCGAACGGGGGCGGCTCGCGGTGGATCGGCCACCGCTCGTCGTAGGTGATCTGGTCGGGCGTGGTATCGAGCGGCTCCCCCAGCACGTTGTAGACGTGACCGAGGGTGCCGGGGCCCACCGGGACCGTGATGGGCTGGCCGGTGTTCTCGACCGGGGTTCCCCGGACCAGCCCGTCGGTCGGCTTGAGCGCGATCGTTCGGACCACCGAATCGCCGATGTGCTGGGCCACCTCGCAGGTGATCACGTCGGTCTCGCCCTCGAGCGTCCGCTCCACGCGAACGGCCGTGTTCACCTCGGGGAGATCCTCCAGCGGGAACTCAATGTCCACGACCGGGCCGATCACCCGCACCACCCGTCCGGTGCCCTCACCGTTCGATTCGCTCGTGTTCTTCGCCTGGCTCGTGCCCTTCTTCGCCTCCGCAGCTGACATGGCTACTCTCCCGCCGCCTCGCTCAGGGCCTCCGCTCCGCCCACGATGTCCATGATCTCCGTGGTGATCTCGGCCTGGCGGGCCTGGTTGGCCACTCGGGTCAGCACCTTGATCAGGTCCTCCGCGTTCTCCGTCGCAGCCTTCATGGCTCGGCGCCGCGCCGCGTTCTCCGAGGCGGCCGACTCGAGCAGCGCCGCGTACACCTTTGTCATGACGTACTGTGGCAGGAGCTCGTGCAGGATGGCCGATGGCTCGGGCTCGAAGATGTATTCGGGATACGGGAGCCCGAGCTCCCGGCGGACCACCTCCTCGGCGGCGATGGGGAGGAAGCGTCGGTCCGTGGCCCGGGTCGTGAACGCCGACCGGAAGTCGGTGTAGGCCGCGTGCACCTCGTCGATCCGGTGGTCGGCGAACGCTTCGATGAGCACCGCGCCGATCCGTTCGGCGACCTCATACGACGGAACCTCGCTGTGGCCGGTCCAGCTATCCTCGATGGCGAATCCCCGAAACCGGAAGTACCCGAGGCCCTTCCGCCCCGATACGTACAGAACCGGCTCCACCTCGCGCCCGCGCAGGCGCCCCATCAGCCCCTCGGCCCGCTTCAGGACGTTCGCGTTGTAGGCGCCGGCCAATCCCCGGTCGGACGTCACGACGAGCACGCCGGAGCGCTGCGGCTCCGGGCGCTCCTCGAGGAGCGGATGCACGAGGGCGCCGGTCTGCCTCGCGACATCCTCCATGGCTCGGGTCAACAGCTCCGCGTAGGGCCGGGCCGCCTCGACGCGGTGCTGCGCCTTGAGGATGCGCGACGCGGCGATCAGCTCCATGGCCCGGGTGATCTTCATGGTGGATTGGACGGACCGGATCCGCCGGCGAATCACGCGGAGCTTCGCGCCCACGCCTCAGCCCTCGGCGGGCGCCGGTCCCGCGCCGCCCTCGTCCTCGTCCTCGTCGACCGATGACATCCGGTCCCATCCCACGTCGGGCTTGACCTGGTCGGGCGGGGTGGGCGCACCGATGCCGGCGGCGCTCCCCGGCCCACCGGCGGAGGGGACGAAGATCTCCTTGAAGCCGAGGATGGCCTCCTTCAGCGTCGTCCCGATCTCCTCGGGGAAGTCACCCTTCGTGTTGATGTGTTCCCCGATCTCCGGGTGACGGGTGGAGAGGAAGTCGAGGAGCTCGCCCTCGAACCGCTTGCAATCCTCGAGCGGGACGTCGTCCAGGAACCCGCCGGTCACCGCGTAGATGGAGATCACCTGACGCTCGACCGGCATGGGCTGGTATTGAGGCTGCTTCAGGATCTCCACCACCCTCGCCCCCCGGGCGAGCTGCTGCTGGGACGCCTTGTCCAGCTCGGACCCGAACTCCGCGAAGGCCTCGAGCTCCCGGTACTGGGCGAGGTCCAGACGGAGGCGGCCGGCGATCTGCTTCATGCCCTTGATCTGCGCGTTCCCGCCGACGCGCGACACGGAGATCCCCACGTTCATGGCCGGCCGAACGCCGCCGTAGAACAGGTCGGTCTCGAGGTAGATCTGTCCGTCGGTGATGGAGATGACGTTGGTCGGGATGTAGCCCGACACGTCGCCGCCCTTGGTCTCCACGATGGGGAGGCCGGTCAGCGACCCGCCCCCCAACTCGTCTGAGAGCTTGGCGCACCGCTCCAGAAGCCTGGAGTGCAGGTAGAAGACGTCGCCCGGGTAGGCCTCCCGACCGGCCGGGCGCCGCAGGAGCTGGGACAACTGCCGATATGCCTCTGCCTGCTTGGACAGGTCGTCGAACACGACCAGGGCGTGCTCGCCCTTGTACATCCAGTGCTGGCCGATGGCGGAACCTGCGTATGGTGCGATGTACTTGAACGGGGCTGGGAACCCGGCCGGGGCGTAGATCACGACCGTGTAGGCCATCGCGCCGTTCTCTTGGAGCGCCTCCACGACCTCCGACACCGTCGACGCCTTCTGTCCGACGGCAACGTAGATGCACTTGACCTGCTTGTCGGTTCCCCACAGCTCGCGCTGGTTGATGATGGCGTCGATCACGATGGCCGACTTGCCGGTCTGGCGGTCGCCGATGATCAGCTCCCGCTGGCCCCGGCCGATGGGAGTCATGGCGTCGATGGCCTTGATGCCGGTCTGGAGGGGCTCCTTCACGGGCTGGCGAGACACGACCGAGGGCGCCTGCACCTCGAGGGGCCGGGTCTCCTCGGAGGCCACGGGACCCGCGTCGTCCATGGGCCGGCCCAGGGGATCCACCACCCGGCCGAGCAGCCCGTCGCCTACCGGCACGGACAGGATCCGGCCGGTCTGCTTGACCGGATCGCCCTCCTCGATGTCCGCGAACTCCTGGTCGAGGATCACGCAGCCGATCCTGTCCACGTCCAAGTTGAAGGCGAGGGCGAGCTTCCCCCCGGGGAACTCGAGCAGCTCGTTCGCCATCGCGCGGGGGAGCCCCTGGACGAAGGCGATGCCGTCCCCGGCCTCCGTGACGCGGCCGACCTCCTCACGTTCGACCGACGGGCGAAAGCTCTCGACGTGCCTGAGGAGCGCCTCCGCGATCTCCTCCGCGTTGATCGGTTCCGGCTCCGCCATGGCTCACATGCTCCCGAGTCGCTCTTTCGCCGCCCGCAGGCGGCTCCTCACGGTGCCGTCGAAGACCTGCTCCCCCACGCGGGCCTCGACGCCGCCGACCACTGATGGGTCCACCAGGACCTTCAGCTCCACGTCATGGCCGGATGCCTTGGAGAGCGCCTCCCGGAGGCGGTTGCGTTGGGTGGCCGTGAGGGGCACGGCGGTCCGGACCTCGGCCAGGGCGCGCTCCCGTCGCCTGGCCGCCTCCTCCGCCACGCCCTGGATGATCCGGCCGAGCTCCCGGGCCCGGCCCTGCTCGATCAGGAACCCCAGAAAGTTCAGCGTGTGCGGGCTGGCTCGCTCCCCAAGCAGGTCCTGGAGGAGGGCGCGCTTCCGCCCGAACGGAAGACCCGGGTCGGTGAGCGCGTCTCGAAGCTTTCCCTGCTTCTCCACGACCTTCGCGAACCGGAACAGCTCGTCCTCGACGGTCTCCAGGACGCCCTCCGCCTCGGCCACGCTGAGCAAGGCCTCCGCGTATCCCTGCACGATGGCGTCCTTCTCGGCCATCAGCCCTTCGATCCGTTCCCGGACCGGGCTACCTGATCGATGTAGTCCTCGATCAGCTTCTGGTGGGCCTTCTTGTCCAGGGACTGGCCCACCACCTTGCCGGCGAGGTCGACGGCGATGGCCCCGACCTGGGTCCGGAGCTCCTGGAAGACCCGGTCCCGCTCGGTTCGGATCTCCTCCGAAGCCCTGGCCACCGTGGCCTGGGCCTCCTGCTCCGCTCTGGCCTGGAGATCCTTCCGGAGCTCCTCGGCCGTCTTCCGGGCTTCCTCGATGATCCGGTTCGCCTCCTCCCGAGCTCCGGCCAGCTGCTCCCGGTACCGCGAGAGCTCGGCCTCGGCCTCACGGCGGGTCTGTTCGGCCCGCTCCAGATCGCCCTGGATCTTGTCCCTGCGCTCCTCGAGCAGCCGGTTGACGCGCGGGAGGACCCACCTCGCCATGAAGAAGAACAGGATGAAGAACGCGATGGCTCCGACGAGGAGCTCCTCCCAGTGGGGGTAGAGGTCCTCCGGCGCGTTCTCTTCGGCAGTCTCGGCCGCCTGGTGCAGGATCGTTTCGATCAGCGCGTGCACGGCTCCGCTCCCCTCAGATGATGAACGAGAACGCGATGCCGAATAGCGCCAGCGCCTCGATCAGGCCGATGCCGATGAACATGGTGGCTCGGACCTGGCCGGCATACTCCGGCTGTCTGGCCATGGCCTCGACCGACTTGCCGATCAGGACCCCGAGCCCGATGCCGGGTCCGATAGCGGCAAGCCCGATGACCAGCCCCCTGCCCACGGTCTCGATCGCGCTGAGGTCCCCGGTGACCTGCGCCAGCAATCCCAACATCACACGCCTCCTTGGCTAGTGCTCCTCGGCCATCGCGCCACCGATGTACGAGGCGGTGAGGATGGCGAAGATGAACGCTTGAAGGATCGACACGAAGATCTCGAAGCCGACCAGGGCGATCGCGATGGCGAACGCGAACGGCCCCACGATGGCGAGGATCCCGCCCTGAAGGAGCGCGATCGTGCCCAGGAAGAACACGGCGAGCAGGAAGTGTCCGGCCAGGAAGTTGGCGGCGAGTCGGACCGACAGCGTGATCGGCCGGACCACGATCTGCGTGACGAACTCGATCGGCACGAGGAGCGGGTACAGCCATAGGGGAGCTCCCGGCGGGAACAGCACGTGCTTGGCGTATCCGACGAACCCGTGCTTGCGGATCCCCACCGCGTTGAAGGTGACCCACGACACGGCCGCCATCGACATGGGGAACGCCACTCGGCTGTTGTGGGAGAAGTTGATCCCCGGGACGATCTCGAGGATGTTCCCCAGGAAGATGAAGAAGAAGAGCGTGGTGAGGAGCGGCATGAACCGGTCGCCCTCGCGCCCGATCATGGGGATCGCGACGTTCTCGCGGACGAACTGGATCCCCACCTCCATGACGCTCTGAAGCCTGCGGGGAACGACGCTCGGCGCCCTGAAGGCCAGAGTGAACAGCACGATGAACGCGACGAACGACAGGAGCAGCAGGAAATAGATGAAGTTCATGCAGAACGACAGGCCCCCGATGTCAACCGAGCCGCCCCAGCACGGCCACACGAAGTCCTTGGTGGTGGGAGGCTCGAACTTCGCCAGGACGGCCGGGATCACCGGGCTCACCGACCAGCCGGCTCCTGAGCCCGGAAGTCCCACAGCTCGACCTGCATCCGGCCGTGGAGCTGCTGCAGCTCGAAGAGGAGCAACCCCACGGTGGCGGGGACGACGGCAAGGCCGAAGGCGAGCGGCGAGAAGAACGCCAGGCGGTCGAGCGCGAGCATGACCCCGGCGATCGCCGCCAGCCGCACCACGAACCCTCCGAGCCCCACCGCGTACAGGGCCGTATGCGAGATACGGGCGGCGCGGGAGAGCGACCATCCGTGGACGGCGAAGTTCACGAACACGATCGCGACACCGATGGCGGCGGAGGCCCCGGCGTCCCATCCACCGAGCGCGGCGCCGGCCAACAGGGCGAGGACGACGGCCGGAGGACCGAAGGGCAGGGCCCGACGGATCAGCTCGCGCTCGGGCTCAACCCTGTCCACGATCTCCCTTGCCGTATCTCAGGTACACCAGGTAGATGCCTGCTCCGGCGCCGGCGACGATCCCCACAGCCTGGAAGACACGGTCGGTACCGACCAGCCAGTCGACCAGATACCCGAGCCCCCAGCAGACGAGGATCCCCGCGACCAGCGTCGAGGTGATCGCCCATCCCGTGCCCATGCCGGTCCACGCGCTTCCCCACCCCGATCCCGCCATGGACGGCGAAAGTATATCCACGCCCCATCGAGAGGGTCAAAGGCGTGTCCGTTGCGTTTCGGCAGGTAGATGTGGGTTTTCCATCGAGCTTGTGAAGATTTTCACGAACCGAGTATATCCGCGGGCCACCGAGTGGGGCAGGGCGTGGCCGATGCCTTTCGGCAGGTAGACGCGGGTTTTCTGTCGAGCTCCGAGCGATTCGATGATTCCCGCTGGTAGCCGCCCTCGAGCGCGGGTGGCCGCAGCCGTTCACGCCCGACGGCGCTGGATCACCACGTCCGCGTGCACGTCGAGCCTACGCGTCGAACAGGACGTGGAGGTGGACCGGAGCCCGGTACTCCCACCCCCGGACGAGCGGGGGCAGCTCCGGATCCAGGCGCAGGTTGGGCAGCCGCTCGAAGAGCAGACCGATCGCCACACGCATCTGGATCCTTGCCAGGTGGTGCCCCACGCAGAAGTGGGGCCCGAAACCGAACGCCGCGTGCTGGCGCCGCGGCCGGAACAGGTCGAACTCGTCGGCGGTTGGGCCGAAGACTTCCTCATCGCGATTCGCCGACGATACGAGGAGCCCGACATTCTCGCCTTGCGGTATCTCAACACCCGCGATCACGGCACCCGGCCCCGCGATCCGCGTCTGTGTACCGATCGGCGAGAGCCACCGGAGCCCCTCATGGACCGCCCGCTTGATCAGCTTCGCGACGTCGGCCGCAAGGGCCTTCCCCTGCTCCGGGCGGCTGAGGAGCCCGTACACGGTCGAACCGCAGCCGTGCCCCGGTTCCTGCAGGCCGCCGATCAAGACGAGCTTCAGCGTGGGCATCAGCCAGGCAAGCCGATCGTCGAGGTTCCCCTCAGCTGCGTGTAACAGCAGGGAGACCATCGTGTCGTCAGGCTCGGAGAGCCGCCGCTCGAAGAGCGGCCGGAGGGTCCGGTCGATCTCCGCGCTCGTCGCGGCGGCGATCGCCTGCTTCTGAGGGTCGCGCTCGAAGTTCGACGTACCCGTCGCCAGGCCGTGGAACCAGCGCTGCAGCGTCGGCGCGTCCAGGTCCCCGCCGAGCCCGATCCAGCGCGCCACCGACAGACAGGACATCGGCTCGAAGTACTCGGCCATCAGGTCGGCCTCTCCGCGGCCAGCGAACCGCGCGAGCAAGCGCTCGCAGATCGCGCCGATCATCGCGGGCGCCCGCTCGTCGAGCCGCCGCCGCAGGAGCGCCTCGTCGAGGGGAGCGCGCCACGGCTTGTGCCGCTCCCCGTCCACCGTGAGCACGTTCGTGCCACCGAGCGTCATGTCCAGTGGGGAGTCCCGGACCGAGGCGGGGAACAGGCTCGGGTGCGCCGCCCCGTACTCGACATCGGCCCAGCGCGTGATGAACCGCAGGCCGACCGCAGGCACGTAGCATATGGGCGCCTGGCGCCGCATCCGGGCATAAATGGGGTAGGGGTCGTCCCAGAGCGCCTCGACGGTGATCCGTTCGGCGAACCCCGTGCTCATCGCCACCACACGGGCCCGGTTATTTGCATGCATCTGTCCCTTCCGGGCGTCCGCGGCGGTCAGAGCTCGAAGGTCGGCATGTGCGCGCCTAACGAGATACCGATGTTCTTGATCTCCGTGTAAGCGCCGAGCGCGTGCATGCCGAGCTCGCGGCCGTACCCAGAGTGCTTCATGCCACCGAACGGCGACTCGTTGAAGAGGAATTCGCTCGTGTTGACCCAGACACCGCCGGCCCTGATGTCGTGGGCGGCTCGGTGGGCCGTCGTGAGGTCCCCGGTCCACACGGTCGCGGCCAGACCGTACACGGTTTCGTTGGCCAGGCGGATCCCTTCGTCGTAGTCGCGGAACCTGCCGATGACCGCGACCGGCCCGAAGATCTCCTCCTGGGCGATCCGCATCGAGTTGTCGATGTCGACGAAGGCCGTCGGCCTGTAGAAGTAGCCGCCGCCAGCCTCGACCCGTTCCCCGCCGACCGCCAGCTTGGCCTCCTCCTTCTGACCCAGCTCCACGTAGTACTCCACCCTCTCGAGCTGCCTGGCCGACGTGATCGCCCCGATGTGGTTCGAGCGGTCCATCGGGTCGCCGACCCGAAGCTTCGAGGTCCGATCTGCGAACTTCCCCACGAACTCGTCGTAGGCGGGCTCCTGCACGAAGATCCGGGAGCGAGCGTCGCACACCTGTCCGGCGTTCGTGTAGATCATGAACATCGAAGCATCCACCGCCGCGTCGAGGTCGGCGTCGGCAAAGATCAAGGCTGGTGATTTCCCCCCCAGCTCGAGCGTCACCCGCTTCAGCGTCTCGGACGCCTCCCGCATGACCTCCCGGCCGGTGACGGTCTCGCCGGTGATCGAGATCTTGTCAACCCCGGGGTGGGCTGCCAGCCGGCGGCCGATCACCGAGCCGGGGCCGGTCACGACGTTCACCACGCCGGGAGGAATCCCGGCCTCCTCAGCCAGATCTGCCAGCATGAGTGCGGTCAGAGGCGTGTCACTGGCCGGCTTGAGGATGACCGAGCAGCCGGCGGCCAGCGCTGGTGCGAGCTTCCACACCGCGATGGCCAGCGGGTAGTTCCACGGCACGATGAGGCCGCACACCCCGACCGGCTCCCGCCGCGTGTAGAGCAGGAAGTCCGACGGCCCCTGGATGGTCTCGCCGAAGTACTTCGTCGGGGCTCCGGCGTAGTAGTCGAAGCACCCCACGGTGCTCGTCACGTCGAACTCCGCCTCCCCGATCGTCTTCCCGTTATGGGAGGTCTCGACCACCGCGAACTCCTCGGCGCGGCTCTCCAGAGCCCGGGCCATCTTCTGAAGCATCACCCCTCGCTCGATCGCGGAGACGCCCCGCCACGGGCCTTCATGCGCCTTGCGGGCCGCGCCCACCGCCGCGTCGACGTCCTCAACGTCCGCCTCGGGGACCGTCGCGTATACCTCCCCGGTCGCGGGGTTCAGCACGTCGAAGCGTTCACCGGACCGTGTCCCGACGCGCTTCCCGTCGATGTACATGTCAAGCGCATGCGGCTTGTCCATGGTCGCCCCCTTGTCGCCTATCCCCCTAGGCCGCGAAGATCTCCCGCAGCACCTCCTCGGTGACCTCGAGCGTGCGGTCGATGTCCTCTTCCGCGTGGGCCGCGGAGATCGACCACTCCTCGAACCAGGCGCTCCCCATGGGGATCACGCCTCGGTTCAGCATTCCGAACCAGTAGTCCTCCCACTTGGCGGCATCGCACCTCGCCGCCTCCCGGAAGTTCGACGGCTCGTCGGTGGTGAACAAGATGCCGCCGAGGGTGGTGACCTGCGTGACCACTGCCGGAAGCCCGAGGGCCCCGATCACCTTCCGCTGCCCATCGGCGAGGCGCGTGGCCAGACGGGTCATCTCCGGATAGACGTCGTCGGTCATGACCCTGGTAAGGCACGCCAGGCCGGCGGCCATCCCCAGCGGGTTCGCGTTGTACGTGCCGAAGTGGATGGTCGATCCGAGCGGGCTGATGAGCTCCATCAGCTCGCGCTTGCCCCCGAAGGCACCGACCGGCACCCCGCCACCGATCGCCTTCGCCAGCGTGATGAGATCGGGCGTGACGCGGAAGAGCTCGGTCGCGCCGCCTGGAGCGATCCGGCACCCCACCTTGACCTCGTCGAACATCAGGACCGCCCCCTCGTCCTCCGTCAGCTTCCGGAGTCCCTCCAGGTAGCCGGGCTGAGGCGGGATCACGCCGCCATTCGTCATGGCCGGCTCGATGATCACACCAGCGATATCGCCGTCGTGGCGGTCAAAGGCTCTCCGCATCCCTTCGAGGTCGTTGAACTGCACGACCACGGTGAATTCGGTCGAGGCCGGGAGGAGACCGGCGGAGTCAGCCGTCGAGCTGGGAGCCTCAGGGGGGCCGATCGCATCCCCCGGCGCGCCGCCGATCGAGACCAAGAGGTGATCGGTGCCGCCGTGGTACGAGCCCTCGATCTTGACGATGTGCTTGCGCCCCGTGGCGGCGCGCGCAAGCCGGATCGCCGTCTGGGTGGCCTCCACCCCGGACTGGGTGAAACGGATCATCTCGATCACCGGGTACCGGCGGTGGATCTCCTCCGCCAGGTCCGCCGCCAGGATGGTGGGCATGCCGTACAGGGTCCCCTTCTTCGCCTGCTCCGTGATGGCTCCCGCGATGATGGGGTTCGCGTGGCCTGCGACCATCGCTGCGTAGCAGAGCGAGTAGTCGATGTACTCGTTGCCGTCGAGATCCCACACCCGCGACCCCTTGCTGTTAGCCAGGTAGAGCGGGTAGGGGGCCCGGTACTGGATGGCGCTGCCCACGCCTCCGGGGATGAGCTTGCTCGCCCGCTCGTACTCGGCTGCGCACATCGTGGTCCGTCGCTTGTACTCGTCGACGCCATACATATGGTCTCCCCTCTAATTGCTCGTGGGCCGGCCGATCCCCGAACCTTCCTCCCGTAACGAATGCGGTCTTGACGTCAGCTTGCTCATCTCCCTCACTCCCCTCGGATTCCGGCGGCCTCACCCACGCAAGCGAGAACTCGCTCCGGGGTGATCGGAAGCGTCCTCGGCCTGGCCCCCACGGCGTCCTCGATCGCGCTCGCGATGGCCGCCGCACAGGGCCCGATCGGGGGTTCCCCGATCCCCCTGGCCCCGAACGGCCCGAGCCCCTCGCCCGACTCCAGCACGATGCACTCGATGTCGGGAAGGTCGGCCGCGGTCGGGATCAGATACTGGAAGAATCCGCCGGTCAGGTTTACGCCGTCCTCCACGACCACCTCCTCCAGCAGCGCGGACCCCACGCCCATGGCGACCCCGCCGCAGATCTGCCCCTCCACGCTCGAGGGGTTGATGGCCCTGCCGACGTCGTGCGACGCCAGGTAGCCGAGGATCCGCACCCCGCCCGTGTCAAGGTCCACCTCCACGTCGACCAGGTGCGTCCCGAACGTGAAGTCGGGGAAGATCCGCTCGCTCTGGAGCTGCCGGCCCACTTCGACCCCCTTGGGCCCGTTGAACGTGCCGAACGCTTCGATCGGCACGCTGCGTCGCCGGCATGCGGCCAGGGCCTCCTGGATCGGGACGATCCGGTCCACGCCGGCCACGCCGCCGGGGACCATCCGCAGAGAGTCGGGCGGCTGGCCGGTCTCCTCGGCCACTACCGCAACGATCCGGTCCCGGAGCTGCGTGGCCGCCTCGTACACGGCGTTCCCGGACATGTACAGCTGACGGGTCGCCGTGGTGGTCCCGGCGAGCGGGGTGAGGGCGGAATCCCCGAAGAGGACCGAGATGACCGGCAGCTCGGTGCCCAGGATCTCCGATGCGATCTGCGCAAGCGAGGAGGCCTGCCCTCCGCCGATGTCCGGCACGCCGCACCGCACGATCAGGCTGCCGTCGAGCTGGAACCCGACCCATGCCGCGGCGGAGTCGTTCAGCCACACCAGCCGCCCGTAGGACTGGAGGTTCGAGGCGAGGCCGCGGCCCACCGCCGTCCGCGGGCGGGACTGCTGCGGCTTAGGGCCCGCCCTCTCCGTCACGGCGTCGACGGTCTCCGCCAGGAGCACCTCGGTCTCGATCCGCTGCCCGACCGGGAGCTCGTCGCCCTTCGCGATGGCGTTGCGCTTGCGAAGCTCCCCGGGGTCGACCCCGACCTCGCGGGCCAGGCGGTCCATCTGCGACTCGTAGCCGAACACCACCTGCATGCCGCCGAACCCTCGCATCGCCGAAGTGGGCGGGTTGTTCGTGTAGACGGTCCGGCTCCGGAGGCGCATGGCGGGGACGCGGTACGGGCCTCCGGCGTGCACGGCGGCGTAGAGGAGGACCAGGGCCGACAGATACGCGTATGCGCCGGCGTCGGTCGTGATGTCGACGTCCTGTGCGAGGACCGTCCCGTCTCGCCGGGCCGCGGTCCGGTACCGCATCCGCATGCGGTGTCGCTTGGCCCGGGCCAGGAGCGACTCTTGCCTTGTCCATACCATGCGGACTGGCCGGCGCGTCCGCGCGGCCGCCAGGGCCAAGTACGGCTCGACAGTCATATCCTCCTTGCCGCCGAAGCCGCCGCCGACGTAGGGGCTGATCACCCTGACCTTGGATTCGGGAACGCCGAGGATGCGGGCGACGTCTCGGTAGTGCTCGATTACCTGCGTGGAGACCCGGATGTTGACGACCCCGTCGTCATCCAGCCATGCGAGGCCGGCCTCCGGCTCCAGGTAGGCGTGATCGACGAACTGCGTGACGTACTCGCCCTCGACGACGACGTCGGCCCCGGCAAAGGCCGAGTCCACGTCGCCCTTGTTGATGTCCCAGAGCGCGAGCAGGTTGCCGGCGTCGTGAACGGCCGACGCCCCCTCCTCCAGGGCCCGGTCGGGGTCGAACACGCCCGGGAGGGGGTCGTATTCAACCTGTACCGCCTCGACCGCCGCGGCGAGCACGTCCTCGTTCTCCGTGACCACCAGCGCGATGGGCTCCCCATGAAACCGGACCCGCTCAGTGGCCAGCACTTGCATGCTGGCCTTCAGGGCGACCACCTCGGTTGTCTGTCCGGGCACGTCGACCCACACCTCGTTGTGCGGCACGTCCTCGCCCAGGAATACTGCGACGACGCCGGGCATCTTCAGGGCGTCCGACACGTCTCGCTTCACGATCCGTGCCGAGGGCACCTGCGAGCGCACCAGCCGGGCGTGAAGCGTCCCAACCACCGCGAAGTCTGCCGCGTAGCGGGCGGAGCCGGCGATCTTCTCGGCCGCGTCGTGCCGCGCGATAGGGCGGTTCACCACACGGAGCGCGTCGGCCTTGGAGGTGCGGACCTCGTCTGAGCTCATCAAGCCTTCCCGACCCCGCGGGCGACCGACTCGATGGCCGAGACGATGGCCTCGTAGCCCGTGCACCTGCAGAGGTTGCCGTGCAAGGCGTGGCGGATCCGCTCACGGTCGAGCGGCTCGCCTCCAGCGAGCAGCTCGGTCGACGCGAGCAACATCCCGGGCGTGCAGAACCCGCATTGCGCGGCCCCCCGCTCGAGGAACGCGCGCTGGAGGTCGTTCAGCGAGCCGTCCTCCCCCAGCAGGCCCGACACCGTGCGGACCTCGCTGCCGTCCACCTGGGCGGCCAGCACCGAACAGGCGCTCACGGCCTCGCCATTGATAAGCACCGTGCACGCCCCGCAGACGCCCTCGCCACATCCGTATTTGGCGTCGTACGCGCCGGCGACGTCGCGGAGCCAACGGAGGAGCGTGAAGTGGGCGGGGGCGTTCCGCATGATCTCGCGACCGTTCAGCGTGATCGTGACCGTGATCGGCTGAGTGGCGAGCTCTTGGCTCACGCAGCGACCTCCCCCCGCGACCGCCGGCAGGCGTCGGCCATGGCCCGGCCCGTGAGGACCCGCGCCAGGTGCCGCCGGTATCCGGCGCTCGCGCTGGTGTCGCTCACGGGCTCGATCTCCCCGTCCACGGCATCGGCCAGGCCGGGGGCGTCCCCCACGCGGGCTCCGATCACGGCGCCCTCGAACGTCCGGCACCGGACGGCTCGGTCCGCGACCCCACAGAGCCCGACCCGGACCTCCTGGATCGCGTCCCCTTCGCACCGAGCTACCGCGGCGGCCGCCACGACGGCGAAGTCGCCCGTCCGCCGGCAGAACTCATGGAACCCCCACCCCCAGCTGCGACCGAGCTCGGGCACCGTGACCGATATGAGCAGCTCGTTCTCCGCGAGCTGCGTCGTGAAATACGTGACCGGGAAGTCGGTGGCCAAGAGGGTTCGGGTCCTCCGCCCGTCGGAGACTTCGTACTCCGCGCCCAGCACCGCCATCGCAAGCGGAAGCTCCGCAGCGGGGTCGTTGTGGGCGAGCGAGCCGCCGAGGGTCCCCCGGTTGCGGACCCGCGGGTTCCCGACATGCCGCACGGCCTCTGCGAGGAGGGGCTGGCTCGACCGTACCGCCTTGGACCGCTCCACGTCGCGATGGCGGGTCAGTGCGCCGAGGCGGAGGGACCCGTTCTCCTCGGCGAGCCCGTCGAGCCCGGCGACCTGCCCAATGTCGACCACGACGGCGAGCTCCACGAGCCCGAGATTGAGCATCGGGATGAGGCTCTGGCCGCCCGCCAGGACTTTCGCGTCCGGCCCGTGCTCATCAAGGGTCGCGCAGGCCTCCTCGACGGTCCGGGCCGCGACGTACCGGAAGGGCTTCACGAACAAGGGGGCCGCCTCCCCCCCAAGCGGACCGAAGTGCAGGGACAGCTCCTCCCGGCGCTCAAGGGACCTCGCCACGTGAAGCTTCCGTTCACGCCGGCCGCCACTCCTCCTCGATGCCGAGCACATTGACTGGGTTCACCTTGGCCATCTTCTCCAGGTACTCGTAGGGCACACCCTCGTCCAGCAGCGACGCGAGCAGCATCCGAAGGCCCTCCGGGTGGGGCGGCCCGGACATTTGCCCCAGGTCGGAGCCGAGCACCAGGTTCTCTCCCTCGAACTCGTTGATCCAGCTCGCCAGCTCCTTCGGCTCCTGCTCGTGGAAGATGGGCGACACACAGGAGCACGCCACGTACTCGAGGACGGCCCCCTTCGAAACCAGTTCCTTCTGGACCTCCATGTCGAGCCGGCACAGGGCCCAGTTCGCGTGGGTCACTATGAACCGCTTGACCCCGATCCTCATGGCGTCGTCGAGGAGCGCTCGAATCTCGGCGAGGCTGAGGTGCCCCGTCGCCAGGCATACGTCCGCCTCGGCGATCAGCTCAAGGATCGTGATGGCCTCCGGGACGAGCTTGCCGTCCCCGTCGAACACGGTGACTCCTAGGCCCGGGAGCTGTTTCTTGGGCCGCCCGAGCTGCGGGTAGTCGGCCATGTTGAAGTAGTCGGCGTGCCACTTCGAGTGGTTGCTCGGCATCCAGACGATCTTTGCCCCGTAATGGATGGCTGCCTGGGCCACGTACGGGTTGAGCCCCCCGACCGAACGGTTCAGGACGATGGCCCCGAATGGCTGGATCTCGGGGTACATCTTGGCGACGTAGTACGCGCGCCCGCTCGTGTCGGCGTCGTGGTCCTTCAGGACGAAGCCGCGCATCCCGTACTCCAGGGCCCTCTTCGCCAGGTCGGCATCGTCGAGCGGCCTGCGGAACAGCGCGGGCGCGGTGTGCGCGTGCATGTCGATGGCGCCCCGGAGAAGCTCGAGGTCAGGTCTCTCCAACGCCCACGACCCCCTTCCGTGTTCCCGTCCGCGGGAGGGATTTCACGATGCGAGAAGCGCTTTCGCTATCTGAGGTGGCGCATGCTACCATGGCGCGGCTCGACATCAAAATCCGAGGAGGTGGACCCGTGGCTCAGGAGACGCTCCGCGTATCCCCGCTCTCCGTCGGCGGCGTGGAGGTAACCGAAGGCGACATGGACGTCGTCCGGTCCCCATGGGACGGCCGGACCGTCGGGGCGGCGCCGGTGGTGGGGGTGGAGGCGGCCCGCGCGGCCATCGACGCGGCGGCCGAGGCGATGCGGTCCCCCCTCCCGGCGTTCGAGCGTGCGCTCGTGCTGGACCGAGCCGCCGCCGACATCAGGGAGAGGCGCGAGGAGTTCGCCCGGTTGCTGGCCATGGAGGCCGGCAAGCCCGTCAAGCAGGCCCTGGTCGAGGTGGACAGATGCGTCCAGACCCTCACTTTCTCAGCCGCCGAGGCTCGTACGCTCGCTGGTCGAGGCATCCCCATGGATGCGCACCCCTCGGGCACGGGGCACAGGGGGTTCACGATCAGGGTGCCCATCGGTGTGATCGCCGCCATCACACCCTTCAACTTCCCCCTGAACCTCGCCGCCCACAAGGTCGGCCCGGCTATCGCCGCCGGCTGCGGGGCCGTCTTGAAACCTGCCACCCGGGTGCCGCTCACCGCGATCGAGCTGGTCCGGACGCTGCACCGCGCGGGTCTCCCTCCAACCTGGCTCTCGGTGGTGGTGGGGCCAGCGAAAGAGATCTCGGACGTGTTCGTGGAAGACCCTCGGGTGCGGATGATTACCTTCACCGGGTCGAGCGAGGTCGGCTGGGGTCTAGTGGCGCGCGCCCCTCGGAAGCGCGTTGCCCTGGAACTCGGCAACTCAACCCCGCTCATCGTGTGCGCCGACGCAGACTTGGCCGCGGCAGCCGCCTCGGCGGCGATCAGCGGCTATGCCTTCGCTGGTCAATCTTGCATCTCGGTCCAGCGGATCATCGTGGACCGTCGGGTGCACGACGCCTTCCTCCAGCGCCTGGTGGAGGCGGCCGAAGCGCAGCGGGTCGGCGACCCCCTCGATCCCGAGACTGACGTTGGCCCCGTCATCGCGGCCGAGGACCGTGACCGCATCTCCGAATGGATCGAGGAGGCGGCCGAGGCCGGCGTGGACCGGCTTGCCGGCGGAACCACTGACAACGGTCACCTCCGGCCGGTGGTCCTGGACACCGTCGACACGGGGCTTCGCGTCTGGAAGCAGGAGGTGTTCGGGCCGGTCATCGCGGTCCGGGCCTTCGACGACCTCGACGAGGCCATCGACCTCGCCAATGGAACCGAGTACGGCCTCCAGGCTGGGATCTTCACGAGGGACCTGAACACGGCGTTCGCCGCGATGGAACAGCTGGACTTCGGCGGCGTTACTGTAAACGAGGCACCCACGTTCCGCGTGGATCAGATGCCATACGGAGGCACCAAAGGGTCCGGGAACACCCGCGAGGGCCCGCACTTCGCGGTGAGAGAGATGACGGAGGAGCGGACCATCGTGCTCCGCCTGTGATCGTGCCCCGGGCCGCGAACCCGTCGAGAACGGCGCGCGATGCCGTGCCGAGCAGGGACGGTGGCCCTAACGGCGGGCCGTCCCTCCAGGTGCTGGAGCGCACGTTCTCGGTTCTCGACCTCTTCACCCGCGAGCACCCCGAGTGGTCGACCACGGAGATCGCGCGGACCTGCGAGCTGCCCACCCCCACCGCTTACCGCATCCTGGCCGCCCTCCGGCGGCGGGGGTTCTTGACGCAGGACCCGGGCAGCAAGCGCTTCCGCCTAGGTATCGCCGCGCTCGACCTCGGCGAGCGGGCCCGGGCCATCGTGGACGTCCGGTTGCCGGCCCTGCCGGTCCTGCGCCGCCTGTGCCACGAGACAGGAGAGACCGCACTCCTCACGGTTCTCTCTGACGGGAACGACCGCAGCGTCTGCCTTGAGCGCGTTGAGAGCTCTCAGCCCCTCCGCCTGTCCGTGGAGCCGGGGCGGCAGATACCTCTGCACGCCGGAGCATCCCAGAAGGTGCTGCTCGCCTACCTGCCGCCCGAGGAAATCAATCGACTCCTGTCCGGGCCCCTGGAGCGCCTGTGCCGTGCCACCATCACCGATCCGAACGAGCTCCGGGCCGAGCTCGCGCAGATCCGCCGCCGGGGATGGGCGAGCTCATTCGAGGAGACCAACCTCGGCGTCTGGGGGCTAGCCGTGCCGATCCTCAACAATCACGGCTGGGTCATCGCGGGCGTTGGCCTCGCCGGCCCGAGCGCGCGTCTGCCACGCGCACGGGTCGCAGAATACCTGCCGCGCCTCCGCGCGGGGGCCACGGAGATCGCCAAAGCTCTTGGGGTCCAGGCGCCTTTGAGAAGCAAGACGAAGCGGAAGGGTCCGACGAGCAAGGGGTGAGCATGGAGACAGGAGGGACACCGAACGGGACACCGCTTACAGGCCAGGTGGCCGTCGTCACCGGCGGGGGGAAAGGCCTGGGCGGGGCCATCGCCGACACCCTGGCCCGCGACGGTGCCCATCTCGTCCTGGCCGGTCGGGATGCTGAGCAGCTCGAAGCCCACGCACGGGAGCTGGACGAGAAATACCCCTACCGGGAGAGCCTCCCCGTTCGGTGCGACGTATCGAGCGAGACGGAGGTCAACCTTCTGATCTCCGCGGCCGTCGAACGCTTCGGGGGGATCGACATCCTGGTGAACGCCGCGGGCATCATCGGACCCATCGAAACCCCGGCCCAGGACGTGACGCCGGCGCAGTTCCTCGAGGTGCTCCAGGTCAATCTGGTCGGCACCTTCCTCCCATGTCGTGCCGCCATCCCCCACCTCATCGCCCGGGGTGGCGGCCGCATCGTCAATATCGCCGGCACGTCGGGGCTCCGGGGCTACCGCAACCGGGTGGCCTACTCTTCGTCGAAGTGGGCCGTCCGGGGCCTGACCCGGACGCTCGCCCTGGAGCTGGGTCCCCACGGGATCACCGTGAACGACGTGTGCCCCAACGTCACCCATGGCCAGCGCATGGACACCATCGTGAAGGAGAAGGCCCGGGTGAGGGGAATCACACCCCAGGAGATCTACGAGGACTTCACCCGCCAGACCGCCCTGGGACGGTTCATCGAGGAGAGCGACGTTGCCGCCTCGGTGAGCTTCCTCGTCTCGGAAGGGGCCCGGAACATCACCGGGCACGACATCGTCGTGGACGCGGGCTGGGATGTGTGATGAGGAGAACCGAAGCCGGCGAACGAGCAGGACGCCGCACGAGGAAGGAGGAGTCAGCATGAACCTCGCCGATCTGGCCGTGGAAAGAGAGAAGCAGATCCCTATCTCGGGCACTTGGGCAGATCGCGCGGCCGCCGTCCTGCCGGATGGGGTCTCCTCTCCGGTCCGGGGGGCCGGGACCTTCCGACCATACCCCTTCTACGTGGAGCGCGGAGACGGTGCGTACCTGGTGGACGTCGACGGAAACAGATACGTGGACACCGTCATGGCCTTCGGGCCGGTGATCCTGGGCCACGCCCACCCCCAGGTCACGCGGGCTTTCCAAGAGCAGGCCGCCGCAGGGGTGATCTATGGCACCTGTCTGCCGCTCGAGGTCGAGGTCGCCGAGCTCATCACGCGCATGGTGCCCACGGCCGAGCTGGTGCGCTTCGTCCCCTCGGGCACGGAGGCGACGATGCACGCAATCCGCGTGGCCCGGGGCTACACCGGCAAGCCTGGCATTCTCAAGTTCGAGGGGCACTACCACGGGAACCACGACCAAGTGCTGGTCAGCGTGTCGCCGCCGCTCGGGGTGGTCGGCACGGAGGCAGACCCAGTACGCGTCCCGGTTGGCTCAGGTATCCCCAGCGAGCACTACGCGCACACACGCGTCGCCGTGTGGAACGACCTCGAGGCGGTCGAGTTGGTCATCAGGAATCATCGCCACGAGCTCGCGGCGGTCATCACCGAGCCCATCATGGCGAACAAGGGCTTCATCCCGCCAGACGAGGGATACCTGGCGGGGCTCCAGCAGGTCTGCCGAGACAACGACGTCCTCTTCATCATGGACGAGGTGATCACAGGCTTCCGGCTGGCGCCCGGCGGCGCCCAGGAGGCCTTCGGGTTGCAGCCCGACCTCAGCACGTTCGCCAAGGCCATGGCGAACGGGGCGCCCATCGGAGCCTTCACCGGGAGCCGGGAGATCATGTCGGTGCTGAAGGGGGGGCGGGTCCGCCACGCCGGGACCTACAACGCCTCCCCCCTGTGCCTGGCCGCGGCGAAGGCGACGCTGGAGGAGCTGTCTCGGGACGACGGGGCCGTATACCGGCACCTCGACGCGCTTGGCTCGAAGCTCCGGTCGGGCCTTCAGGAGGTGGTCGACCGTACCGGCGTCCCGGCTGTGGTCCAGGGGCGAGGTTCGATGATGCAGCTGTACTTCACTGACCTCCCACGAGTCCGCACCTACCGGGAGGCGCTCCAG
Source organism: Actinomycetota bacterium (assembly GCA_050692435.1). Taxonomy (GTDB): domain Bacteria; phylum Actinomycetota; class UBA4738; order UBA4738; family HRBIN12; genus AC-69. The sequence continues at coordinate 22,283 of JBOGVG010000161.1, forward strand.
GCCGACGGGGACCGCTTCGCCGTCTTCGCGCACGGAATGATGACTCGGGGCGTGTTCGTCCACCCCGACCACTTCGAGCACTGGTTCCTGTCGGCCGCCCATTCGGAGCGGGAGATCGATCGCATCCTCGAGGCCGCCGAGGACTCGCTTCGGGCCCTGGTCCGAGCCTGACTTCAGCCGAGCGCATCAACGACGTGCACCGGCGGGTCAAGGGGGTCGAGGCGTCCTCCAAGTGGGCCGTCCGAGGCCTCGCGGACTCTGGCCCTGGAGCTCGGCGGTCATTGGATCGCCGTGATTGCCGTGTGGCCCCAAGGTGACGCACGGCGAGCGCATGACGACGATCGTGCGGGAAAGGCGCGGCACCTTGGGAAGGCGCGGTGAGGAGATTTACGAGGACTTCGCCGACCAGACGGCCCTCGGGAGGTTCATCGAGGATGTCGACGTCGCAGCGGCCGTCAGCTTCCTCGTGTCGCAGGGGGCCCGGAACATCACCGGCCACGACATCGTCGTCGACGCCGGCTGGGACGTCTGACGCGGGCCGCTCGTCAGGCTCGCGGGTTGGAACGTCCAAGCCTGGACCGCTCGTCAGGCTCTCCCTCGCTGCCACCCCATGACGAAGGTCGCCAGGGCCAACAGCACCCCGCCGGTGAAGATGAATGAGGCCATTACGAAGACGTGAGGCGGGATCCCCACCTTGGTCGCCCCGAACACCCAGGTAGGGAACATCGTGGCGGGCCCCTGCACGAACTGGGTGATGACGAAGTCATCCATCGACAGGGCGAACGCCAGCAGCCAGCCTGCCAGGATCCCCGGGAAGATCAGCGGGAGGGTGACCTTGATGAACGTTGTGATGGGGGTTGCGCCGAGGTCCATGGCGGCGTCCTCGAGGGAGCGGTCGAGCCCCTGCACCCTGGCCCGCACCGTCACGGCGACGAAGGGGACGCTGAACATGCTGTGGGACAGGAACAGCGTGTCCAGGCCCCGGGCAAAGCCCAGGGACACGAAGAACGAGGCGAGGGCCGCGCCGAGGACGACCTCGGGGGACGAGATGTTGAGGAAGATGACGAAGTTCGTGGCGCCCTTGCCCCGGTAGCGGTACCGAGCCAGGGCGAGGCCCACGAAGGTTCCCAGCGCCGCGGCTGCCAGCGAGCTGGCGAACGCGATGAGGAGCGAGTGCTGGAACGCCGTGGTGAGGTCGGGTATCTCGAAGACGTTTCGGTACCACTGAAGGGTGAACCCGATCCACTCCGTCTTGGCCCGCGGGGCCGTCCCGAAGCCGGTCCTGGTTTGGTTGAAGCTGAACAGGATGATCACGAAGATCGGGAACGACAGGTACAGGATCACGGCGAACGTGTAGGAAGGCAGGATGAACCGGGTGAGCCGCTTCCTGGGTCGGCGCGAGGGCGCCGGCGCGACAACCACTCGCTCCTCGGCGACGGTCACGCTCACGTCGTGACCTCCTCGGTCCCCAGGAGCCGGGCGTAGGCGATCGCGCCGATCAGCATGGCGGCCATCAGGATGAACGCGAGGGCCGCGGCTTCCGGGTAGTCCCTGGCGATCAGGAACTCGCTCTGGATCACGTTCCCGATCATCGAGGTGCCCAGGCCGCCAAGGACTTCGGCGTTGATGTAGTCGCCCATGGCCGGGATGGAGGTGAGGAGCACGGCGGCGAATACGCCGGGGAGCGAGAGCGGGAACACAACCTTGAGGAAGGCCTGGACCTTGTTCGAGTAGAGGTCCTTGGCCGCCTCGACCAACGCCCTGTCGATCCGCTCGAGCGACACGTACAGCGGAAGGATCGTGAACGGCAGCAGGTTGTACGTGATGCCAGCGAGTACCGAGAACGTCGTCGCGAGCACCCGGACGTCCTCGGGGAGGAGCCCGATGCTCTTGAGCGGGCCCAGTACGATCCCTTCGTCGGAGAGGATGAAGCTCCACGAGACGGTCCGGATCACGAACGAGACGAAGAAGGGCAGCAGGATCAGGAAGAGGAGCGCAGACTTCGCCCGACCCCCGTAGAAGGCGATCCAATACGCCATCGGATAGGCGATGAGGAGGGCGACGACCGTTACGATCGCGCCGTTCCGGAGGGAACGGACGAAGAACACCTGGTTCTCGGCGAGGACGTCGGCGAAGTTGGCGAACCGCCACGTCAGCCGGTAGCCCTCGATGGCGGTTCCCTCCTGGAGCGCGACGCTTCCCATGGCCACCATCGGCACGATGAACAGGGCGACGAGCCACACGCCTCCCGGCGCGAGCAAGGCGTACGGGACCGCCGCCTTGCGCAGGCGTCGGCGCCTCAGCGTCAAGCCAGGAAGATCGGCAGGAACAGGTCGTCCCACTGCTCGATCTCGTCACCCTCCAGCACGCGGTAGGTGTGGGATATCTGCTGGATCTCGGGGGTGGGGAACACATACGGGCTGCTGGCGATGGTCTGTAGCACCTCCGCGTTCGCGCCCTTGGCTGCCTCGGCGTCCGCCCTGACGATCTCCCCGCCCGCCGGCACCGGGCTCACGTAGGCGTTCCACTCGGTCAGGCGCGCGGCGATGTCGGGCTTGTAATACCAATCCATCAGCATGATGGCGTCGAGCGGGTGGGCGGCGTTGGTCGGTATGCACATGTTGTCCGTCCAGATGATCGCGCCCTCCTCGGGGACCGCGAACTCGAATGTCGCGAACTCCGGGAAGTAGAGCTTGTCGTTGAGGATATCCCCGGACCAGGCGGTCGTGATCCACAGGTCCTCGTTCTCGATGGCCGTGAGGTAGTCCTGGTCGTACCACCTCCTAAGGACGCCCGAGTCCCCCAGCCGGATCAGGAGGTCGGCGGCCTTCTGCCAGTCGTCGGGCGTCGAGGTCTCCGGCGCGATGCCCAGGGCCAGCATCGCCATGCCGGCGATGTCCTCTGGGAGGCCCCACGCGCCGACGTGGCCCGCGTACTTCTCGTTGAACAGGTCCATGAAGCTGGTGACCGGCTCATCGACGTACTTTGTGTTCCAAGCCAGGCCGTCGAACCCCGACTGCCAGGCGATCGTGTACTTGTTCCCCGGGTCATAGGGGGGGTCCTTGTGGACGTCGCTCACGTTGGCGCTGAAGGTCGGCAAGAGCGAGTGGTCCAGCTCGATCAGGTAGCCCAGCTGGAAAATCTCGCTGAGCGTCTTGCCGTTCGTGATGACGATGATGTCGTGTCCTGTGTCCTGGCCGGCCTCCAGGGCAGGACGGATCGCGGCGTAGAAGTCCTCGTTCGCGTTGATGTCGGCCCGGTAGGTGACCTCGATACCGGTGGCCTCGGTGAACATGTCGAGCGTAGGGCGGGTGCGCTCACCCTGCACCGTCTTGATGTCGATATAGGCGGGCCAGTTCGTGAAGTTCACCTGGCCGGCCGGCCCCTGCTCCTTGAGCCCGGCCCACCATTCCGGCGAGCCTTCCCCGGCCGGACCCTTCGGGGCCTCCTCCTCCACACCGCAGGCGGCGAGGATGGAGGAGAGGCCGACCGCCCCCGCACCAACCCCTGCGTACCTGAGGAAGCGACGCCGGGAGAATCTGGGCTGTGTCAAGCCACGCAGCCACGCGGGATCGATCCTCGCCAAGTCGTTGCTCCGATCGCTCATTCGTCCTCCTCCTCCTCCTCCAGGGACGTCGACGGGGTGACCGCGAACGTGTGGTCCGGCTGCCAGACCAGGCGCACCCGCTCCCCCGGCTGCGGGACCGGCCCCGCTCCGAGGTTCTGGACGTAGACGGTCAGCTCGGTCTCACCGGGACCTTCGATCTTGTATTGGTGACTGACACCGATGTAGGTGGACATCCGCAGGAGGCCGGTCACGCTGTTCTGGTCGGGCGGCGCCTCCCCCCGGTCGATCTCCAGCCTGATCTTCTCGGGCCGCACGCCGACCCTGACCCGGGACCCCACCTGCCACGCCTCCTGGGGGACCTGGTCCGCGGGCACCCAAACGGTGGCGCCGCCCATGAGCAGGACCGTGGCCACGCCGTCCCGCTTCTCCTTGACCTCACCGTCGAGGAGATTCGACGCGCCGAGGAAGTTCGCCACGAACTCGGTGGCAGGGCTCTCGTACACGTCCTCGGGAGCACCGATCTGCTCGGCCTTCCCGTGGCGCATGACGGCCAGGCGGTTGGACATCGTCATGGCCTCTTCCTGGTCGTGGGTGACGTAGATGAAGGTGATCCCCACCTCCTCCTGGATCCGCTTCAGCTCGAGCTGCATCTGCTTGCGGAGCTTGAGGTCGAGGGCGCCGAGCGGCTCGTCCAGCAGGAGCACCTTGGGATGGTTCACCAGAGCGCGCGCCAGGGCCACGCGCTGCTGCTGGCCGCCGGACATCTTCGCGGGCCTGCGCTTGTCGAATCCGACCAGGTCGACGAGCTCCAGGGCCTCCTTGACCCGACGATCGATCGCGGCTCCGTCGACCTTCTTGCGGCGGAGGCCGAAGGCCACGTTCTCGTGCACGTTGAGGTGGGGGAACAACGCGTACGACTGGAACACCGTGTTCACGTTGCGCTTGTACGGCGGCAGATCGGTCACGTCGCGGCCACCCAGGTAGATGGTCCCTCGGGTGGGGTCCTCGAAGCCGCCGATCATCCGAAGGGTGGTGGTCTTCCCGCACCCAGACGGACCGAGCATGCTGAAGAACTCGCCCTCGGTGATATCGAGCGAGAGGTCGTCCACGGCGACCGTCTCGCCGAAGTCCTTGGTCACCCGGTCCAGGCGAACGTCGACTTCCGGCACGTCACCCCCGTCGAGCGGATTCAGGAGCATGATTATGCCCCATCCCCTTACCCGGGAGGGCCCGCCCCTAGGGCCGAGCCCTCTGCCGGCTCCGCTCCGGCTCGGGGCTTCTGCCCAGCCTCCGGAGCGCCATGCCGGACAGGGCTTCGAGAACCACGCGGTGTGCCAGGAGCGCCGTGATCTCGGCCTGGTCGAACGGCGGCGAGACCTCCACCACCTCCATCCCGGCCAGGGGGACAAGGGCCGCGATCCGCCGGACCGCCCGGAGCAGCTCGCGGGCCTGGAGGCCTCCCGGCTCCGGGGTCCCGGTGCCGGGCGCGAACGCCGGGTCGCACACGTCGATGTCCACCGACAGGAAGACGTGGAGCAGGCCCTCCACGTCTCGGAGCACGTCGTCGATCACCTCGTCGATCCCCCGGACGTAGACGTCGTCCATCAGATACCACCGGAACCCTTGGGAGCGAGCCCATTCGAAGTCCGAGGGTGGCGGCCAGTACCCGCGAAGCCCGACCTGCACCACGTGCTCGCCCCGGAGCGAGCCCTCCTCCACCAGAAGGCGGAGCGGGGTCCCGTGATTCAGCCGGGGCTCCTCGTAGGCGTCGTCGGCGTGGGCGTCGAAGTGGATGAGCCCGAGCGGCTCCGGCTTCAGGTGGTCGGCGACGGCCCCCACGTCGGGGTGGGCGATCGAGTGATCCCCGCCCAGGACGAGCGGCAGGGCCCCGGCGGCCGCGATGCTCGAGACCGACTGGCGAAGGGCCCGGTGGGTGAGCTCCGCGTACCCGGGCACGACCTCCACGTCCCCGTGGTCCACGATGGCCAGGACCTCGAAGGGGTCCAGCCCAACGTCCATGTTGGGGCGAGACGTCTCCCACAGGTAGTCCGCGTTGCGGATGGCCCTCGGGCCGAATCGGGCCCCCGGGCGGTTCGTGACCAGCTCGTCGGTGGGGGCACCGAGAATGGCCACGTCCGCTCCGGCGAGCTCCGCCGGGTCCAGGACCAGGGGCAGGTCCGCGAACGTCCCACCCCGCCCGTAAGGGGGCTCGCCCGGGCGGTGGACCCGCATCAGGGGTTGCCCTTGACCTCGGCGCGGTCGGCCTTCGTGTCTGCGACTCCGCGGAGGGCCGCCGGGCCCAGCGGTCCGTTCCCCCGGACGGTCGCCCTCCGGTCGCTCCCCCGCGGTGCCCGGTCCCGGATGAGCTTGGGGAGCACAGCGGCGACCGTGACCGCCACCATGACGATCGCCCCAACCAGGATCCGGCCGTTGATGAACGCCACAGCGAGCGCACAGACGGAGATCAACGCGCTCCACAGGTACATGAGCAGGACCGCCTCCCGGTGGGAGTGCCCGATGTCCAGGAGCCGGTGGTGGATGTGCTGTTTGTCGGCGTGGGTGATCCCGAGGCCCTTTCGCATCCGCCGCACGATAGCGAGGAGCACGTCGATGAACGGCACGGCCAGCACGAGCAGGGGCACGGCGATGGGGATCGCGACCGCCGCGAAGTCGCCGCCGCTCGGACCGGTCGTGGACTGCCCGACGCCGGAGATGGTGGCCACGGCCATCATCAGGCCGAGCAGCATCGCGCCCGAGTCCCCCATGAAGATCTTGGCCGGGTGGAAGTTCCACGGAAGGAAGCCGAGCGCGGAGCCCGCGACGACCGCCGAGACCAGCGCCGCGGTCGAGGGGTCCGCTCCCCCACCCGCCCGGTACATGTAGGCGAAGAACGCGACCGCCGCGATCGCCACCATCCCCGCCGCCAGGCCGTCGAGCCCGTCGATCAGGTTCACGGCGTTCACCATGGCCACCACCCACAGGACCGTGAGCGGCACCGCGAGGTCGGGGGACAGCACGAGGATGCCCTGCCCGGGGAAGTAGAAGTACAGGAGCTGCACGCCGAAGAGCACCAGCAGGCCCGCTCCGAGGAATTGCCCGGCCAGCTTGCCCAGTGCGGAGACCCCTCGCGTGTCGTCGAGCAGCCCCACGGCGAGCATCACGAGCCCGGCGACGAGCGCCGCATCCGGATCTGACGTCGTCTCGTGCAGGCCGGACAGGAACGGCAGGACACGAGACAGGCCGAGGC
>JBOGVG010000162.1:0-8634 GCA_050692435.1 Actinomycetota bacterium
TTGGACGTCGTATACCCTCCTAGGGTATCCTGTCTTTGGGCTCGCGACTTCGAGCGTCGCGACCAGTGTGGGCAACCGGGGAAAAGGAGTTCTGCATGGCCGGCTATTCGGCGAACAGGAAGGACCTCCAGGACCGCCTGCGCAGGATCGAGGGACAGATTCGCGGCCTCCAGCGGATGGTCGAGGAGGACCAGTACTGCATCGACATCCTGACCCAGGTGAACTCCGCCACGGCAGCTCTCCGGGCGGTCGGGATGGGCCTGCTGGACGAGCACGTCCGACACTGCGTGAAAGAGAGCATCGATCAAGGCAGCGGCCAGGAGAAGGTCGAGGAGCTCCTCGCCGCCGTGTCGCGGTTCGCGGGGAGGTAGGCGACGTGGCGAAGGTGGAGGAACGGGACGAGGAGCTCCGGCTCGACGTGCTCGGCATGACCTGCGGATCGTGCGCGGCGCGCGTGGAGAAGGCCCTGAACCGACAACCGGGGGTGGAGGCCTCGGTGAACTTCGCAACCGGCGAGGCCCTGGTGCGTCTGTCCGACGGGTCCCCGCCGTTCGACTCGCTCCGCCAGGCGGTGCAGGCCAAGGGTTACGACATCCGGGTCCACGTGGACCAGGCCGAGGAGGCCGCCCGGGCCGAGGAGCGGGCCTGGCTCACGCGCCTCCTGGTGGCAGCGCCGCTCGGCCTGGCAACCCTGGTCCTCCTGGTGTTTCGGATGGACGAGGAGTGGGCGCGGTGGACGGCGTTCGCGCTCGCGACACCGGTGCAGTTCTACGCGGGCTGGCCGTTCCTGCGGGGCGCCGCCGTCCGGGCGAAGGCGCGCACGGCGAACATGGACACGCTGATCGCCCTCGGTACCCTGGCCGCGTACCTCTACTCCGTATGGGCCCTGTTCGGCCGGGAGGACCTGTACTTCGACAGCTCGGCCGTGATCATCGCCTTCATCGTGCTGGGCCGGTTCCTGGAGGCCCGGGCCAAGGGCAGCGCGTCGCAGGCCGTCAAGCGCCTGCTCGAGTTGGGGGCGAAGGAGGCGCGCGTGGTCCGGGGCGACAAGGAGCTAAGGCTCCCCGTCGACGCGGTGAAGCCCGGCTGGGTCCTGAAGGTCCTGCCAAGCGAGAAGGTCCCCACGGACGGGCGGGTCCTCGAAGGCGCGTCGGCCGTGGACGAGTCGATGCTGACCGGGGAGTCGGTGCCGGTCGAGAAGACCGCGGGGGACGATGTGGCCGGCGCCACCGTGAACCTCGACGGGATGCTGCTGGTCGAGGCGACCCGGGTGGGCTCGGACACCGCCCTCGCGCAGATCGTGCGGATGGTGGCGGAGGCCCAAGGGTCGAAGGCTCCCATTCAGCGCCTGGCCGACCGGGTGGCCGGCATCTTCGTGCCGATCGTCATGGCCATCGCCGCGGTCACCGCGGTGGCCTGGTTCGCGGCGAGTGGTACGGCCCGCGGTGCGCTGGTTCCGGCGGTGGCGGTCCTGATCGTCGCGTGCCCCTGTGCCCTCGGCCTGGCCACGCCGGCCGCCATCGTGGTCGGCACGGGCCGGGGCGCGCAGCGCGGGATCTTGATCCGGGGCGGCGAGGTCCTCGAGCGGTCGCGGCGGATCGACGTGGTCGTGTTCGACAAGACCGGCACGCTCACCGAGGGGAGGATGCGGCTGGAGGACGTCGTGGGCGATGAGCGGACGCTGGAGCTAGCGGCCTCCGCGGAGGCTTCGAGTGAGCATCCCATCGCGAGGGCGGTGGTGGCCGGGGCGGCGGGACGAGGCCTGGCCACGCCGGCGGCGATGGACTTCCGCTCGGCCGTGGGCCGGGGGGTCCGGGCCAAGGTGGACGGCGTCGAGGTGCTCGTCGGCCGCCGCACATTCCTGGAAGACGAAGGGGCCGAGATCCCCGGATGGCTGAGGGAAGAGGCCGCGCGCCGGGAGTCGGTGGGGCAGACGGTGTTCTGGGCGGCCTGGGAGGGGGAAGCCCGGGGGGTCCTGGCCGTTGCGGACGGGCTGAAGCGGGGCGCCCCCGAGGCTGTCGACGAGCTGCACCGGTTGGGCATCGAGGTGGCCATGATCACCGGCGACAACCGGGTCACGGCCGAGGCCATCGGGAGCCAGGCCGGCGTGGACCGCGTGCTGGCCGACGTGCATCCCGCACAGAAGGTGGAGGAGATCCGCCGCCTCCAGGCGGAAGGGAAGATCGTGGCCATGGTGGGCGACGGCATCAACGATGGCCCGGCGCTCGCGCAGGCCGACCTGGGGATCGCCATCGGCACGAGTACCGACGTGGCCATCGAAGCATCGGACATCACGCTCATGCGAGACGACCTGGCCGGAGTGGTCGTGGCGATCCGCCTGTCCCGGCGGACGTTCAAGACCATCGAGGAGAACCTGTTCTGGGCGTTCGGCTACAACGTTGCAGCCATCCCCCTGGCCGCGTTCGGGCTGCTGAACCCCATCATCGCCGGAGCCGCCATGGCCATGTCGTCGGTGTCCGTGCTGACGAACTCGCTCCGGCTCCGGCGGTTCGGGGGTTGAAGCCCGTGGATCACGAAGCGCACGGCGGGGGCCACGGCGCCCACGGAACCATGGCCGAGGTGGCCGAGGCCGTCCTGCACGTCGGCGGGATGATGGGGATGATGGACGGCCGAGGCGTCGAACGGCGCTTGACCGCCCGCCCCGGGGTGGTGCACGTCCAGGCGAACGCGCTTAACCAGACGGCCACCGTCCACTACGACCCGTCGGCGACGTCCCTGTCCGAGCTGGAGCGGTGGGTCGAGGAGTGCGGCTACCACTGCGCCGGGCGTTCGGTCCTCGGACACGTGTGCGACCCGCGGGAGGAGCGCGCGCGCCCGGAATCGCACCCCGCTCATGGGGAGCACGCGGCGGCGGCCCATACCGGCCACGGCGGCCACGCGGGGATGTCGATGAACGAGATGGTCGCCGACATGCGCCGCCGGTTCTTCGTGGCGCTGCTGTTCTCCATCCGGATCTTCCTGTACTCGCCGATGGCCACGGACGTGTTCTCGCTGCGGCTCCCGCCGCCGTTCGGGATCCGGACCGACATCCTGTCACTCGTGCTGTCGCTGCCGGTGGTCTTCTACTCGTCCGCCGTGTTCTTCAGGGGCGCGGTGGCGGCGGCTCGGAACCGGACCCTCGACATGATGGTGCTGGTCGCAACGTCGATCGGCGTGGGGTGGGCCTACTCCGTGCTCGTCGTATTCGGCCTCCCCGGCGAGCACTTCTTCGAGGCCATCAGCCTCCTCGCGGCGTTCGTGCTGTTCGGGCACTGGATGGAGATGCGGGCCCGAGCCGGGGCCAGCGACGCGGTCCGGGCCCTGCTCGACCTGGCGCCGCCGATGGCGGTGGTGATCCGGGACGGAGAGCCGATCGAGGTCCCCACGGCCGAGGTGCACGTGGGCGACCTGCTGCTGGTTCGTCCGGGCTCCAAGGTTCCGGTGGACGCGACCGTCGAGGAGGGAGACTCCTCCGTCGACGAATCGATGATCACCGGGGAGAGCCTGCCGGTGGCCAAGCGCCCCGGCGACGCGCTGATCGGCGCCACCATCAACAAGGAGGGCGCGCTCCGGGGTCGGGCCACCAGGGTCGGCTCGGACACGGCGCTCGCCCAGATCGTGGCGCTGGTCCAAGCCGCCCAGAACTCGAAGGCACCGGCCCAGCGCCTCGCGGACCGCGCCGCGTTCTGGCTGGTGTTGGTGGCCCTGAGCGGCGGGCTGCTCACGTTCGGCGTGTGGTTCGTGTTGACCGATGTGTCGTTCTCGACGGCGCTCCAGTTCTCCATCACCGTCGTGGTGATCGCGTGCCCCGACGCACTGGGCCTGGCGACCCCGACCGCCATCATGGTGGGGACCGGCTTGGGGGCCAGGCGCGGCATCCTGTTCAAGGACGCGGGGGCGCTGGAGCAGGCGTCGGCCCTCACGACGGTCGTCTTCGACAAGACCGGGACGCTCACGGTCGGTGAGCCGCGGGTCGCGGAGATCCGAACAGCGTCGGTCGAGGAGGACGAGATCCTCCGCCTGGCCGCGGCGGTGGAACGTGAGAGCGAGCATCCGCTCGCTCAGGCCATCGTGGCGGCGGCGGCGAAGCGGGACATCCAGGCGCCCCGGGCAGCTTCGTTCCGGGCGGTGGCAGGGGCCGGCGCGGTGGCCGAGGTGGAGGGCCGCCGGGTCTCGGTGGGGAGCCGCCGGCTGCTCGAGCAGGAGGGGGTGTCCCTCGACGGGCTGGGTGATGCCGGAGCTTCGCTCCAGGGGGCCGGGCGAACCGTGGCCTTCGTGGGAGTGGACGGCCGAGCGGTGGGGGTACTGGCCCTGGCGGACACCGTCCGGGAAACGGCCGCCGCGGCCGTCTCGCGACTGCGCTCGGAGGGCGTAGAGGTGGTCATGCTAACCGGCGACAATCGAGCCACCGCTGAGCGCGTCGGGGCAGAGTTGGGCATCGACCGGATCCTGGCCGAGGTTCGTCCCGAGGACAAGGAACGGCAGGTCGTCAGGCTCCAGGAGGAAGGCCGGCGGGTGGGCATGGTGGGTGACGGCGTGAACGACGCCCCGGCGCTGGCCCGGGCCGACGTCGGGATCGCCATCGGCACCGGGACCGACGTCGCCATGGAGACCGCGGACGTCGTGCTGATGCGAGCCGATCCCGCGCACGTCCCCACGGCGATGTCGCTGTCGCGGGCCACGGTGCGCAAGATGCGGCAGAACCTGGGATGGGCCGTCGGGTACAACGCCCTGGCACTGCCCATCGCCGGCGGTGCGTTCGCCTGGGCCGGGCTCACGCTCCGACCGGAAATCGCGGCGCTGTCGATGTCGGGTTCGAGCCTGCTGGTAGCGGTGAACGCCCTGCTGTTGCGTCGAGCGAAGGTAACCTGAGAGGAGACATGGAAAAGGGACAGGTCGCTGAGCGGCAGTCGGTTGTCATCGAGGTGACCGATGCCGACTTCATGGAGAAGGTCGTCGAGGAGTCGAAACGACGCCCGGTCGTGGTCGACCTGTGGGCGTCGTGGTGCGGTCCGTGCAAGACGCTCGGGCCGATCCTGGAGCGGGCGGCCGAGCAACGCGAGGGCCGGTTCCTCCTGGCCAAGCTGGACGTGGACGCGAACCCGTACACGGCGGGGCAGTTCGGCGTGCAGAGCATCCCGACCGTGATCGCGTTCCGCGATGGGGCGCCGGTCGATGGGTTCATCGGCGCGATCCCCGAGCCCATGGTGAGCGATTTCGTGGACCGGATCCTGCCATCCGACGCGGACCTCGCGGCCCAGGAGGCCCTGGAGGAGGAGCGCACCGGAGACGTGGCCGACGCGGAGCGGCGGTATCGCGAGGCCTTGGCCGCGGATCCGGACAACCGTGCTGCAGGCCTCGGCCTGGGGCGGATCCTGGTCGAGCGCGGCGACGTCCAGGCGGCCAAGGAGATCCTGACGCGGCTCCGGCCCCACCCCGACGCCGAACGATTGCTGGCCGGGATCCGGGTCTCGGAGTGGAGCACGCTGGAGGAAACGGGGACGCTGCCTTCGGCCAAGCGCCTTGCGGCGCAGGGCAAGTGGCGGGAGGCCCTGGACGGCATGCTGGAGGCCCTGCGGGACGACGCGTCCGCCCGAGAGGCGATGCTCGAGGTGTTCGCGGTGCTGGGGGAGGACGACCCGCTGGTCGCAGAGTACCGCCGCAAGCTGGCCAACGCGCTGTTCTGAGTGATCCAGTGGCCGAGGTCCACGACCGTATCCGCGAGTGGTGGGACCGAGACGCGCACACCTACGATCGCTCGGCGTCGCACGCGATGACCGATCCCGTGGAGGCGGCGGCGTGGCGGGCTGCGCTGGAACGGTTCCTGCCGACTCCTCCCTCCCGGGTGCTCGACGTCGGGGCCGGCACAGGGGCGATGAGCCTGCTGGCGGCGGAGCTCGGGCACCAGGTGACGTCGCTCGACCTTTCGCCCAGCATGCTCGAACGAGCCAAGGCGAAGGCGGGGGAGCAGGGACTCGAGATCGAGTTCGTGGTGGGGCCGGCGGAGGAGCCGCCGCCCGGTCCGTTCGACGCCGTGATCGAGCGCCACATGGTCTGGACATCGCCGGACCCGGTCCGCGCGCTGCGGGCCTGGCGCGAGGTTGCCCCGCAGGGACGGCTGGCGCTGTTCGAGGGGAAATGGGGCGGGTCCGGGCCGGGGCAGCGGGTCAGGGATGCCGCGGTCGAGGTCCTCCGCCGCATCCACCGGATCCCGCCCGAGCACCACGCGCCGCACGACCCTCGGATCCTCGCTCAGCTCCCGTTGGCACGTCTCACCTCGCCGCAGCCCTTGATCGACGCCGTCCGCGAGGCAGGGTGGCGAGCCGTCCGCCTCTCCCGGCTTCGAGACGTGGAGTGGGCCCGGCGAACGGTCGGGCCGCCGCTGCTGGGATGGCTGGAAAGCGTGCCCAGGTACACGATCGCCGCCGACGCCTGAGCCGGGTCGCTAGCAGCTAGGGGACGGCGGCGGCCGGAGCCAGAAAGACCCCGGCTTCGGCCGCGCACGATTCGAGCTCGATGTCGAAGACCCGCTCGAAGTGGCGGAGGATCGGCACGGTCACGTCGGCCACGGTGACCTCCCGGCCGGCGAGCTGCGACAGCGACGCGACGCCCTCGTCCGCCAGACCGCATGGGACGATGGCGTCGAACCAGGACAGGTCGGTCGTGCAGTTCAGCGCGAACCCGTGCAGCGTCACGCGCGCCCGCATGAGCCGCACCCCGATCGCGCACACCTTCCGCTCGCCCGACCACACGCCGGTCTGGACGTCGCTCCGGTGTAGCTCCACGCCCACGTCGGCCGCCGCCCGGATCACCACCTCCTCCAGCCGCCGGACGTACCCGAGCGCATCCGGCTTCGCCCCGAGCTCGATGATGGGATAGGCGACGAGCTGCCCGGGGCCATGGAACGTGAGGCTTCCGCCCCGGTCGATGAAGTGGAGCTCGGCTCCGGCCTCGCGGATCCGGTCCTCGGTCCACGTGATGTGCTCCGGCTTCCACCGGCGGCCGGCCGTGTAGACCGGAGGATGCTCCAGGAGGATCAAGGTGTCCGGCACCTCGCCGGCCAGGCGCCGCTCCGCCAGCTCGTGCATGGCGGGGTTCGCCGCCGCGTACGGCACGAGCCCCGGCGGGCGCAGCAACCAGCCAATCCGGCCTTCCCCGCCCGGCCCTGCGCGACTCTCCCGGCGAGCCATCGCTACGCGCCCAGGTCCTCGTTCCAGTCCCAGGTCTCCAGGTTCTCCTTCATCCGGCCCAGGAACTGGGACGCCAGCGCGCCGTCGATCACCCGGTGATCCCACGACATCGAGATGTAGACCATGTGGTGGATGGCGATCGCGTCGTCAACGACCACGGGGCGCTTCTGCACGGAGTCGAAGGCCAGGATGGCCGTCTGCGGCTGGTTGATGATGGGGACCGACATGATCGAGCCGAACGGGCCCGGGTTCGTGATCGTGAACGTGCCGCCATGGACCTCGTCCGGCTGGAGCTTGTGGGCGCGAGCCCGGACGGCCAGGTCGTTGATGGCCCGGGCCAGGCCCACCAGGTTCATCGTGTCCGCGCCCTTCACCACGGGCACGATCAGGCCCTGGTCGTAGGAGACCGCGATGCCCAGGTTCACGTAGTGCTTGACGGCGATCTCCTCCCCGCGGAGCTCTGCGTTGACCAACGGAAACGCGAGCAGCGCGTCGGTCACGGCTCGAGAGACGAACGGCATGTAGGTGAGGTTGAATCCCTCGCGCGCCTTGAAGGCCTCCTTGGTCGCCTCGCGGAGGCGGGCGATCTTCTCCATGTCGACCTCGACCATGTTCCACGCCCGAGCCGACACCTGGAGGCTGCGGGTCATGTGCTCCGCGATGGCCTTTCGGATGTGCGACATGGGCACGACTTCCTCGCGGGCCCCTGCTGGAGCTGGCGCCGCCGCCGGCTCGGCCGGGGGGGCCGTGGCTACTGCGGTCTCGCGGGAGGCCACGAAGGCCAGCACGTCGTTCTTGGTGATCCGCCCCCCGGTCCCGGTGCCGACGACTTGCGAGAGGTCGAGGTCGTGCTCCTGGGCGAGCTTTCGCACCAGGGGGGAGACGATCTGGCTCTTCGCCCCCCGATCCGGCAGGGTGCCGGCCGCCGCGGGGGCGGCAGGGGCAGCCGGAGCCGGTGCGGCGGGGGCCGGAGCGGAGCCGGGCCCTGCCCCACGCTCGGGTGGAGCTTCGGGCGCTGCAACCGAAGGAGGCTCGACCGGTGCTCGGGCAGAGTCCGGCGGAGCTTCGGCCCCCGCCAGGCCTCCAGCGGCCTCGGCGCCGTCGATCTCCGCCACGGGGGTTCCGACGGCCACGGTCTGGCCCTCCGGCACGAGGATCTTCGTCAGCACCCCGGCGGCCGACGACGGGACCTCCGTGTCAACCTTGTCCGTCGAGATCTCGAAGAGCGGCTCGTCCTGCTGGACGCGCTCGCCCTCCTGCTTCAGCCACTTCAGGATCGTCCCCTCGATGACCGTCTCGCCGAGCTGGGGCATGTTGACGGTGGTCATGGGCCCTCCCGAGGCATCCTCACCACGCCGACAGCTTCTCGACCGCCGCCTCGATGTCGGCCACCTGCGGCAGGTACGCGTCCTCGAGGGGCGGCGAGAACGGCACCGGCACGTTC
>JBOGVG010000163.1:0-18935 GCA_050692435.1 Actinomycetota bacterium
CCACTCGGGTGACCGGATCAGCGGGACCTCCCGGCCGTGCTTCACGCCGACGGTGGTGCCGTTCGCCCCCGGGTACTTGCCGAACAGGTTGTCGAAGCTCCGGTTCTCCAGGAACAGGTAGATGACCCGCTTGATCGGCCACTGCGTGTCGATGGCCGGCGTCGGGTCCGTGACCCTCGGGACCATTCGGCCCCCGGTGCACGAGAAGAGAGTGGCCCCTGCCACCGCCATCGCGGACCGGGACAGGAACTGCCTGCGCGTCACGCGCTCGTGTTCGACGGGCACGGCCACTCAACCTACCAAGGAACGCTCCGGACGGTATCCTCCCCGGACCCCGCGCCACACGGAGCTCGAGTGACGACACGAACGTACTTGTTCGCCCTCTCGGCAGCGACTGCCATGGTGGTGGCCGCGTGCGACGCGGGCGGGCGTTCCAACGAGCCGTCGCCGACGTCTCCACCGCCAGTGTCCCCGACCGTGGCCACCTCAACGACCTCGCCGGTGCCGCCGCCTCCCACGCCGGCCACGCCCCCGCCCACCAGTGGCGAGGCCACGCCCACCTGCGTGAACGGGTGGGTAACGCCGGCCCGGGACTCCCCCTCGTACCTCCAACCCCTCGGCATCATCCGCCGCGCGAGCCGGGTCGACGGCCCGCTTGTGGTGGTGGACATGCGTTCCTTCTCGGGCCCGGAGTCCCCCCCGTCGGACAAGGGTTACATCGCCCTGGTGCAGCGGTGGTACGTCAAGCTGTACGCGGCGAGGGACCCGGCGTTCCAGGGCCGGTTCCTGGTGGAGTCACGCTGGTTCGGCCGGGGGCTCTCGGCAGTCGCGCCCTACCGAACGCGGGGGTTCCGGTCGCCGGACTGGATCGGGTTCCAGTTCGACAGCGCGGACACGTCGCCGAAGACCTACCCCGGGCTCCCGGGTACGTGGCAGGGGATCCCCTACGACTTCGTGAAGGGCGGCGGGGGTCTCACCATCCCGGGCCTGCCGGAGCAGGTCGCGGGCTGCCTGGACGGGACGTAGCCAAACCGGCTGGTCTCAAAGTTACGGCTCTGGGTCCTGATCGCTGAGAGGCGGTCTCCACGAGGGAGGTCGCACGGTCGCTGGGAACAGGGATGAGTTCAACGGACGCCAACCAGGTGCAGGACCCGCCGGGCGCTCTCACCGGGATGGCCGCCCCGACTCGCCTTGAGTTCACCCCTCCGCCCCCTGTCCTCGGCGGCCCCTCGTCGTGGTGGCTCTGGCCTGGATCCCCTGAACTACGTGGAGTTGCAGGGGGTGCCGGGAGGTCATGGGGACGTTTCCGGGCGAGCTGACCCCTCGAAGCGCGCCCGGTCGCGTCCTCCTGTCAGGTGCAGGTCACAGAGCCACGGACGACGAACGTGGCGCGCCGCTTCGTGGTGTCGCGATAGCCCACGGCCCACATGGTGCCGTCGGGGAGGGCGGTGGCGGCGGTGAGGGCCTCCGAGCCCGGCACGCCCGGCCCCTCCAAGCCCGGCACCCCCAGTCCCGGCACCGCCGGTCCCGGGACGATGGACCAACCCGTGCCGTCGAACCGCTGGACCAGGGCCCGCGTTGCACCCTCCTCGCTGCCGGGGCTCGAGCCAACCGCCCACACGTCCTCGGTGGAGACGGCGGCCACTCCGTGGAGCTCGCCTCCGCGCCGGGCTACCCCGACCGGCGCCCAGGTCGTGCCGTCCCACTGATAGATGTCGGTCCCCACGGCCCAGGCCTGGCCGCCCGCGACCGGCTGGATCGCCACGAGGGGCCCGCGGGCGGGGACGGGGACCGTCCGCCAACGCGTCCCGTCGAACCGCAGGACCAACGGCCGGTTGCCCCGGGAGCCGATGGCCCACACGTCCCTCGGGCCGACGGCCCGGACCGCCAGCAGGGCGCTTCGCCCGGGGAATGCCGGGGTGGCCTCCGGCGTCCAGGTGACCCCGTCCCACCGAAGGATGAGGGCCTGTTCGGTGCCGGGCCTGCCCGACGAACCCACGGCCCACACGTTTCGACCCACCGCGGCGACCCCCTGAAGGACTCCTCCACCCGGCACCGCCACCGGCGAGACGCTCCATCCCTCGCCGTCCCAGTGCTCGATCAGGGGCCGGTCTCCCGCGCCGCTCGAGGACCGGCCGACCGCCCATACGTCGTCGGGTGCCGCCGCGGCCACGGCGTTCAGGACGTTTACGGTGGTGCCGTCGTTCGGACTGGGCACCACGAACCAGAAGGCTCCGTTCCACCGTTCCACCAGGGTCGAGGAAGGGGCGTCGGGCGGGCCGAACCCACCCACCGCCCAGACGTCGTCCGCGGCCACGGCCGTCACCGCCAAGAGCTGGTTGCCCTCGTCGTCGGGATCGACGCTCTCGGCGACCTCCCAGGCCGGTTCGCAGCCCGGCGAGGGGGACGCCGTGGTGGAGGTCGGCGTGGCCCGCGGTTCCTCGTCTCCGGGGGCGGCGGCATCGATCCCGAACAGCACCACCGCCGTGGCCGCCGCGGCCACGGCGCCGTTCCGCAGGGCTCGTCGCTGGATGGGGTTCACGCTCGGCCAAACGCTACCCCGCCGGGGCGGCCCCCGCCGCTATCCCTTGGCGGTTCGGCGGGCCGCACAGTACCCTCCGGCCGTGGTGCGGTCGCTCGAACGCGACGTCGTCGTGATCGGCGGGGGCCACAACGGGCTGGCGTGTGCCGCCTACCTGGCCCAGGCCGGCCTGGACGTCCTGGTGCTGGAGCGTCGCGACGTTCTCGGGGGCGCGGCCGTGACCGAGGAGCCCTGGCCGGGGTACCGCGTCTCCAGCGCTTCGTACGTGGTGAGCCTGATGCCGCCACGGATCGTGGATGAGCTCCGGCTGAAGCGGCACGGCTACGAGGTCTCGATCATCACGCCGGACTACTTCGTCCCGTTCCCGGACGGGACATCGCTCACGCTCTGGGGCGACGTCGGGCGTGACGCCAAGAGCATCGCCCGGTTCTCGAAGAAGGACGCCGATGCCTACGTCGAGTTCGACCGGTACTTCGAGCGGGTGGCCCGGCTGCTGAAGGACCTCCTGTTCGTGGTGCCGCCGAACCTGCGGATGCGAGACCTCCCCCGATGGGTCCGGACGGCGGGGACGGTCCGGTCGTGGACCGGCCGAGACGTCCACGAGGCGGTTCGCCTGTTCACCATGAGCGCGGCCGACTTCCTGGACGAGTGGTTCGAAGACGAACGGGTGAAGGGCGCCTTCGCCACGCAGGCCATCATCGGCGGGTGGTGCGGGCCGATGTCACCGGGCTCCGCCTACGTGCTCATGCACCACTGGATCGGCGAGGTCGACGGGCACGCCGGCGCATGGGGGTGGGTCATGGGCGGCATGGGTGGCGTGTCGCGGGCCATCGCCCGCGCGGCCGAGGCCGCCGGCGCCGAGATCAGGACGAACGCTGAGGTCCACCGGGTGGCCATCGACGCCGGGGGCCGCGCAGTGGGGGTGGAGCTGGCCGACGGCTCGCTGGTCAAGGCAAAGCGCGTGGTGTCGGGGGCCCACCCCGTCACGACGTATCTCGACATGGTCGGCGAGGGTCGCTTGCCGGACGACGTGGTCCGGGACGTCGGGCGGTACCGCTCGCGAAGCGGCTCGGTGAAGGTGAACGTGGCGCTGTCCGAGCTGCCCCGGTTCGCATCGTGGGACCAGGACGGCAACGTGCACCTCGGCCTGGCCGCCGTCTCGCCTTCCATCGAGTACCTGGAGCGGGCGTGGGACGACGTGAAGTACGGCCGTTCGAGCGAGCATCCGTACGTGGAGGTGGTGTTCCCTACGGCGCACGAGGCCGGGCTGGCCCCGGAGGGTAAGCACGTGATGCTGGCGTTCTGTCAGTACGGGCCGTACGAGCTTCGAGAGGGGTCCTGGGACACGGAGCGCGAGCGGTTCGGCAAGCGCGTGATCGACACGCTGGGCGAATTCGCGCCGACCCTGCCCGACGCGGTCGAGCACATGGAGGTGCTCGCGCCGAAGGACATCGAGGAACGGTTCGGACTGGTCGGTGGGAACATCATGCACGGCGAGCTGACCCCGGACCAGATGTTCTCGTTTCGCCCCATCCCCTTCTACGGCGACTACCGCTCGCCGGTGCCCGGCCTGTACCTCTGCGGCGCCGGTACGCACCCCGGAGGCGGCGTGATGGGAGTGCCGGGCCGAAACGCCGCGACCGTCGTCCTCCGTGACCACCGGCGGGGCGGGTTCGTCGACCGCGTGAGATGGTTCCGGCCGTAGATGCTGTCCGAGCTGGCGTCGGCGGTTCGGGAAGGGCGGGTCTCCGCCAAGGAGCTCGTCGCGGAGGCGTACGAGCGCATCGAGAGGCTGAACCCTTCGCTGAACGCGGTCGTGGTCCTTCGGCCGGCCGAGGAGGCCCTCGAGGAAGCGCAGACGAAGCAGGACGCGGCGCTCATGTCGGACGAGCCGTTCCCCCTGCTCGGGCTGCCCCTCCTGGTGAAGGACAACACCGACGTGGCCGGGATGCGCACGACGAGGGGCTCGCGCCTTCTCGCCGACGCGCCCCCCGCGGGGCGGGACGCCATCGTGGTTGAACGGCTCCGCGCTGCGGGCGCAGTGGTGGCGGGCAAGACCAACGTCCCCGAGTTCTCGTTCAACGGGTTCACGGACAACGTCGTATTCGGCCCGACCGGCAACCAGTGGGGATTCGAATGGTCGCCCGGCGGGTCGAGCGGGGGGTCCGGCGCCGCGCTCGCCGCCGGGTTGGCGCCGCTCGCGACGGCGACCGACGGCGGTGGCTCGGTCCGGATCCCGGCCTCCCTGTGCGGCTTGGCCGGGCTGAAGCCCACGAACGGGCTGGTGGGGCGGCGGCCCATCCCGGCGTGGATGGACCTGTCCACCGACGGGCCGCTCGCCTGCACGGTCGCCGACCTGCGGTTGTTGCTCGACGTGATGCGGGGCCCGGTGGCCGGAGACCCCACCGCGATCCCGTCGTGGGAGCCGGGGGACGGCCGGGTGGCGCGCGTGATCGCGTCGCCCCGCACGTGGGACCTGGGCCCGCTGCCGGCTGCGGTGGAGGAGCGGTACCGTGCGGCGCTGGCCAGCATCGAACGCGACCTCGGGCTCCCGGTCGAGGAGGTGGGCCCCGGGACGATCTTCACGTTCGGCGGCGACCCAGGCGAGGACTGGTTCGTCACGGTAGCCGTCGAGCGATTGCACGTGCTGGGCCGCGAGCTCGTGCAGGCCAACCTGGACGAGCTCAGCCCCTCGTTCCGGTCCGATATGGAATACGCGCTCGGCATCACGCTCGACCGCTACATGGAGGCCCGGCTGAACCGGTTCGAGTACGCGCGACGGATGGACGAGCTGCTCGGCGAGGACGCCGTGTTTGTCTGCCCGACCCTCGGGTACGAGGGGTGGCTGGCCGACGGTACGTTGCCCGGCACCGACCGGCCCGCGGGCGGCGAGGGCTACAACACCGGCGAGGCCAACCTCACCGGCCACCCCGCACTGTCCGTGCCAGCCGGTCTGTCGCCGAACGGCATCCCGTTCGGCCTCCAGATAACCGGCCCCCGGTTCCGCGACGACCTGGTCCTCGACGTCGGCGCGGCCTGGGAGGCGGCGCATCCTTGGCCTGCTACGGCACCGGGTTACGAGCCCTTCGCGATCGCCGCCTTGTAGCTCCAGGATGGCACCATCGTGACGCGGCCGGAACGTGGAGAGGGACCTCGCCTCATCCGAGCCGGACGTCGATCACGACGAGTTCGGCGTCTCGGCCGTCGGCGGTCGTCCCCGGGCCGATGACGAACGTCTGCGGCACGTCCGGACCGTCTTTGGGGCGGAGCTCCACCTGGGCCTCGAACGTCCCGGGCGTGGTCTCGACGACGTCTCCGGGCTTCCAATTCGAGAACCCCCTCTCGCCGAGCGGCGCGCACCCGCCGACGCCTTCACCACATCGGTCGATCACGTCCTGCGTCGCGAGCGTCGGCAGGTATGGGTCGAGTCCGTGGCTCCAAGCGACGAGGAACCGCGCGACCAGGTACTCGGCGTCTTCGGCCGTCGCGCGCGGCGGAAGCTCCGGGGAGGCAGGCGGGCGCCAGATCCAGAGGTGAACCGGCGCCTCGGGGGAGCCGATGTGGAGATTGTTGTCCACCCTCATGTTGTCCACCTGCTCGACGACGGCCACCGTCCCGGCCGCGATGGCGCGCCCGTGCGAGCCGAGGTACGTCTCGTCGATCTCGAGCTGGCGGGCCGGCGGGCCCTGTCTACGTTCGTCCATCCGAGGCTCGGGTACCGGGCGTCCGGGATCCCGCAGTTCCAAGCGAATACGGCTCCCTCGATCGAGACGCCGTGGACGTAGCACTCCCCGTGATCGAGGGGGAGCTGCCCGAGCCCCTGCCAGCGATCCTCCTCCGGTAGGTACTGGGCTGAAATCGGCGCCGTAGTCCCAGGCGATCACCCGACCGTCGAACCACACCGCCTCGGAGGCCTGGGGGGAGAGCGGCGGGTCCGGCAGCCGTCGCCATGTGTCCGTGGCGGGCCGGTACGCGAGCGCGATCGCGGTGCCCGTCTCCGCGATGTTCCGATCGTTGAGCTCGGACCCGACGACGATGACTTCCTCGCCGGTCCAGACGGCGTTCGCGAGGTTGACCCCGATCGGGGCGTCGGCCATCCTCCGCCAGGCGCCGGTTACTGGATCAAGGGCGGCGCCCTCGACCGTCGTCGGAGCATCCCGGTCGCCGCCGCCGAACACGATCAGCTCCCGGCCGGTCTACGCCCAGGCCCCACAGCACGTCGGCTTGTGGGGGGAGTCATCCAGCCGGCGCCACTCTCCGCTGGAGGGATCGAGCGCGAGCGTCGCCGACGTCTCCCCGTTGGCGGTCTCGACGCCCCAGAAGACGACTTCGGAGCCCGTCCGGCGGTCGAAGGTCACCATGGCGAGGGCGAAGTCGGCCGCCGCGATGGTGGCCGGCACCAGCGCATGGGCGGCGTCGAGGCCGTTCACAAGGGGCTCAAGGAAGAACGGCCCGCCGGCCCCGGGCCCAACGTCCCTGCGTGCTTCGGCCCGAAGCCGGGGCCCGAGGTTGTGCCCCAGGCGCCGGGGGCGCCGGAGGAGGCGGGCCACTGATACCGGCGCAGGCGGGTACGTCAAGGCTAGGCTCATCTAGATGGAGGAGCGGCTGCTGCTGGTGGAGGACGACCCGTCGATCCGGGAGACGACGGCGATCGGGCTCCGCGAGGCCGGCTTCCGCGTGACGACGGCGGCCGACGGCCGGGAGGCGCTGCTGCGCTTCCGGCAGGAGCTGTTCGAGTTGTTGGTGCTGGACGTGATGATCCCCTCGCTGGACGGCTTCGAAGTGTGCCGTGAGGTCCGGAAGAAGAGCCGGGTACCGATCATCATGCTCACGGCGAAGACGCACGCGACCGACGTGGTGGCCGGCCTCGAGCTCGGTGCCGACGACTACGTGACGAAGCCATTCGACCTCCCCGTGCTCGTCGCGAGGGTCCGCGCCGTGCTCCGGCGGGCCGCAACCGAGCCGGAGGAGCGCTCGATCGCGTTCGGTGACCTGGAGATCGACCCCGCCGCGTTCGCGGCTCGCAGGCGAGGCCGGGAGCTTCGCCTCACGGCGACCGAGTTCCGGCTCCTGTTGGAGCTGGCGCGGCGGCCCGGACAGGTCTTCACCCGCGAGGTCCTCCTCGAGAACGTGTGGGGCTACGACTACCTGGGCGACTCCAGGCTGGTGGACGTGGCGATCCAGCGTCTCCGGTCGAAGGTGGAGGACGATCCCTCCCACCCGTCGCTCATCGCCACTGTCCGGGGCGTCGGGTACCGGCTCGAGCGGGGCTGAAGTGCATCGGACCGTGCCGGCCCCCACCCGGATGCGCCGCCGGCTGACGATCGCGTTCGTCGCCGTCGCCGGGGTGCTCACCGGCGCCCTGGCGCTCGGGTCTTTCCTCCTCGTCCGGGAGGCGCGCCTCCGCGACTCGCTCGACCGCGCGGAGCGCGAGGCCGGCGTGGGCCTACGCACGGCCGCGAACCTCTCCTCGGAGGCGAAAAACCTCGAGGAGTTCCCGGTGACCTACCAGAGGGAGCGCGGGGTACGCGCCGTCGTCGTCGCCGGCGAGCGCCGGTTCCCCTCCGATCCTTCGGTCGACCCCGAGCTCCCGGGCGGCCTCCGGCAGCTCGTCGCCGCAGGGAACGTCGCGTACGAACGGCTCGAGGTCGGCGAGCGCCCCTACCTCGTGGTGGGCGCCGGGCCGCCGGGCTCGTCGGTGGAGCTGTACCTGTTCTTCCCAGAGGACTCGCTTCGCGCCGACCTTCGCGAGCTCGCCACGGTGCTGACCGCCGGGTGGGTCGCGGTCTTGGCGCTCGCGGCGATCGTCGGGCGGATCGTCGCCGCCCGGACCCTCGCGCCGGTCGCGGAGGCCAGCCACGCCGCGCGATCGATGGCCGAGGGGCTCCTCGCCACGCGGCTCCCGGTGACCACCGACGACGAGTTCGGCCAGTGGGCGGCGTCGTTCAACGAGATGGCGGAGGCCCTCGAGTGGAAGATCCGCGCGCTCGAGGCGGCGGAGACGCGCGAACGGCGATTCACCTCCAACGTGGCCCACGAGCTCCGCACGCCGCTCACCGCGCTGGTCTCCGAGGCCGCGCTCCTCCGGGAGCATCTCGACCGCATCCCCGAGCCGGCCCGCCGTCCGGCCGAGCTCTTGGTGGACGATGTCGCCCGCCTGCGGACACTGGTGGAGGACCTCATGGAGATCTCCCGGTTCGACGCCGGCGCGGAGGAGGCCGTCCGCGCGCCGGTGGATCTCGGAAGGCTCGTGGAGGCCACGATCGAGGCGCGCGGCTGGACGGGCCGAGTCCATGTTCGGTCCGGCCACGTTTCCATCGAGTCTGACCGCAGGCGGATCGAGCGCGTGGTGTCGAACCTCGTGGGGAACGCGCTCCAGCACGGCGGGCAGGGGGTCCAGGTCCTCGTGGGCGCCGACGGCCGCGCAGCGTTCGTCGAGGTCTCAGACCGGGGCCCGGGGATCCGGCCCGAAGACCTGCCCCACGTCTTCGACCGCTTCTACAAGGCCGACCCCTCCCGGGCCGGGCACGGGAGCGGGCTCGGGCTCCCCATCGCGCTGGAGAACGCGCGCCTGCTGGGCGGGAACGTCGAGGTGTCGAGCGAGGTCGGTGTCGGGAGCCGCTTCACCCTGCAGCTGCCCGTTGCCGAACCGTTACGTACGGGTGACGCTCCCGTTTCCTACGGCTTCCAGGATGACGGTGGAAGCCGAGTGGAAGGAGGAGAGCCATGAAGCGCACGATCGTCCTCGTAGCGGTCATCGGCCTGTTCGCGGTGTCTTGCGCCGAGCGAGGCCCGGGCGTGATCGGGCCGGCGCCCACCGGCGCCGACACCCCGACGGGTGAGCCGACCGAGTCCCCGGTCACCGGCAAGACCGTCACGCTCGAGGTCTGGTTCGCCTACGTCCCCCGGGGCGAGAGGCCGGACATCGAGCAGGAGTGGCTGTTCGCGACGGAGCGAACGCTCCCCGCGACACAGGCGGTGGGGCGGGAGGCGCTCACCGAGCTGTTCGAGGGCCCGACGCGCGAGGAGGGTGGTGCGGGTGTCTCCACCGCCGTGCCGGACGGCACGGAGATCCTCGACCTGTCGATCGACGACGGCATCGCCACGGTCGATCTCTCGTCCGAGTTCGAGTCGGGGGGCGGGTCGGCGTCGGTGTTGATGCGCCTGGCACAACTCACCTATACCCTGACTCAGTTCCCGACCGTCGACGAGGTCGCCCTCGAGATCGAGGGCGCTCCGGTCGAGGTCTTCTCGGGCGAGGGTGTCGTGATCGACCACCCCATGGCGCGGAGGGACTTCGACCACCTCCTGCCCCCGATCCTGGTGGCATCGCCGGTGATCGGCGAGCGCGTGCGCAGCCCGATCACCATCGTCGGGTCCTCCGACGTGTTCGAGGCCACGGTCTCGATCTCGATCCTGGACGAGAACGACGACCCGATCGTGCAGACGTTCACCACCGCCACGTGCGGCACCGGCTGCCGCGGCGACTACGAGACGAACGTGAGCTACGAGCTCGGTCGCACGCAGGAGGGCACCGTCGTGGTCTTCGAGTCGAGCGCGGAGGACGGCTCGCCGATCCACGTCGTGGAGGTCCCGGTCACGCTGGTCACGTAGGGCCGGACGTAGGGCGTTCCTCCCGTGGGGCGGGCTCCGCGCCCGCCCCATCCCGAGCTCCCATCGTCCTACGGCCCCAGGTTGTAGCCCAGGCGCCGGGGCAGACGGGCCACCAGGTCCACGAGCGGGTTCGGTCGGCCTCCCTCGTCCTCGGCGTCGTCCTTGCGCACGATGGCCTCGTGGGTGAGGAACGCGCCCGGCGAGCGCAGCGGCTCGGGCGGGAACGGCTTGGGGTCGGCCCCCACCAGCTGGAGGCGCGTGTACTCGTCCTCCACCCCTAGGGCCAGGCCGGACAGGATCCGCCCGGCCAGGTGGCACGGGCCCACACCACCGCCGGTGAACCCCAGCCCGAAGTGCACGTTGCCGGGTGGAAGCGTGCCGAAGAACGGGACGTGCAGGCCGGTGACGTCGATGGGTCCGCCCCACCCGCACTCGACCGGGACGTCCCGGAAGCTCGGGAACCACCGGTGGAGGTCGCATACCAGCCGGGCCACGGACGCCTGGTCGAAGTCCAGGCGCGGCCCCAGGCCCGTGCCGAGACCGACCCGGGAGCTCGCGCCCCCAAACGCGATGCGGCCGTCCGGGGTGGTCCGCAAGTAGTGAAGCGATGACCGGAAGTCGTACAGCCCCTCGCCGCCCGTCCACCCGATCTCGTCGATCTTCTGCGGAGCCGGGGCGGTGATCACGATGTAGCTGCCCCGCGGGAGGATGGCCCGGCGGAACCGACGGAGGCGCGCTGCGTACGCGCCGAGGCCTACGATCGCGCTCCCCGCCGTCACGCGGCTTCCCGGCGTGTCGGCCTCCGCGCGCGATCCGCCCCGGAACCGCAGCACCGGCGTCCCCTCGAAGATCCGTACGCCGCGTTCGAGCAGCACGCGGCGGAGTCCCCGGGCCAGACGGGCCGGCTGCACGTGCGCCGCGCTCGGCATGGACACGCCGCCCCGGAAGATGGGGGACCGGCACCGATCCGCAACTTCCTCTTCGGAGAGCTCCACGTAGACGTCATCGGCGCCGACCCTCCGCGCGGTCTCGACGTTCTCCCGCCACGAGCCGTCCTGGGCGGCCGATGTCGAGACCCCAAGGTCGCCGCCTCGCGAGTACCAGGCGTCCAAGGCGTGGGCCTCGCACCATACGCCGATCTCCTCGATGCTCCGCTCGGCGACCCGACACAGGGCGAGGGCCTCTCGGTCGCCGTGGCGCTCGGCCAGCACGGGCAGCTCGTCCCACAGGGCGTTCACGAATCCGCCGTTCCGCCCACTCGGCCCCCCGCCGCAGATGTCCCGTTCCAGCAGGACCACGTCGATCCCCGGGTCCCGCTCTTTCAGGAAGTACGCCGTCCACATCCCGGTGTAGCCGCCCCCCAGGATCACGACGTCCGCGGCGGTGTCGGTGGACAGGGGGGGACAGGGCTCGCCGGGGTCCTGCGCCAGCGCCTCCTCCATCCACCAGCCGCGTGGCATCCGCGGCACCAGCCCGACGTGCATGGAGGTCACTCCGCTTCCCCCTGGGTGTCGTGCGGATACCCTACGACAGGCCTTCCACCTGGACAGACGCCCTCTCGGGCTTGGAGCCGCCCATTTCGATCGGGGACGGCGTCTCGAGGGAGCCAAAAGCGCATTTACGGGGTCGAGTCGCTCTCTCTGGCATCACCCCGCTGACTCACGGACCCGGGTTACCCTCCTACCTGAGGAGCGGCGATGGGCGACCGGGTTGACCTCGCCTCGACTGATGCGCCAAGGCGCGGTGCGCCACCCGACACCGGGTTGCCGGATGGGACCCGGCGCCGCGCGTGCCCGAATAACTGTGCGCGTCGTCGAACGGGGGTCCTGAAGAACGTGGAGCGGTCCCAATGAGTTCGGAGGACCTCGAAGCGATCGCGGTTCACGAGGCCGGACACATGGTCGTCGCCTACTTCCGAGGGGTACCCCTATGGGAGATCTCGATCGTCCCAACGGACAAGTACGCCGGACGGGTCTTCTGTGGTTGGTCCGTTCCCGAATCGCGACGCCGGGTGGCCTTGTCGGAGGTGTCCGAGGGGCTCCGAACGTTCGACCAGACGGACCTCTATCGAATCGACGACGACATCCTGATCACGTACGGGGGCCCGGAGGCCGAGACTGTCCGGTCGAGTAGACCGAGCGAGTACGGCGCGTTCGACTACCCTCGGGTACAAGACCTGGTGAACATGATCGACCCGGAGTACCTCGGAGACGTCATCGACGAGGTCTCCGGTACCCCGACGATCGGGTACCTTCGGCACCAGCGCCTCGAGACGCTGAGGGTGGAGGCCCGACGGCTCGTGACTGACCGGTGGGACCTCGTCGGCCGGCTCGCGCACGAACTTTCCAACCGGGGTCCGCGGGAGATGTCGGGAGACGATGTCCTGAGGACGATCGAGATGATCCGAGGGACGATCGAATGAGCGCCGACGAAGACGCTCCCGTCCGTTCGATCCACCGAGCTGGCCTCGGACACGGCGTGCGTACCATCTGGTAGCGTCCGGGGTCCATCCTGACCCATGATGTTGGAGGTCGTCGTGGGCGTCGATCGACCCCGAAGCCGGGAGGTGACCGAGGGCCCGGAGCGCGCCCCGGCCCGGGCCATGCTCCGAGCGGTGGGGTTCTCGGAGGACGACTTCGGCAAGCCCCAGGTCGGCGTGGCCTCTTCCTGGAACGAGGTGACGCCGTGCAACTACCACCTGGGCAAGCTGGCCGCGCTGGCGAAGGAGGGGGTGCGCCAGGGCGGGTCCGTGCCCCTCGAGTTCACCACCATCGCCGTATCCGACGGCATCGCCATGGGCCACGAGGGGATGAAGGCCTCGCTGATCAGCCGGGAGGTCATCGCCGACTCCGTGGAGCTCGTGATGCACGCCGAGCGGTTCGACGGGCTGGTCGGGATCGCCGGCTGCGACAAGAGCGAGCCCGGGATGCTGATGGCCATGGCCCGGCTGAACCTCCCGGCCGTCTTCCTGTACGGCGGCACGATCCTGCCCGGCACCTATCAGGGCCGCGACGTCACGATCCAGGACGTCTTCGAGGCCGTGGGGGCCCACGCCAAGGGATCGATGACCGACCAGGAGTTGCTGGGGATGGAGCGGGCGGCGTGCCCCACCGCGGGCTCGTGCGCCGGCATGTATACGGCGAACACCATGGCCGCCGCTGCCGAGGCCCTGGGGATGTCACTGCCGGGCGCCGCGTCGCCGCCAGCCGTGGACTACCGGCGCGAGGTGTTCGCGCGGGAGTCCGGCATCGCGGTGACCCGTCTCCTGGAGAAGGGCATCGCCCCACGCGACGTCATGACGAGGCGGGCGTTCGAGAATGCCATCGCCGTGGTGATGGCCGTGGCCGGTTCCACCAACGCGGTGCTGCACCTGCTGGCGATCGCGCGTGAGGCCAAGGTGGAGCTTGCCCTCGACGACTTCGACCGGATCTCGCGGAACGTCCCGCACCTTGTGGACGTGCGGCCCGCCGGGCGGTTCGTGATGTCGGACCTGGACCGGGTGGGCGGCGTTCCGGTGATCATGAAAGAGCTCCTGGACGCCGGGCTGATGTATGGCGGTGCGCTCACGGTGACGGGGAGGACGGTGGCGGAGAACCTCGCCCAGGTGGCGCCGCCGGCTCCGGACGGCACGGTGGTGCACCCCGTAGCCGACGCCATCCACCCCACCGGCGGAACCGCCATCCTGTACGGCTCGCTCGCGCCGGAGGGCTCCGTGATGAAGATCGCCGGGGCGGAGTCCCTGACCTTCACCGGCACGGCCCGTCCGTTCGACTCGGAACAGGCGGCCTTCGAGGCCCTCACGACCGGCGCGATCGGGCCCGGGGACGTCATCGTGATCCGGTACGAGGGCCCCAGGGGGTCGCCCGGCATGCCGGAGATGCTCGCGGTCACCGCGGCGGTGGCCGGGGCCGGACTGGGCAAGGACGTGGCGCTCATCACCGACGGCCGGTTCTCCGGCGCGACCAAGGGGTACTCGGTGGGCCACATCTCGCCGGAGGCGCTGGTGGCCGGGCCCATCGCCCTCGTGCAGGACGGCGACCGGATCGCGATCGACGCCGAGAACCGGCGGATCGACCTGCTGGTGGACAAGGCTGAGCTGGCCCGGCGGCGGGAGAGCTGGAAGCCGCCGGCGGCCCGGTACGAGACCGGCGCTCTGGCGAAGTACGCGAGGCTGGTGTCTTCGGCGTCCGAAGGGGCCGTGACGGGGTGAGCGCGGCCATCATCACGAACCCCCAAGCCCTGGAGTGCCGGGAGTGCGGCGCCCGGTACCCGGTGGAGCCCCTCACGATCTGCGACGAGTGCTTCGGCCCGCTCGAGCCGGCTTACGACCTTGAGGCCGTGGACGGCACCCTCTTCCGAAAGCACGCGGAGGCCGGGCCGCCCACGCTGTGGCGCTACGAGCTCCTCCTTCCGGGCGGTCCCGGCATCGAGCTGGTCGACCTCGGCGCCGGGTTCACGCCGCTCCGCCGGGCGAAGCGCCTGGGCGAGCGCCTCCGCATCGACACGCTCTGGATCAAGGACGACTCGGTCAACCCTTCGAACTCGTTCAAGGACCGCGTGGTCTCGGTGGCCATCACCATGGCGCGCGCCTTCGGGTTCGAGGCGGTCTCGTGCGCCTCCACCGGGAACCTGGCCAACGCCACGGCGGCCCACGCGGCGAAGGCCGGCATCCCGGCCTACGTGTTCGTACCCGAAGACCTGGAGCGGGCCAAGATCCTCGCGACCGAGGCTTACGGGGCGAAGGTCGTGGCGGTGAAGGGCAACTACGACGACGTGAACCGGCTATGCAGCGAGGTGGCCGAGACGCTGCCATGGGCCTTCATCAACGTGAACATGCGGCCGTACTACGCGGAGGGGTCGAAGTCGCTGGGGTTCGAGGTGGCCGAGCAGCTCGGCTGGCGACTCCCCGACCACGTCGTGGTGCCCGTCGCCTCCGGCGCGCTGATGACGAAGGTGCACCGGGCGTTCCAGGAGCTGGTGGACATCGCGGCGGTGGAGGACCGCCCGTACCGGATCTCTGGCGCTCAGGCCGAGGGGTGCGCCCCGGTGGCGGACGCGTTCAAGGCCGGCGCGAGCGAGGTCCGCCCGGTGAAGCCGAACACGATCGCGAAATCCCTGGCCATCGGGAACCCCGCCGACGGCTGGGACGCCATCCAGACGGCTCGGACGACCGGTGGAGCCATCGACGCGTGCACCGAGGCCGAAGTGGTCGAGGGCGTCCAGCTCCTCGCGGAGACCGAGGGCGTGTTCACCGAGACCGCCGGAGGTGTGACCGTCGCGGTTCTGAAACGCCTCCGGGAGGCGGGCGTGATCCGGTCCGATGAGGAGACGGTGGCCCTGATCACGGGCAACGGCTACAAGACGGTCGAGGCGCTTGAGGGGATCCTCGAGCCCACGTTCCGCGTGGCCCCGGACCTCGACGAGTTCCTGGCGGTCCTGGATAGCTAAGCATCCGCGTGTCCCTTCCCGACGCGTCGCGCCCAGGCTGGGGTTTCGCGCCAACCTCGGCCAGTTCGCGGGGCTCCCGCGGGCGGCCGCTTGCGCTGCCGATCGAAACAGAACGCACTCGCGCCGGTTCGGTTACCGGCCGGACCGCCGTTGCCGTCTGGGGCGACGGTGGCTGGCTGGCCGGGACCAGCCGCTGTGCCGAGAGAGAATGGAGAAGGCGGGCCCAGGGACGAGCGTGGAGAGGAAGGGTTCGAGGCTGAGGCGAAGCGGCTGCTCCGGGTAGCAGAAGCGGAGGGCGTGAGGGCTCCGTGCTCCGGCAGTAGGCTGAGGGCCGCGACCGGAACGGAGTTGAGGGATGCGCGCCGCGCGCAGGATCGTCGTGCTCGGGGCCACGGGGTTCTCCCTGTGGGCACTGGGCGCTACCCCCGTCCTCGCTCAGGCATCGCCCACCCTCACCGTGAGGCCGTCCGCGGGCACGGTGGGCAGTACCGTGACCATACTGGGTGAGGGGTTTTGCGGCAGCGCGGCGTGCTCCTCCGTGCAGCTCTCGTTCGCCGGGATCGTGGTCCAGGATGCGATCGCCGTCGGCGAGGACGGGGCATTCCGGCTCCGCCTGACCGTGCCGGGCGGCCTCGAGCCCAGCCTGAAGTCGGTTTCCGCCAGCCAGACGGACTCCAACGGGGAGCAGCTCCTCGGGCTCAGCACGTTCCAGGTCACGCTCCAGCCCCCCGCCGTGACGCCCGTGCCAAGCCCCACCGAGCCTCCCGGGCCCAGCCCAACTCTCCTTCCCACCACGACCCTCGCCCCATCGGCAGAGGAAGGCGGGACCTCGGGATGGGTATTGGGGATGGTGGTCGCCGTGGCGGTGGCCCTGGCGGCCCTGGTCGGGATGGCCTACGTGCTGTGGCGTTCCCGGGAGGTCCCCGGCATCGTGGAGGTCCGCCTCCCGGTCCTGGTCCCGACCCCCGACGAGGCTGCGTCCCCCCGGCCCCCCGTCCACGCAGGCGGTCCGAGCGACTGGCCCCCCTCCCCGAGGCAAGGGGGACCGGGAGAGCCAGGCCCGGGGGACGCCGGTCGGGCGGGTTGACAGGGGACGATGCGTCCGTACACTTGGGGCACCATGTCGACCGGAGGAAGGACCCGGGAACCGAACGCCCTCGTACTTATTCGCTAGGCGCGGGCGGGCCCCTCGAGGCCTGCGCCGCGCCGGACACCCCTCGGGGCCCCGAGGGGTTTTTTGTACCCCGGAATCAGGAAACCGCCAGGTGAACCGAAAACATCAGCGATGAACGAGAGGAGCACACCGTGAGGTACGAGTTCGAACGAGACGGCCGCACCGTGGCCAGCGTGCTGTGGGAGGGTCCCGGGCAGGTCACGATCGACGTGGCCGACCCCGCCGTCCGGCCCCAGTTCGACCGGTTCTTCGGCTCGGAGGTGGTCTACCTCTCGGCCGGGATCGACTTCGGCGGGGCAGAGGACGAGCTCACCACCCGCCGTCGGGACTGGACGCCCTGGGAGTTCGAGCGGTCTTGCCGGAACTTGGCCCACCGGATGGGGTGCACGGTCCGGCGTGTGGAGACCGGCCCGGTGGAGGACCGACCCGAGGAGGTCCCGGCGAGATGAAGGTCACCGGGGCCCAGGCCCTGTTCAAGGCGCTCGAGGGCGAGGGCGTAGACGTGGTGTTCGGCATCCCGGGTGGCGCCATCCTCCCTGCGTACGACCCCCTCATCGACTCGTCCATCCGCCACGTCCTGAACCGCCACGAGCAGGGCGCCGGCCACGCGGCCGAGGGCTACGCGTGGGCCACCGGCCGGGTCGGCGTGTGCATGGCCACGTCGGGCCCCGGCGGCTGCAACCTGGTGACGGCGCTCGCCGACGCCAAGATGGACTCGGTCCCGGTGGTGGCCATCACCGGACAGGTCCCCACCCCGGTGGTCGGCAACGACGCCTTCCAGGAGGCCGACATCACGGGCATCACGATGCCCGTCACCAAGCACAACTTCCTGGTGACGAACGCGAGCGAGGTGGCGGAGACGATCCGCCAGGCGTTCCACATCGCGAGCACTGGCCGTCCAGGCCCGGTGTTGGTGGACATCCCGAAGGACGTCCTGCTCCAGGAAGCCACGTGGAGGTGGCCGGAGTCGGTCGATCTCCCCGGCTACCGGCCAACCACCAAGGGCAACCTGAAGCAGGTCCGGGAGGCCGTGAAGCTCATCCTGGAATCGAAGCGACCGGTCCTGTACGTGGGAGGCGGCGTGATCAAGGCCGACGCGTGGAAGGAGCTGTTCGAGTTGGCCACCGAGGGCAGATTGCCGGTGGTCACCACCCTGATGGCCAGGGGCGCCTTCCCCGACACCCACGAGCTCGCCCTGGGGATGCCCGGCATGCACGGTGGCTATACCGCGGTGACGGCCATGCAGCGGGCGGACCTGCTGGTCGCGTTAGCCGCGCGGTTCGACGACCGGGTGACCGGCCAGCTCGCGACGTTCGCCCCGAACGCGAAGATCGTGCACGCGGACATCGACCCTGCCGAGATCGGGAAGAACCGCGTGGCCGACGTGCCGATCGTGGGCGACGCCAAGGACGTGATCTCGAAGATGGCCGCCGAGCTCCTGCGGCGCCAGGAGGAGCTGGGCGGGCCCCCGGACCGGTCCGAGTGGCTGGCCACCCTGAAGGCCTGGCAGGAGAAGTACCCGTACCAGTACGAGCAGCCGGAGGACGGGCCGCTCAAGCCGCAGTTCGCCATCCAGCGTCTCTACGACCTGACCAAGGGGGACGCCATCGTGGTGGCCGGCGTGGGCCAGCACCAGATGTGGGCTTCCCAATTCTGGCGGTTCACCGAGCCCCGGACGTGGGTGAACTCGGGCGGCCTGGGCACGATGGGCTTCGCGGTGCCGGCAGCCCTGGGGGCGAAGACCGGCCGGCCCGACCGCCGGGTCGTCGCCATCGACGGCGACGGCTGCTTCCAGATGACCGCCCAGGAGCTCGCCACCTCGACGACCGAGAAGATCCCGTTCGTCACGGCCATCATCAACAACGCGTACCTGGGCATGGTCCGCCAGTGGCAGGAGCTCTTCTACAACGAGCGCTACTCGCAGGTGTACCTGTCCCACGACACGCCCGACTACGTGAAGCTGGCGGAGGCGTACGGGGCGGTGGGCCTTCGGGCCGAGCACCCCGACGAGGTCGACGCCGTGATCGAGAAGGCGCTGTCGGTCGAAGACCGAAGCGTCGTCATCGACTTTCGCTGCGACCCCAAGGAGATGTGCTTCCCCATGGTCGCCGCGGGCACGTCCAACGACGACATCATCCTCGGCCCCGGCGGCATCCG
>JBOGVG010000164.1:0-5664 GCA_050692435.1 Actinomycetota bacterium
GGGTACAGGAGGCTGAGCGCCGACGCGGAGATCACCGCTTGCTTCACCGGGAGGTGGGCGTGGCGCCTTGCCTTCTCCAGGTAGGAGGCAGCGCGGGTCCGGTACCGGAACGGGCCGGCCGTCAGCCTGGGCAACTGCCGGGTGTGGCCGTCGGCGAACGGGATGACGACGCCGTCCGGGGCCAGGTTCTCCAGGCCGTGGATAGGGTAGGTGGCGAAGCTCGGCTTGCTCTGCTCGCCGTCCGTGATCACCGGGGACTCGGTGTCCTCGAACCTCCGGATTGTGTCCCGGGTGGCCTCGTCGAACAACTCGTCGAGCCGCTTCGAGATCTCACCGGAGGCGAAGGCTTGCATGGCCTCGATCAGGGCCGGCGGCCGCGGGATGCTCCCGATGGGCTCGGTGGGAATCGGCATGGTGCTCCTCGAGGGCACGCTCCGGCGACGCCCTCATCGCCGTAACTCTCCTCCAGCACGTGACCGGGGGTCAAACCGGCGGCCGGCGAGCGTGGGGTCCAGGAACTCGATCGTCCTGATGTCCACCCGTACAGAGCGGCCGTCGTGAGCCGGTCTGACCTGAACCGAACGCACCACGAGCACCCAAAGGCGAGCGCTACTCGCCTCGGTCCCCCGGCAGCGGGACGTCCGTGGATCGACAACCCCGCCCACTTCCTCGGCCACTCATCTGCAACAGCATGAGCCTTCCGCGCCCAACCCTCGTGTCGGCGGCCACCGACCCGAACTTGGTTTGCGTTCAGAAGGAGCGGACACGTGCTGAGCTCCGGGAAGACGCGCCTCCCACCAGTCCGACCAACCTGCGCAGGACGAGATAGAGAAGAGCAAAGTACACGGATCAGCCCTCCTTTAGCGAGGAGGCCCGATCCTACGAACGCGCCGGTCGATGGGCCGATCGATGGTTTGTGTGCCCTTCACGCGGCGCACCGTGCTCGCCCCAACCTGGATCCCGAGCTTGCGGAGCTCGCCCTGGATCCTCACGCATCCCCATCTCGGTTCTCCCTGGCGAGACGGGTGATGAGCTCGGTTCTCTCCGGATCGAGAGGCCGTCGTCCGGGTGTCCGCCGACGGTAGGTCCACTTCCGCCTGATGAGCTCGCAGGTCAATGTATCTTGAGTCTGAGGGCTACAGCGCTCCGACGTTAGCGTTTGGCCCTGAAACCCGATGCGATCGCGACACCGGCAAACGCAGCCATCACGAACTGGATCCCTATCGACAAGTCAAACCAGTACGTTCGCCCCAGCCACCCGCCCGACGCTGCGTGACGCTCGAGGTAGGCCCACCAGAAATGGGCAACCGGCAAGAGGGCCACGGCGGCCAGCAGGAGTCGGCTCGGCAAGAAGCGGATCTTGGCGAAGGGCACCCAGGTCGCCAGTCCGAACAGGACACCCGCGGCCACCGTCGCGCCGGCCCATAAGAGCCACGACAAGCCGTCGTACGGAAAATCGGTTGGGACCCTTTCGCCCGTCACCTCACCACTCAGGAAGGTGGCGCGGTATCGATCCGCGGCCAACCACAGCGTCCAGAAGGCGAGCAGGGCAAGCGCGGTTCGCACGAGGATGCGAAACCACCAGGCTTGGATGATCGAGGCGCTTGAAGCTCGACCAGGAACGGCATCGGTCGCCCAACGTTCGGGTTTTGTCCTGAAACCCGACGCGATCGCGACACCGGCAAACGCGGCCATCGGGAACTGGATCTCTCCCCCGTCGAACCAGTAGAAGTGCCCCAACCACCCGCCCGACGCTTCGTGACCCTCGTTGAAGACCCACCAGAAATGGGCGACCGGCAAGAGGGCCACAGCGGCCATCAGGAGCCGGCTCGGCAAGAAGCGGATCTTGGCGAAGGGCAGCCAGGTCGCCAGCCCGAACAGGAGACCCGCGGCAACCATCGCGCCCGCCCACGAGAGCCACACCGAGTCGTCGTACCGGCGATTCGCGTAGGCCCTCAGGAGGAAGGTGAGGTACCGATCCGCGGCCAACCACAGCGTCCAGAAGGCGAGCAGGGCGAGCGCGGTTCGCACGAGGATGCGGAACCGCCGGGCTCGGATGATGGAGTCGCTTGAAGCTCGAGCAGGAACGGCATTGGTCGCCAAGCACGCACCTCCATCGCGGAGCCTATCTAGAACCAGCCGCTCCGCGCCGTTGCCAGTGCCTGTGGGGTGCGAACTCGGATTCGGCCCGTGACCAGGCACTTCAGGGGCATCCCCTTGCTTGCTCATTGGGAACCGGTGCCCCGATCTCGCCTCGGTGACCGTGCCAGGAGAGGAGCCTGAGGGGAGCCATGCGACCTCCTCGCCGAGTTGGGCATCGAGGCCTGCCGCTCGATCGGGGGCAGGCGCCGGAGATGCCGAGCGATACAGGCGGTGGAGTGGTCAGCCCCATGGGCAGGCCAGGGATGCGGCGCGGATCGCCGAGGGCCTCGCCGCGGGGACCCGGGTCGAGGGGCTGGGCACCTCGGGCGTCCCCTCGGATGGACGTGGACGGCCTGTGCGCCCGCCTTCGCCACCCCGCCTTCTGGCTTCGGTTCAGGCACACTCTGACCAGCACGACGGCATAATCGTGGACGACCGAGGAGGCACGGCATTGGAACGAGGGAAAACCGAGGAGCAGTGGCGCGAGGAGCTTAGCCCCGAGCAGTACCACGTGCTCCGGGAGCAGGGGACCGAGCGCCCCTTCAGCCACGAATACGCCACGAGCAAGGACCACGGGGTGTTCCGGTGCGCCGGGTGCGGTGCCGAGCTGTTCAGCTCCGGAGCGAAGTTCGACTCCGGGACGGGCTGGCCAAGCTTCACGGAGCCGGCGGTGGCCGCAGCCATAGAGCTGCGCCCGGATCACTCCCACGGGATGGTCCGCACCGAGGTTATCTGCCGGCGGTGCGGCGGCCACCTCGGGCACGTGTTCGACGACGGCCCGGAGCCGACGGGCCTCCGGTACTGCATCAACGGGGTATGCCTGGTCCTGGACAGGGAGAAAGGGTGAGCACCCAGAGCCGGGCGCCGGCACGTCGGAGACATCATGAGCAGTCCCGTGATTACCGCCGCGGCCGAAGAGAACGTGGCGAACGGCCCCTACGCGGTCAAGCGACCGCGCACGATTCGTTGAGCATGAGCATGTGCGCCTGTGGCCCGCTACCGCTTGTAGATGATCGTCTAGCGTGGGATGTGTGTCCCCTGGCCAGATGACCTGATCGAAGGACGGGAACCGTGGCGGTCTGGATCTGCGCAACCTGCGGCAACCACTACCCGGACGCGGAGTCGACGCCGGACGTGTGCGGCATCTGCACGGACGAGCGGCAGTGGGTGCCACCCGCCGGCCAGTCCTGGACCACGCTGGCGGAGCTGAGCGCGGCCGGGCACCGGAGTGACGTCCGAGAGGTGGAGCCGGGCCTGGAGGGGATCGGCGTGGACCCGCCGGTGGCCATCGGCCAGCGGGCGCTGTTGGTGCGCACTTCGGAGGGCAACCTGCTGTGGGACCCGCCCGCCTTCCTCGACGAGCCGGCCGTCCGGGCGGTCAGGGACGCCGGAGGCCTGCGCGCCATCAGCGCGAGCCACCCGCACTTCTACGGTGCCATCACCGAGTGGAGCAACGCCTTTGGCGCCGAGATCCTATTGCCCAGCGCCGATGCTCACTGGCTCACCCGAGCCAACCGCGCCCTGCGGACATGGTCCGGTTCGCTGCCGGTCCTGCCCGGCGTCACCCTGGTTCAGTGCGGCGGGCACTTCGCGGGCAGCGCCGTGGTGCACTGGGCCGAGGGGGCCGGGGGCGCCGGGGCGCTGCTGAGCGGCGACACGATCTTCGTGACCCCCGGCGAGGACCGGGTAACGTTCGTGCGGAGCGCGCCGAATCGGCTGCCGCTTCCGGAGCAGGCGGTTCGGCGCGTGGTTGACGCGGTGCGGCCGTACCCCTTCGACCGGATCTACAGCGGCTGGTGGGAGCCAGTCCTGCGTCGAGATGCCCAGCAGGTGGTGGAGAGTTCCGCCAAGCGGTACATCCAGTGGTTGCGGGGCGAGGTGCCGACGGACTGAACATGGTTCGCATCGGGCTTCCCTCTCCTGTGAGGAGACCCTCATTCCTATCGACCGAAGGCTTAGACAGCGGCTGTGACGAGCGTCATCCCCACCGCGCCCACGACGGCCACCTCCTGCAAGATGGTCATCGTGTGGCCAGACAATGTGGAGAAAACAGGTGTCTCGTCTAGTGGACAGTCTGGACCCCCATAGTGGCCGCCGAGGCGGAGCAGGTCGAGCGAACTCGAAGAAGGACCTGGTCACGGGCCCGATCCGAGGTCTTTTGTCCCCTAATAGGTAACACCGTGGTCGGTTTCGTGGATGCGTCGCTTCAGCGCCACGAGGGCGGCGGCACGTACCACCGAACCGGCGTCGACGTCTACGTGGAGGAGTTGATCGTGACGTATCGCACCGTCGCCGAGGCGTGGGTATGGCCCTGATGCGGGCGATCGAGGCCTGGGGGCGCAACGTGGAGGCACGGATGATCTGGCTAGACACACATCTCACGAACGCCGCCACTCGCGGGCTTTACGGAGCCATCGGCTACCGGGAGGTCGGCGTGGAACTCCTGAAGGAGCTGTGACAGGGCAACCGTGTCTACGCAGTCCGTTCCGTCACGAACCGACTGCCCCCCAGATCTGCTCATTCGAGACAGAGGCCGTGTCCGTGGTTCAAGAACAAACGGGAACCCCTCTGGGGCCATCCAAGTCTGTACAGTTGTGAGGGTTGTTCATGTAGTGGATAAGTCGTCTCGTCGTAGTGGTCACGCTCGCCGCCGCAGCGCTCGTATGATCCCGTTCCCCCACCTCTGGTCGGAAGTCCCGTCGCCGCACTGAGGGGTAGATGCGCAGATCCGTGCCGCCTTCGGGACCCTCACCAAGTCGG
Organism: Actinomycetota bacterium; assembly: GCA_050692435.1. GTDB lineage: Bacteria > Actinomycetota > UBA4738 > UBA4738 > HRBIN12 > AC-69. The sequence goes on from JBOGVG010000164.1 coordinate 4,903, forward strand.
CGCGGCACGGCCATCCTGATCGCGTTCGCCGTGTTCGCGGCCGCGGCCGTTTTCGCGTGGGTCACGTTTTCGGAGCGCGTACAGGAGGCCGGTCCCTCCACGCCCACTCCGGCACCGTCTGGATCGCCGCCACGCGTCGAACTCTCGAGCATCCCCGAAGGCTGGACGGAGTTGCCGGCGCCGCCCGAGATCCGAACCGGAGGGGCACAGGCGTGGACCGGCTCTCAGCTCTTCATTTGGGGCGGGTGGGTTGGCAGCTCCGACGAGCAGCCTCCCGAACGGGACGGCGTAGCGTTCGACGCTTCATCGAACACCTGGGGAGCGATCCCCCCGGCTCCGATCCCCGGCCGCTCATTCCCAGCCTCCGGGTGGACCGGAACCGAGCTCCTCGTCTGGGGCGGCTGGGACGGGTCGTACTCCGGGGAGGAGCCCGGCACGCTCTCCGACGGTGCGGCCTACGATCCCGCGACGCAGCGGTGGCGCGTGCTTCCTCCGAGCGGGCTCACCGCTCGGGCGCCGTTGTCGGTCTGGACGGGCGAAGAGCTGATCGTGTGGGGCACAAGCTTGCGCACCAAGAACCGGCCGTTGGACGGTGCAGCGTACGACCTGCCTCCGACTCGTGGCGCACGATCGCCGAGGGTCCGATCGAGCTGACCGACGCCGTCGGCGTGTGGACCGGCACCGAGATGATCGTGTTCGGGGCCGCGCTGCACGGCGGGAACTTCCCGGAGACCCCCACGGCAATCGGCGCCGCCTACGACC
>JBOGVG010000165.1:0-35250 GCA_050692435.1 Actinomycetota bacterium
GGCGGTCGCTCCCTCCCCGCCCTCGCCGGCTGTCTCCGACGAGGTCGTTTCGCCGGCGAGGCCGGTTCCGCCGGCCCGTCCTCGCCCACGGTTGCTGCGTCGCCGCCGGCGTGGGCGGGGCGCCGCACCGGCCTCGTCCCCAGACCCCGATGTAACGGCCGGCTCCTGGAGCGACTCTGTGTGCTCCGTCATCAGTTCCGACTCCTTCCCACTCGCTCGAGTGCGCGCGAGTGCCGGAGGGTAGGGACGAGCAGGGGCCGAGAACGTGCGCGAGCCCGCCCTCGCTCGAGGGTGATCGCTCGGGTGCTTCGTGGAGCGCGGCCGCGCTCGGATGGCTGTGAGCCATTCGGCGCGGCGAAGCGCCGCTCGTCCTGCAACCTGTACGCCCTGTTCCGGCACCGGCCGCCCCCGGCCGCGGCCCTGCGGGCGATCGCCCGGAGCCGGCGGGGCCTGGCCCGCACCACCTCTGCCTCGCCCGTTCCCCGAAGCCCACGGCCTCGGTCCGGCGAGGGAAACCTGGTAACAGGATAGCAACCCACCGCCCGGCTCCCAGGAGATCGCCTGCTCACCGGGCTAGGCCGATGTGGCTAGCGCGCTGTCGGCTCGAATCCGACCAGGAAGGGGGAGGCGTCCGATATACTTCGCGGCCCTCAGTGGCCGAGACTTCCCTCATGGGCCCGCACGACCAAGGCGGTGGCGCCTCCACTCAGACGACGCCCATCCCCGGCCGTCGGGTGCGGGTCGTCGTGGTGGACGACAACGCCGGATTCCGGGAGTCGCTGCTCGCCCTGCTCGACGCGGGTGACCTGGACGTGGTGGGCGAGGCCCGATCCGGGCCGGAGGCCTTGGAGCTCGTCCCAACGGTCGAGCCCGACGTTGTCCTGATGGACGTGCGCATGCCGGACATGGACGGGATCCAGACCACTCGCCGGCTGAAGCACCTCCATCCGGGCATCGGGATCGTCGCGCTGTCCGGTCACGAGGACCAGCACATCGTCCGAGAGATGCTCGTCGCCGGAGCCTCCGGGTACGTGCTGAAGGACTCCGACGGCGACGAGATCCTGAACGCCGTGCTCCACGCAGCTCAGGGTGGCGGTGTCCTCTCGCCCGAGGTCACCCCATCGGTCATCGAGGAACTCACGGAGGCGCTGGAACGAGAGCGCCGCCGGACCCGTGAGCTCGAGCAGGCCCACGCTGCCTTGGTCGAGCGGGCCGCACGACGGCACGAGTTGGTGGCACGGCTCTCCCACGAGCTCCGCACGCCGGTCACCGTCATCCTGGGGATGGCCCAGACCTTGGCCAAGGCCGACGACACGTTCGCCCAACGTCAGGAGCTCGCGGACCGGATCGTCGAGCGCTCAGAGGCCCTCGCCCGGCTGGTCGAACGGTTCGAGCTCACGATCGACTCGGGGATGGCGGAGAAGGTGGACGTAGCCGCCCTGGCCGAGGAAGTGGCCTCGCCCGACCCCCGGGTTCGGGTGATTGCGGATGGCGGTCCGTTCACGGCGACCCTCAGCCCGGTCGTCGGACGGAGGATCCTCGGCGAGCTGGTGGCGAACGGGCTCGAGTTCTCACCACCGGACGCGGCGGTGACCGTCCAGGTGGCCCGGGGCCGGGCCGAGATGGAGGTCAGGGTCGTGGATGCCGGACCCGGGATCGATGCCGACGATCGCGAGCGGATCTTCGGCTTCCTCGAGCAGGTCGAGGATCTGAACGTTCGGGTCCATCAGGGTCTTGGCTTCGGCCTGTCGCTCGCCCGCGGCGCGGCTCGGTCGATGGGCGGCGACGTGGTCCTCGAATCCTCGGGGCCGGAGGGATCGACGTTCCTGTGGACCATCGACATCGAGGAATGATGTGGAGGGAACGGGCTCGCTCGGGGACTACGTCAGGCGTCGCATGTGGATGTTCAGGAGCAATCCCACGGCCGCGCAGTTCGTGAGGAACGAGCTCCCGCCGTAGGACACGAACGGGAGCGGGATTCCCGTGATCGGCATGATCCCCAGCGTCATCCCCACGTTCACGAATACCTGGATGGCCAGCATCGATGCGATGCCTGCCGCGACATACGTCCCGAAGGGGTCCTTGGCTAACAGCGCGATCCTGACCGCTCGCCAGATCAGGAGGGCGAACAACATCAGCACGAAGATGGCCCCCATGAAGCCGAACTCCTCCCCGATCACGGTGAAGATGAAGTCGGTGTGCTGCTCCGGAACGAAGTCCAGGTTCGTCTGCGTGCCCTTCAGGTACCCCCGGCCGAACAGGCCGCCCGCACCGATGGCGATCTCAGCCTGGTCTCGGTTCCAGCCGGCGCGCAGCGGATCGTTCTCCGGGTCCGCGAACGCCGTGAGTCGGGCGATCTGGTAGTCCTTTACCAGGCCGACCTGGAACGCCCCGAAGATCAACACGATGGCCGTGAGGGCCAGGATCCCGAGGTACCGGGCCCGCGTCCCCACCACCACCAGGACGCCCACCAGGATCGCCACCATCACGATCGACGTCCCGAGGTCCGGTTGGAGGAACACCAGGAGCCCGGGGGCCGCCGCGATGGCCGTGGCCCGGAACACGTCCTGAAGGGAAAGGTCTGCGCTCCGCAGCTCGGACAGGACCGCGGCCAGCATCGCGATCAGGGCGAGCTTCGCGAACTCGGACGGCGCGAGCTGGAACCCGAAGAGCTGGAACCACCGCTGCGACCCCCGGATGGTGGTCCCCAAGGGGGTTCGCACCAGCATCAGCAACACCAGGCTGGCCAGGTACACGAAGCCGGCGTAGACCTTGGCGAACCGGAAGTCGAAGCTCGCGGCGAGGAGCACCACCGCAGCACCGAGCGTCACGAACGTGACCTGCCGCTTCAAGAAGACGCCGGGATCCAGTTGCTGCGCGACGAGCGAGGCGCGGGTCGCCGAGTAGATCACGACCAGCCCCACCACCGCGAGGGCCAGGGCGGCCAGCAACAGGAGGGGGTCGAGGTGCCGGAACGGCCGTCTATCCGCCACGACGACCCTGGTCGCGACGACGTCCATCAGTCCGTCACCCCTCCGCTCGCGAACTGCGTGATCGGTAGGCCGTACAGGCCTTCCACCACCCTTCGGACGATGGGGGCCGCCGTCTCGGACCCGTGACCGCCCTGCTCGACCAGGGCCATCACGACGTATTGGCGGCCCGGCACCTTTGTCATGGCCGCGAACCACGCGTAGTCCTGCCGGCCGAACACCTCCGCGGTACCGGTCTTCCCGGCCAGCCAGACCTGCGAGAAGGGGAATCCCCTGAAGGCGAAGGCCGCCGTGCCCTGCACCGGGACCTGGGTCAGGGCTTGGCGCACGTACTCGATCTGCGCCTGGGTGGCCGGCAGGCGCCGCCCGCACCGTGGCCGCCACGCCCGGATGGCCTTTCCTCCCGGCCTCTGCGCCTCCTGGAAGACGTGGGGCACGCACAGCCGGCCGCCGTTCTGGATGGCGGCGTAGGCCGCGGCGATCTGGAGCGGGGTGGCGAGCGTGTCGCCCTGGCCGATCGACATGTTGATGAAGTCACCGGGGAACCATCGGCCGTCGGGGAAGGTCTCCGGGTTGTCCTTGTGGATGTCCGCCTTCCACTGCGCGTCCGGGACCCGGCCGTCCTGTTCGAACGGCAGGTCCACGTTGGTCGGCCGGCCGAACCCCATCGCCTCCAGGTCGCCCTGGAGCGGTTCGACCGGCGGTTCGGTCGGCGGGTAGAAGCGACGCCAGTAGTCGTACCCGATCGGATAGAACACCGTGTCGCACGAGTCCCAAAGGGCCTGGGCCAGGCTGATGGATCCGAGGTTCGCCGAGGTCCAGTTGTGGAAGACCTCCTCGAGCGGGTCCTCCGGCACCTCCCAGAACGGGGGGCAGGGGTAGTACTCGGAGACCGATACCATCCCCAGACGCATCGCAGAGAGCAACACGAACGGCTTGTAGGCGGAGCCGGGCGGGTACTCGCCCTGGGTGGCCCGGTTCAGCAGCGGATAGTCCCTGGCCGCCCCGAACCGCCGTTTGAACTCGTTGCTCGACATGCTCTGCACGAACAGGGCCGGGTCGAACGTCGGCGACGACGCCAGGGCCTTGATGGCGCCGGTGGTGGGGTCGATCACGACCACCGCGCCGCCGGTCGCCTGGAGGGTGCGTCCGGTGCCGCCTTCGACGATCCCATGCGCGGACTGGAGGCCGAGGGAGAGGCTCTCCTCGGCCAGCCTCTGGGCATCGGCGTCGATGGTGAGGACCACGTCGTTCCCGGGCTGGGCGGGTCGCTCGCCGATCTGGCTCAGGATCTCGCCGGCCGAGTTCACCCTGAGCTTGATCAAGCCCTCGGTTCCCCGAAGGAACTGCTCGTACTGGGCCTCCACGCCGGTCTTGCCGACCTCGTCCCCCGGCTGATAGTCGGCGAAGGTCGGGTCTTCGAGCTGGGGGGGGCTGATCTGCCCCAGGTAGCCGAGGACGTGCGCCGCGAGGGTCCCCTCCGGGTAGATGCGGACCGGCACCTCCATCCACGCGACCCCCGGCAGCTCGTCGCTGTGCTCGCCGATGTAGAAGACGACCCGCTTCGGCGCGTCCACCTCCACCGGCACCGGTTGGAACACGTAGTATCGGGGGTCCTCCACCCGGGACGCGAGCTCCTCGACCCGCACGCCGAGCAGCTTCGACAGGCGGTACAGCACCTCCTCCAAGTTCTCCCCCGCCGCCTGCCGGTTCACCGTGACGACCAGGCTCCTCCGGTTGTCCACCAGCACGGTTCCGGTGTCGTCGAGGATCCGCCCGCGGGGCGCGGGAAGGCCAACCAAACGAACGTAGTTCTGCGTGGCTTCGGTCCGGTACGCCTCCGACGCCAGCACCTGGAGGAACCACAGGCGCGTGGTGAGCGCCGCGAGCATGAACGCCACCAGCCCGGCCAGGACCCTCAACCGCAGCCCGGTCCTATCCCCCGTCACCGGCCCCTCACCACCGAACCACCTTCTGCGAGCGCGACCCCTCGGCCAGCCGCCGGAGGAGCGGATACAGCAGCGGCGTGAGGATGGCGTTGTACACGGCGGCGAGCGCCGCCACGCGGACCAGGTACGGGAGCGTGCTGTCGAACTGCCCGAGGAGGAACGACACCACCCCGTAGAACAGCACCCCCGCGAAGGTGCCCCCGGCCACCATCAGCACCGGCAGGATGGGCGAGGGGCTCACGATGTACTGGCGGAGCAGCCCCACGGCGTAGCCGACGAGGGTGAGCGTGAGGGCAGTGATGCCCTTCGGCTGGTTCAGGAGGAAGTCCTGGGCCATGCCTCCAGCGAACCCGGAGATGGCCCCGGACGACGGCCCCTCGAGGAGAGCGAACACGATCGTGAGCAGGTACATGAGCTCCGGGCGCGCGCCGAGCAGCCGCACGTCCGCGAACACGGTCGTCTGTGCCAGCAGCGCGATGACGATCACGACGGTGAGCGTGAGAAACCGGCGCACGAGCCAGACTACCTCGACGCATTCGACAGGACCACCAGCACGATGTCGAGGGTGGAGAAGTCCACGGCCGGGCTCACCGTGACGAACTTCTCCAAAGCCACCTCCTCGGGCAGTACCCGGGACACGGTCCCGATCAGGATGCCCGGCGGGTACAGGCCCCGCGCCACCCCCGGGATCCGATAGCCGGCCGTCACCACCTGCTCCCCCGCCTCCACATCGGTGGTGACGTCCACTAATCCCATCCGCAGATCCTGGTCTCCATGGCCCGAGACCAGGCCGGTCTGCTGCGACGTCTCCAAGCGACCGGCCACCGCCGAGTCGGGGTCAACGATCAGTTGGACGACGGCGGAATCGGTCGTCGCCTGCACGACATGGCCGACCAGCCGCTTGCCGCTCGCAACCACAGGCATGTCCATCCGAACGCCGTCGCTCGAACCCTTGTTGATCGTGAAGGTCCACTCGAAGTTCGACACTCCGCTCGCGATGATCTGCGCGGCCAGCGTTTCGACGTTTGGGCCCAGGCTCTCCTGGAGCGCCAAGAGCTCCTCGAGCTCGTGCAGACGCTGCTCGTTGGTGACCGTGGTCCCGAGCTGCGACTCGAGCTCCGCCACCCGGTCCCGAAGCCGCTCGGTCTCGGCGCGGATGGCCGGGAGGCGGACCATCGTGGAAAAGAAGTTGCCGATGGGATCCGTGAGCTTCGACACCGCCTCCTGAAGCGGGCTGATCAGTGTGATGGCGACGCGGCCCAGTCCTGCGAGGGGTCCATCCTCCCCCTCCCGGTAATCCAAGGTGATCGTGACGAGCGACAACGAGACCAGGGCCACGACCAGGACCCGTGCGCTTCGTGCTCTGGAGGGAAGCGCCATCCCGCTACCCGCGGGACGGGCTCACCAGGACCCGCTGGAGGATCTCGAACTCCTCTAGGCACCGGCCGGACCCGATGGCCACGGAGGACAGCGGGTTGTCGGCGATGTGGACCGGCATGCCGGTCTCGTGCCGGAGGCGCTTGTCGAATCCTCGAAGCAGCGCGCCGCCGCCGGTGAGCACGACGCCCCTGTGCATGATGTCTCCGGCGAGCTCGGGGGGCGTGCGGTCGAGGGTGGACTTGATGGCGTCGATGATGGAGGTGACCGGCTCCTCGATGGCCTGGCGGATCTCGCTGTCCGAGATCTGGATGGTCTTGGGGAGGCCGCTCACCAGGTCCCGTCCCGGGATCTCCGCGATCAGATCTTCCTGCATCGGGTACACGGACGCCACGGCGAGCTTGATGGCCTCAGCCGTGCGTTCGCCGAGCAGGAGCGAGTACTCCTTCTTCACGTAGCTGATGATGGCCTCGTCGAGCTCGTCACCGCCGATCCGGAGGCTGGTGCTGGTCACGATGCCGCCGAGGGAGATCACCGCCACCTCGGTGGTACCGCCGCCGATGTCGACGATCATGTTGCCGGTGGGCTGATGGATCGGGAGTCCCGCGCCGATCGCGGCGGCCATGGGCTCCTCGATGATGTACGCGCGGCGGGCCCCGGCCGCGATGGTGGCTTCCTCGACGGCCCGCTGCTCCACACCCGTGCATCCCGACGGTACACACACCACCACGCGCGGCTTGGCCAGGAGGCGACGCTTGTGCACCCGCTGGATGAAGTACCGAAGCATCTTCTCGGTGACGTCGAAGTCCGCGATAACGCCGTCCTTCAGCGGCCGGACCGCCTGGATGTGGTTCGGGGTGCGGCCGATCATCCGCTTGGCCTCATTGCCCACGGCGACGATGGCTCCGGTCATCGTGTTGATGGCGACAACCGAGGGTTCGTTCAGCACGATGCCGCCGTTCCGAACGTAGACGAGCGTGTTCGCGGTCCCCAAGTCGACGGCCATGTCCTGACCCAGGAACCCGAACATCCCCTCGGCGCCCATGCTGCCGCGACGCTGGGGCACAAGACTTCGTCGAACCCTCTCGGCCATTCGGATTCGCGACTGTTCTACAGGACGGGCGTCGGGGTGGCAACCTGGGCGCGCCGGAGCGCAACCCCCAGTGCGTAACCCTCGCCCCCAGAGTAGGGTCGAAGCAGCCGAGGATGACCGACTCGCGCATGGGAGGAGCGCGTTGGCCGTAGCCGTCCTGTTCCCCGGGCAGGGATCCCAGTTCCCGGGCATGGCCGACCCCTGGACCGAGCATGATGCGGGCTTGGCCGTCATGGAAGAGGCCTCGGGGGCCATTGGACGGGACGTTGTGGCCGCCTGCCGCGACGAGGGGCTGCTTTCGACCACCGAGTTCGTCCAGCCCGCCCTGCTCGCCTGCGACGTGGCGGCGTTCCGGGTCCTGGAGGCGGAGGGGGCTCGCTTCGACGCGGCCGCGGGACATTCCCTGGGCGAGTTCGCCGCGATCGTGGCGGCCGGGGTCGTGGGCTTCTCCCCGGCTCTCGGCGCGGTGGCGGCCCGGGGCCGGGCCATGCAGATGGCGTCGGACCGCCGGACCGGGACCATGACGGTCCTGGTCGGGGTGACCCCGGAGGAAGCGGCCGAGATCTGCGAGTCGGCCGGACGGGGCGACGTCCTTGCCGTGGCGAACGAGAACGCATCGAACCAGGTGGTCCTGTCCGGGACGGTCGAGGCGATCGAGCGAGCCGAGGAGGCCGCGAAGAGCCGGGGCGCCAGGGCCATCCGGCCGAGGGTGGCCGGTGCCTTCCACTCCCCCCTCATGCAGCCCGCGGTGGAGCCCATCCGCGAGGCCCTGGCGAAGCTGGAGTTCGCGGAGCCCCGGTTCCCCATCGTGGCCAACGTGTCCGCACGATTCGTGGGCCAACCCGCCGCGCTCCGCGACGGGCTGTCCCGCCACGTCGTCTCGCCGGTGCGATGGGAACGCTCGATGCAGGCGCTCGCCGAGGCCGGCATCGATGTGTTCGCCGAGGCCGGCCCGGGCCAGGTGCTCTCGAAGCTTGCGAAGCGGGCGTTCCCCGGCCTTCGGGTCGCCTCCGTGGGCTCGCCGGAGGAGGCGGCGGCCTTCGCCCGGGCGGGGAGCGAGGAGGTCGCATCGTGAGTCTGTCGGACCCCCAGCCCCAGCCCGACCTCGGCGAGTCGGCCGGGCTGCCCATCACCCTGATGGTCGCGCCGACCACCGGTCGGCTTCGGGTCCTTCCCCCCCGCCGGTTCCGAGGCGGCCGAGAGTGGGTGGAGAAGGGCCAGCCGGTGGCTCGCGTGGAACACGGTGGGTCGGCGGACGATATCCTCGCCCCCATGTACGGACGGATGGGTGGCATCCTCGGGCGCGACGGCCAGCCCGTCTCGGTCGGCCAGCCGGTGGCATGGATGGAGGGCGGCGAGGAGCGGCAGGCATGACCGCCGGGCGCCACGCAACCGTCGCCGGCGTCGGGTCGGCCCTCCCCGGGCGAATCGTCACGAACGCGTACTTCGAGTCCATCGTCGACACGAGCGATGAGTGGATCCGCCAGCGCACGGGGATCGGCGAGCGCCGGTTCGCCTCGGACGGCGAGGCCACCTCGGACCTCGCCACGACGGCCGTGTGGAGGGCCCTCGACGCGGGGGGCATCGCTCGCGATCAGGTGGACCTGCTGATCTGCGCCACGCTCACCCCCGACACCCCGATCCCCGCCGCGGCGGTGTGGACGCAGCGCAAGCTCGGCATCGGCTGTCCGGCGTTCGACCTCAACGCGGCTTGTGCCGGATTCTCGTTCGGGCTTTCCACCGGCGCAGCGTTCATCGAGTCGGGGGCTGCGGAGACGGTGGTCGTGGTGGGGGCCGAGGTGCTGTCACGGGTGCTCGACATGACCGACCGCAGCACGTGCGTGCTGTTCGGGGACGGGGCCGGAGCCGTGGTGCTCCGGCCATCGGATGTGCCGGGGATCATCGGCACGATCCTCGGCACCGATGGAGGGGCGGCGGAGCTGCTGATCATCCCGGCGGGCGGCTCGGCCCGCCCGGCCACAGCGGAGACCGTGGCCCGGAGGGACCACGCGATCAGGATGCCGTCAGGCCGCGACGTGTTCAAGCGGGCGGTGACCGAGATGGCGGGGGCCTGCCGCGAGCTCTTGGAGAAGTCCGGGTACCAACCCGAGGACGTGGACCTGCTCATCCCCCACCAGGCGAACTCGCGGATCATGATCGCCGTGGCGGAGCGACTTGGGATCGGCATGGACCGGGCCGTGATCGACGTGGAGGAGATCGGGAACACGTCCTCAGCGTCCATCCCCGTCGCGCTCGACCGGGCGTGGCGGGCCGGGCGGATCCAGCAGGACGCGGTGGTGCTGCTGACCTCGTTTGGCGCCGGCCTGGCGTGGGGGGCGAACCTGCTTCGATGGACGGCGCCGGAACCAACATCGTGAAGGTCGCCGTCGTGACCGGCGGCTCCCGGGGCATCGGCCGCGCATGCGCGGAGGCGCTTGCGTCCGGGGGATGGAAGGTGGCCGTGGGCTACCGGACCAGCGACACCGACGCCAAGGAGGCGCTCCAGGCGATCGAGGCCGCCGGCGTAGGCGGGCGCATCGTCCACCTCGACGCCTTGGATGAGGGTTCCGTCTCGGAGGCCTTCCGGGAGGTGGGCGAGACCCTCGGGCCGGTCACCGGCCTGCTGAACAACGCCGGCTACTCCCGGGACGGGCTCCTCGTGAAGTACTCCATAGACGAGTACGAGCGCACCATGGACACGAACGTGCGCGGCGCGTTCCTGTGCTCCCAGGCCGCGCTTCGATCGATGCTCAGGGCAAAGTGGGGCCGGATCGTGAACATGTCCTCGGCCGTTGCCCTGCACGGAAACCCGGGCCAAACCGTCTACGCCGCGTCGAAGTCGGCGTTGGTGGGCATCACGAAGTCGCTGGCCCGGGAAGTGGGAGGCAAGGGCATCACGGTGAACGCCGTCTGCCCCGGGTTGGTTGACACCGAGATGACCTCGCACCTCACGGGACAGGCCCGGGCCTACTACGTTGACCAGACCCCGCTCGGCCGGACCGCGCATCTGGAGGAGGTGGCCGCCGTGGTCCGGTTCCTGATGTCGGACGAGGCGTCCTACGTGAACGGCGCGGTGATCCCGGTCGACGGGGGGCTCACGGCCTAGTCGGCTGGGGCCGCTCCCTCTAGAGTTTGCGGGCACCGGACGGAGGCAAGGAGGAAGGATGGACAAGGCGGAGATCGGCGCCCGGGTCCGAAAGGTCCTGGCGGAGCAGCTGGCCGTCGAAGAGACGCAGGTCACGCCCGACGCTCGGTTCGCCGAGGACCTGAACGCGGACTCGCTCGACCTGGTTGAGGCCGTCCTCGCCCTCGAGGAGGAGTGGAACATCGAGATTCCCGAGGACGAGATGGATGGCGTGAAGACCGTGGGCCAAGCCGTCGAGCTCGTGGCCTCCAAGCTCGGTGTCGGCTGAGCGCACGGTTGTCGTCACCGGCATCGGGCCGGCAACGCCGATCGGCATCGGCGTCGATGACTTCTGGGCCGGCGCGACCTCCGGCCGGAATGGCATCCGCCGGATCGAGCGGTTCAACCCGGCCGCCCTTCCCGTGACGCTGGCCGGCGAGGTCGACGGCTTCCAAGCCTCGGACTGGCTCGAACCCAAGGAGGCTCGCAGGACCGACCGGTTCGTGCACTTCGCCGTGGCTTCGGCCAAGCTCGCGTGGGACGACGCGGGTCGCCCCGAGGTCGCCTCCGACCGGGCCGGTGTGGTGTTCGCCACCGGCATCGGCGGGATCGAGTGGCTCCTCAACCAACACGACGTCCTGCGGGACAAGGGCCCCGGCCGGGTGAGCCCGTTCATGGTGCCGGCCCTCATGGCGAACGCGGCCGCCGGCCACATCGCCATGATCTACGGCCTCACCGGGCCGAACCTGTGCACGATCTCCGCGTGCGCCTCCAGCAACCACGCGGTCGGCGAGGGCATGCGCCTCGTTCGCGACGGGTACGTCGACCTCTGCATCGTCGGCGGCTCGGAGGCCGCCACCCTGCCCCTCACCATCGCCGCGTTCGCACAGATGACGGCGCTGACGAAGAACCCGGATCCCGAGAGCGCCAGCCGCCCGTTCGACGCCGACCGGGACGGTTTCGTGCTTTCCGAGGGAGCCTGCGCGCTGGTCCTGGAGACGGAGGACCGGGCCCGGGCCCGGGGAGCGAGGGTCTACGGGGAGGTCGCGGGATACGGCGCCTCCGCGGACGCCTTCCACATCACGGCGCCGGATCCGAAAGGGTCGGGCGCCGCCCTGGCGCTCCGTCGGGCCCTCGACGACGCGGGCGAGGAGCCGGAAGCCGTCGACTACGTGAACGCGCACGGCACGTCCACCCAGCTGAACGACGCCTCGGAGACGAAAGCGATCAAGGCCGCGCTGGGCGAGGACGCCGCGCACGAGGTGGCCGTGTCCTCCACGAAATCGATGACCGGGCACATGCTCGGTGCCGCCGGAGCCGTGGAGGCCGCCGCGTGCCTGTTGGCGATCCAAAGTGGCGTGATCCCGCCGACCATCCATTACCGCAAGACCGACCCCGACTGCGACCTCGACTACGTGCCGAACGAGGCTCGGCAGCTCGACGTCCGACTCGCCGTGTCGAACTCCTTCGGGTTCGGCGGCCAGAACGCGGTGGTGGCCTTCCGCCGCGCCGGCTGACCCGCCGCGGGTGCGCGACGCACCCGGGTGCTCTCCCTATCCGAAGAAGAGCTTCAGCTCGCGCAAGGCCGATTCCGGCGAGTCGCTGCCATGCACAAGGTTCTCGGTGATGATCGTGCCGAAGTCGCCCCGGATGGTGCCGGGCGGGGCGGCCACGGGGTCGGTCGGCCCCATCAGCATCCGCAGCACCGGCACGGCTTGCTCGCCCTCCAGCTGGGCCACGACCACCGGGTCGGACGTGATGAACTCGACCAGGTCACCGAAGAAGGGCTTCTCCCGGTGCTCGGCGTAGTGCTCCTCGGCTAACGGAAGGTCGATCTCCATCATCCGCATCTCGGCGATGCGGAGGCCCTTGGCCTCGATGCGCCGCAGGACCTCGCCGATCAGGCCCCGGCGCACCGCGTCCGGTTTCACGATGAGCACGGTCGATTCCGAAGCCATGTTCAGGTTCCCCGTCCGAGGGCCTCGCGGGCGTCCGCGACAGTATAGAGAGAGCCCGTGACCAGGATGAGGTCCTCCCCGTCCGCGGCGGCGCGAGCCGCCTCCAGGGCCTCGGCCACCGAGCCGAACGACACCACCGGGACGCCGGCCTCGGCAAAGGCCTCCGCCACCCGTTCGGATCCGCCCGAGCGCGCACTCTTGTTCCGCGCGGCGTACGCGCGGAACCCGAGCGGGGCCAGCGCCGCGACGATGCCGTCAACGTCCTTATTGGCCGAGACGGCCATCACGACGTGCAGCCGGCTCCAGGCGAAGGCCTCTCGCAGTGCCGCCGCCAAGGCCTCCGCCCCGGAGGGGTTGTGGGCGCCGTCCAGCACGATCACCGGTCGCTGGGCGGCCACCTCCAACCGTCCCGGCGACGTCGCCCCAACCAAGGCAGTCCGGACGGCCTTAAGCGAGAGGGCCCGGTCCAGGAACGCCTCCAGCGCAACGATCCCCACCGCCACGTTCCTGGCCATGTGCTCCCCAAAGAGCGGCAGCACCAGGTCGTCGTAGGTCCGGTGGAGGCCGCGGACCGACATCACCTGGCCGCCTACGGCCGGTCGCCGCTCTTCGAGCGCGAAGTCGCGGCCCTCGTACAACAGGCGGGCCTCGAATCCCTCGCACCGATCGCGGATCACCCGGAACGCCTCCTCCGGTTGCTCCCGGCTGACCACAACCTTGCCCGGCTTGACGATTCCGGCCTTCTCGGTCGCGATCTGCTCCACGGTGGATCCCAGCTCCGGGTGGTCGAGCGCGATCGGGCAGAGCACGGCCACGTCGCCGGCGACCAGGTTGGTTGCGTCCCACGCGCCGCCCATCCCCACCTCGAACACCCCGAGCGACACCGGCTTGTCCGAGAACCACACGAAGGCGAGCGCGGTGAGCGCCTCGAAGTACGTGACGCGCTGCCTCTCCGCATCGATGAGCTCGAGCAACGGGTTGAGCCGCTCGTACTCCGAGGCGAACTCCTCCTCGGAGATGGGCTCACCGCACACGGCGATCCGCTCGGTTACCGAATGCAGGTGGGGCGACGTGTACAGCCCGGTCGTGAGGCCGTGGGCGCAGGCGAGCCCGGTCATCGAACGCGCCGTAGTGGTCTTTCCGTTCGTGCCGGTGACGTGGATGGTTGGGTACGTGAGCTGGGGATCGTCGAGCTGCTTGGCGAGGGCCGCGATCCGGGTGAGGTCCGGCACCATCCGCTCGGGCTGCCGGGCGTCGAGCTCCGCCAGAGCTTCCTCGAACCGCACCCGCTCAGCCCTCGGGGGGCTTCAGAACCACCTCGATCCCCGAGCCCTCGCCGTCCCCCATCCCGAGCTCCTCGATGTTGCCGGCCTCGATCAGGTCGCTCTGGGCGAGCCGCAGCTTCTCGATCCGCTCGGCGGTATCACGCACGTTCACGCGTTGCACGGGCGTGCGGAGCGACACCCGGGCAAGGGCCTTCTCCTTGCGCACGGCGGTTAGCACGGCCGCCGTCACCTCGTACACCTCCGGATCGCCGCCGTCCGCGGCCACCAAGAGCTCGCCCGCCACCGGCCAGCCGGACAGATGGACCGAGCCCTGCCGCCACCACGACCAGACCTCCTCGGTCACGTACGGGAGGAACGGCGCGAACAGGCGCAGCAGGGCCGCGAGCGCGAGTCGAAGCGACCCCACGGCGGAGCCCGCCGCCTCCGGACCGTTCCCGCCGTAGGCTCGTCCCTTCACCAACTCGACGTAGTCGTCGCAGAACCCCCAGAAGAACCGCTCGGCCACGTCGAGGGCCCGGGCGTGGTCGTACCCGTCGAACGCGTGGGTCGCCTCCTCCACCACCCTCGCAAGCTGGAGCAACATCGAGCGGTCCAGGGGGTCGGTGACCGGGCCCTCGGAGGCCTCGATCGAAAGGACGAACCTCGACACGTTCAGGACCTTGATGGCCAGGCGGCGCCCCACCTTGATCTGGCTCTCGTCGAAGGCGGTGTCGACCCCGAGGCGCGCGCTGGACGCCCAGTACCGGACGGCGTCCGCCCCGTACCGCTCGAGCAGCGGCATGGGGGTGACCACGTTTCCCTTGGACTTCGACATCTTCTTCCGCTCGGGGTCCAGCACCCAGCCCGAGATCGCCGCGTTCGTCCACGGCAGCGAGTCGTGTTCGAGGTGAGACTTCAACACCGTGTAGAACAGCCACGTCCGAATGATGTCGTGGGCCTGTGCCCGAAGGTCCATGGGGAACACCCGCCCGAACAGGTCGCCGTCATCGACCCACTTCCCCGCGATCTGCGGGGTCACCGACGACGTCGCCCACGTGTCCATGACGTCCGGGTCGCCGTTGAACCCGCCGGGCTCTCCTCGCTGGTCGGCCGTGTAGCCCTCCGGCAGGTCGTCGGACGGATCGATGGGCAGCCGGTCCTCGGGCGGGAGGAGTGGATGTTCGTGGTCCGGCTCGCCATGCTCGTCGAGCCGATACCACACCGGGAAGGGGACGCCGAAGAACCGCTGGCGGCTAACGCACCAGTCCGAGTTCAAGCCCTCGACCCACGACTCGTACCGACCCCGCATGTGCTCGGGATGCCAGCGGAGCTCGCGACCCCGCTTCAGCAGGTCCTCTCGAAACTGAAGCGTCTTCACGAACCACTGGCGGCTGGAGATGATCTCGAGCGGCCGCTCGCCTCGCTCGTAGAACTTCACGGTGTGCCTGACCGGCTTGGGCTCGCCGACGAGGTCCCTGGATTCGGCGAGCAGCTCCGCGCTCCGCTTCCTGGCTCTCTTCGCCGGCAGGCCTGCCAGCTCGGATTGGGCGCGGTTGGCTGCCTCCGGGTCGCGGGACTCCCATCCGGGCTCACCCCAACGGGGCGGCGCGATGGTCCCGTCCCTCTGGACCACCACCCGGGTCGGCAGCGACAGCTCTCGCCACCACAGGAGGTCGGTGACGTCGCCGAACGTGCAGATCATGGCGATGCCGGTGCCCTTCTCCGGCTCGGCCAGGGGGTGAGCCACGATCGGCACCGGCGACCCGAACAGCGAGGTCAGCACCCGGGTCCCCACCATTGCCCGGTACCGGTCGTCGCCGGGGTTCACTACCAGCGCGACGCACGCCGGGATCAGCTCGGGGCGCGAGGTCTCGATCTCGACGGCCCCGCCGCCGTCCTCACGCTCGAACGCCACCCGGTGGTAGGTCCCGTCGACCTCGCGGTCCTCGATCTCCGCCTGCGCCACGGCGGTCTGGAAGTCGACGTCCCACATCGTGGGGGCCTCGGCCTGGTACGCGAGGCCGCCCTCCAGCAGGCGGAGGAACGCCCGCTGCGACGCTCGCCGTGACGCCGCGTCGATCGTCGCGTAGGTCATGGTCCAGTCGACCGAAAGCGCGAGCCGCCGGAACAGGTCCTCGAAGGCCCGCTCGTCCTCCGCGGTGAGGTGGCCACACAGCTCGATGAAGTTCGGGCGGGACACCGCGACGGGCTCGTCGGTCGGCCGGTCCAGGCGGTCCGTGTCGAGGGTCGGGTCGTACGGCAGCGATGGGTCGCACCGGACCCCGAAGTAGTTTTGGACCCGGCGCTCGGTGGGCAGGCCGTTGTCGTCCCAGCCCATCGGGTAGAACACCATCTTCCCCACCATCCGCTGGAACCGGGCCATCACGTCGGTGTGGGTGTAGGACATGACGTGTCCGACGTGGATGTAGCCGCTCACGGTCGGCGGCGGCGTGTCGATCGCATAGATCTGCTCGCGGAGCCGGGTCCGGTCGAAGCGGTACGTGCGAGCGGCCTCCCACCATTCGTCCCACTTCGCCTCGAGACCCTCGAGGCTCGGCTTTGCGGGCACGCTCATGTTGCGGAGTGTACGGGATGCTCCGATCGGCCCGGACTTGTCCGACGCTAGACTCGCTACCCGTGAAGACGTGTGAGGCCTGCGGCGTGGAGAACCCGCACGGCGCCCGGTTCTGCGTGGCGTGCGGTGCGTCCCTGGCCCCCATGTGTCCCCACTGCGGTGCCGAGCTGCCGGGCGCCGCCGTCCGGTTCTGTCCCTCCTGCGGGCAGCCGGTCAGGGAGGCCGCGGCGGCGGGGCAGGAGCGGAAGCTCGTGACCGTGCTGTTCGCCGACGTCACGGGATCCACGGGCCTGGGCGAGCGGCTCGATCCCGAGCGGCTCCGGGAGGTCATGGACGCCTACTTCCAGGCCATGCGCGAGGAGATCGAGGCCGAGGGCGGAACCATCGAGAAGTTCATCGGGGACGCCGTCATGGCGGCGTTCGGCGTCCCAGCGGCGCACGAGGACGACGCCGCCAGGGCCCTGCGGGCGGCGGTTCGGATGCAGGCCCGGCTGGAGGAGGTCAACCGGCGCCTCGAGCGGAGCCACGATGTCACCCTCCGGATCAGGATCGCCGTGAACACCGGCGAGGTGCTGGCCGCGACGGCGCCCCACCCGGGTGAGGCCTTAGTGACCGGGGATGCTGTGAACGTGGCGTCCCGGCTCCAACAGGCCGCGGAGCCGGGACAGGTCGTCGCCTCCGGACGGACGGCCCGGGCCGCCAGGAGGTTCCGGTTCCGGCCCCTGGGGCTGGTGGAGCTCAAGGGCAAGACCGCCCCGGTGGAGGCGCTCCTGCTCCTCGGCGAGGGCGGGACCGACGAGCGGGGGGTCCCCGGACTCCACGCCCCCATGGTGGGGCGCGCCGAGGAGCTGGCGCTCCTGGAGGCCGTCTTCGAGCGGACGGCCCGGGAGGGGCGCGCGAACCTGGTCACGATCTACGGGGAGCCGGGAGTGGGCAAGAGCCGACTCACTGCCGAGTTCCTGGCCCGGGTGGAGGGGCGCGACGAGGCCACCGTCGTCCTGCGGGGGCGCTGTCTCCCGTACGGCGAAGGCGTGACGTACTGGCCCCTGGCCGAGATCCTCAAAGGCTTCGCCGGAATCCTCGACACCGACCCGCCGGACGCCGTCCTTGACAAGATCAGGAAGGTCGGGACGGAACTGATCACACCCGAGCTTGCGGCCAGCCCCGCGAAGGCCGTCGCCGCGCTGGCGTACACGGTCGGCGTGGAGGACCCGATCATCTCGTGGACGGAGCTCGACCCACGAGAGGTCCGCCGGAAGGCGCATGCGGCGTGGCGATCGTTCTTCTCGGCCTTGGCGGCCCGCTCTCCGGTGGTGACGGTGATCGAGGACATCCACTGGGCCGACCCGGCCCTCCTGGGCCTCCTGGAGGAGCTGGCCGACCGATCCCAGGGCCCGCTTCTCTTCGTATGTCCGGCCCGCCCCGAGCTGGCCGGCCGGCGGCCGGAGTGGGGCGGGGGGCGGCGGAACTTCTCCTCGGTGGGATTGGAGCCGTTGTCGGAGGAGGAGGCCGACCGGCTCATCCGCTTCCTCCTCACCGTGGAAGACCTGCCCGAGAGCGTGCATCGGAGGATCCTGGAGCGGGCCGAAGGCAATCCGTTCTTCTTGGAGGAGATCGTGCGGCA
The DNA here is from genome assembly GCA_050692435.1 of Actinomycetota bacterium. Classification (GTDB taxonomy): domain Bacteria; phylum Actinomycetota; class UBA4738; order UBA4738; family HRBIN12; genus AC-69. The sequence goes on from JBOGVG010000165.1 coordinate 17,956, forward strand.
GCTCATCGACGAGACCCGCATCGTGCGGGAAGCGGGCCGGTGGCGGGCCGCGAGCGACATCGAGAACGTCGTGATTCCCGACTCCGTGCAGGCCGTCCTGGCAGCCCGCATCGACCTGCTGTCGCCGGCGGAGAAGCGAGCCATCCAGGCCGCCGCCGTCGTGGGCCGCGTGTTCTGGCTCGGACCCGTCCGGCGGCTGATGGACGGGCAGGCGAGGGAGCTCGACGCGACTCTGGCCCGACTGGAGGATCGCGAGTTCGTGCTCTCCCGGCTGGGCTCGTCAATGGCCGGCGAGCCCGAGTTCATCTTCAAGCACATCCTGATCCGCGACGTCGCCTACGAGAGCCTCCCGCGGCGGGAGCGCGGCGCCGCCCATCAAGCGGTGGCCCAATGGATCGAGGAGACAGCGGGCGAGCGACAGAGGGAGTTCGTCGAGCTCTTGGCCTACCACTACGGCATGGCGATCCAGGTGGCCCGGGAGAGCCCTGAGGTGGCGGCCGGCACCCTCGACGAGTTGCGGGCCAAGGCCTTCACCTACCTCCTGGAGGCCTCGAGGGACGCCCGGAGCAAGCTGGTCTCGCGGAAGGCCTTGCGGCTCGGGGAGCAGGCCCTGGCCCTCGCCGTGGACGACCTGGAACGCTCCCTTGCCATAGAGGCCATGGGCGACGCCTGCCAGGACCAGTACGAGGGAGACCTCGCGTTCACGTACTTCAAGGACGCCGCTGACGCTCGCAGGGCCGCGGCGCCCCAAGACCGTGCGCGCATCGCGTACCTGTGCGCCCGTGCGTGCGACGTGCCGTGCCGGTGGCCGGGATCGATGCGGACGACCGCGTCCATGGAGGAGGTGGCGCGCTACCTCGACCTCGGCATGTCGCTCGTGCCCGAAGGAGACGGCGAGGAGCGGGTCAGGCTGCTCAGCGTGCGGGCCTTCTGGCCCTTCGCTTTCCCGGCCGCCGAGCTGACCGCGGAGCAGATCGCAATGATGCGGCAGTCCGGCGAGGAGGCCGCCGAGATGGCCCTCCGCCTTGGGCGGAGCGACCTCGCGTCGGCCGCCCTCGACGGGGCGGCGAGCGCCTACGTGGCGGAGGGGCTCTACGGCGGTGCGGTAAGGACCATCGACAGACGGCTGGCGCTGGTGCCGGAGCTCGAGGATCCCTGGGAGATCGGGGACATCCACGGGGCCGCGGCGTGGTCGCGAGTCGACGTCGGCCTCTACCGGCAGGCGCTTCGGTTCGCGAACGACGGGTACGAACGGATGATCCGCGACGTCCCGTCCGTGGCCCTGCATTGCGTGGCCTGGCGGGCCGCGGCACGCTTCCGGCTCGGCGACTGGACCGGGCTCCTCGCGGACCTGGAGCTCGTCCGCGACATGCTCGGAGAGCGGCGGGACGATCCCCCCTACTTCACGAGCAGGCCCTTCGCCGCCGCGGTCCTGGTCCACGATGCTCAGGGAAACGGGGCGGCGGCGGACCGCCTCCTGGCCGTCCTGGACCGGCTGTGGGAGGGTCAGCCGGAGCGCGCCGTGTTCGCCCAGATCTGGGTGGCGCAAGCCCTCGGACGAAGAGGCCACTTCCGGGCGGCCTGGGACATGATCGAGGCGACCACTGCGGCCCGCGTGCACCAGGGGCTCGTCCAGGAGGTCCGCTGCGAGCTGGTCGCCGAGGAGGGATCCTGGGACCGTGCGGCGGAGATCCTGGCGGAGGCGAGGGCCGTGGCCACTCGGGGAGACCTGGTCGCCCTGCCGCTGTTCGCCGATCGCCTCGAGGGGCGGGCCGCGCTGGCCGCCGGCGACGCCGGCCTGGCGCTGCAGCTGCTGGCCCGGGCCAGCGTGGGGTTCGGTTCGCTGGAGGCCCGGTGGGAACGAGCTATGACCAACCTCGACCTGGCGGAAGCGCTCCTCGCGGCGGGCGAGCCCGGTCGGGCTCGTCTGGCCCTCGACATGGCCCTGCCGGTGCTCGAGGAGCTGTCGTCGCTGCGTGAGATCGAGCGGGCACGCAAGCTGGCGAAGGAGCTGGATTGAGCGGGGCCGGTCCGGCTAGGCGGTGCGCTCGCGGCGCTCGCGCTTCGGCTCCTGCCGGGGCACGAGCGTGGGGTTCACGCCGGACAGCACGACGTCGTGGTCGATCACGCACTTCGTGACGTCCCGGCGCGACGGCAGCTCGTACATCACGTTCAGGAGGACCTCTTCCATGATGGCCCGAAGGCCCCTGGCCCCGGTGCCTCGGAGGTTCGCCTGGTCGGCGATGGCCTGGAGCGCGTCGTCCTTGAACTCCAGATCCACCCCATCGAACTCGAAGAACTTGCAGTACTGCTTGACCAGCGCGTTCTTCGGCTTGGTGAGGATGTCCACCAGGGCCTGCTTGTCCAGGTTGTGGACGTGGGTGAGGACCGGCAGGCGCCCCACGAACTCGGGGATCAGCCCGTATTTCAGTAGGTCCTCGGGGAGCACCTTGGACAGGATCTCACCGAGGTCCTTCTCGTCCACCCGGCGGACGTCGGCCCCGAACCCCACGCCCCGGCTCCCGATCCGGCTCTCGATGATCTTCTCCAGGCCGGCGAATGCGCCCCCGCAGATGAACAACACGTTCGTGGTGTCGATCTGGATGAACTCCTGATGGGGATGCTTGCGCCCGCCCTGCGGCGGGACCGAGGCCGTGGTGCCCTCCAGGATCTTGAGCAGCGCCTGCTGCACGCCCTCGCCGGAGACGTCCCGGGTGATCGACGGGTTCTCGCTCTTTCGGGCGATCTTGTCGACCTCGTCGATGTAGATGATCCCGGTCTCGGCCTTCTTCACGTCGTAGTCGGCGGCCTGGATCAGCTTGAGCAGGATGTTCTCGACGTCCTCGCCGACGTACCCGGCCTCGGTGAGCGCGGTGGCATCGGCGATGGCGAACGGCACGTTCAGCATCTTGGCCAGCGTCTGGGCGAGGAGCGTCTTGCCGCACCCGGTGGGGCCGAGGATCAGGATGTTTGACTTCTGGAGCTCGACGTCCTGGTCCTTCGCCCCGACCTGGATCCGCTTGTAGTGGTTGTAGACGGCGACCGAAAGAACCTTCTTCGATTGCTCCTGCCCGATCACGTAGTCGTCGAGGAAGGAGTAGATCTCCTGCGGCTTGGGGAGCTCCTCCAGCTTGAGCTCGGAGCTCTCGGATAGCTCCTCCTCGATGATCTCGTTACAGAGGTCGATGCACTCGTCGCAGATGTACACGCCCGGCCCGGCGATGAGCTTCTTTACCTGCTTCTGGCTCTTCCCGCAGAAGGAGCATTTCAGCAGGTCCGAGTCGCCTAGCCTCCCCATCGCCCCCAAGCTCCCTGAATCGAACGGCCGGGTTCCTCACCCGGCCCTCGGGCTTGATTCTACGAGCCTCCGACTGCGGCCGCTGCAAGTTCCGGCAGGATCTTCCGGCTGCTGATGACCTCGTCCACGACCCCGTACTCCACGGCCTCCTCGGCGGTCAGGATGAAGTCGCGGTCCGTATCCTTGGCCACCCTGTCCAGCGGCTGGCCGGTGTGTTGGGCGATCAGCTCCTCCAGGAGCTTGCGGTACCGGGTCATCTCCTTGGCTTGGATCTCGATGTCCACGGCCTGGCCCTGTGCACCCCCGTGGGGCTGGTGCAGCAGGATCCGGGAGTGCGGGAGCGCGTAGCGCTTGCCCTTCGTGCCGGCCAGGACGAGCACCGCGGCGGCCGAGGCGGCCTGCCCCATGACGATGGTCGACACATCGGGCTTGATGTACTGCATCGTGTCGTAGATCGCGAATAGCGACGTGATGTCGCCACCCGGCGAGTTGATGTACAGGTTGATGTCCTTCTCCGGGTCCTCGCTCTCCAGGTGCAGCAGCTGGGCCATGATGAGGTTTCCCACGGCGTCGTCGATGGGGGTGCCCAGGAACACGATGCGTTCCTTCAGCAGCCGGGAGTAGATGTCGAACGAACGCTCGCCGCGGCTGGTCTGCTCGACGACGACGGGAACGAGGTAGTCCTTCAGGTCGCTCATGACTCGCCCTCCGCTCGGTCCTCTTCTGGAAGCTCGGACGGTTCCTCGGCCTTCGCAGAGGCCTCGTCCGCCGATGGGCTCTTGCCTTCGGAAACGGTATCGGCATGCTCGACGAGCAAGTCGAGCGCCTTTGTCCGGATGATATCACCGGCCAGTGTTACGACCTGGCCGGTTCGCTCGAGCGTCCGGGCCACGTCCTTGGGGTCCCGCCCCAGGGACCCCGCGAGGAGCGAGATCTCTCGGCCGAGTTCCTCCGCCGAGACCTCAAGGCCCTCACGGCGGGCCACGGCCTCCAGCACGAGGTCGGCCTTGATGGCCCGGAGCGCGTGGGACCGGGCGTCGGCCCGGAACCGGAGCTCGTCGAAGCCCTGGGCGTCCAGGACCTGCTGGAGTGAGAGCCCCGCCTGCTCGGCCCGCTCCCGGGCGCGGCTTACCCGGTGCTCGGTCTCCTCGTCGACCAGGGTCACGGGGAGCTCGACGTCCACCCGGTCCACCAGGGCCTGAACGACCCGGTCGCGGACCTCGGCGTCGGCCGCCCGCTCCTTGCTCTGCGTGAGCTGGTCCCGGAGGCTTCCCCGCAGCTCCTCCAGGGTGTCGAACTCCGAGGCAGTCTTGGCGAAGGCGTCGTCCGCCGGGGGGAGCTTCTTGGCCTTGACCTCCTTCACGAGGACCTGGAAGGCGACCTCCTGTCCGGCGCGATCCCCGAACCGCTGGTCCAGGGTGGCGTTGAACTTCAGGATCTCCCCGGCCCGCTTGCCCTCGAGTTCCCGGTCGAGCGCGTCCACGAACTCCTGCGAGCCGATCTCGTATAGGTAATCGGGCCGGGTGGCCTCCGGGACCTCCTGGTCGTGGACATGGGCCCGGAGGTCGATCACCGAGTAGTCACCCCGGTGGGCCGGGCGCCCGATCGGCTCCAGCTCGGCGAACCGGTCGCGCAGGCGGTCGAGCAGCTCGTCCAACTCCCGGTCCGTGATGCCGACGAAAGGGCGCTCGACCTTGATCCCCTTGTAGTCCCCCTCGCCAAGCATGAGCCGCGGACGCACCTCCACGGTGGCCGTGAACACGAGGGGCTTGCCCTGCTCGACCTGCTCGAGCGAGATGTCGGGATCGGTGATCGGCGCGAGCTCGTTGCTCCGGATGGCCTCCCGGTAGTACGTGGGGACTGCGTCCTCCAGGAACTCGGCCACGACCGCATCGCGCCCGATCTGGGCATCGATCACCTTCTTGGGAACCTTGCCCTTGCGGAACCCGGGGACCTTGACCTGCTGGGCGATCTTCCGGTAGGCGGCTTCGAGGTCCTTGTCGAACCGGTCGGGCGGGACCTCGACGGTGAGCTTGACGGTGTGCCGGTCCGTTTCTTCCACAGTGGTTTGCATCGGAAGAACGAGCGTATCGGAATCCCTCTCTGCCGGCGCGGCCGCGCCCGTCCGGTATCGTGCGACGGTGTTCGAGGACGAGCTGGCGTTCGCGGGGGAGCTGGCCGATGAAGCGGGTCGGATCGCCCTCTCGTACTTCGGCAGTGAGCTCGCGGTGAAGCTGAAGGCGGACCGCACGCCCGTCACCGAGGCCGACGTGCTGATCGAGGCCATGATCCGGGAGTGGGTGAGGGAGCGGTTCCCCGGCGACGCGGTCCTCGGAGAGGAGGGCGGCTTGGAGGGCGGAGGCGACCGCAGGTGGATCGTGGACCCCATCGACGGCACGAAGAACTTCGCCGACGGCGTCCAGATCTGGGCGAACCTCATCGCCCTGGCCATCGACGGCGAGCCGGTCATGGGAGTGGTGAACGCACCGGCCCTAGGCGAGCGGTACGAGGCGGTCAGGGGGGGCGGCGGGGCCCGGCTGAACGGGAGGCCCATCCAGGTCTCCGGGGCGGACCGGGTGTCCCGGGCCTTCGTCGTGTACTCCAGCGCCGGCCTATGGTTGGACGCGGAGCGCCCCGAGCCCCTTCGCGACCTGCTCCGGGACGCCCGGCGGAACCGCGGGTTCGGCGACTTCTGGGGGCACATGCTCGTGGCCCGGGGCTCGGCCGACGTTATGCTCGAACCGGAGCTCCACACGTGGGACTTCGCCGCCCTGAAGGTGGTGGTCGAGGAGGCCGGCGGAAAGGTGAGCATGTTCGACGGGAAGCCGCTGGAACATGGCGGCAGCATGCTCACCACGAACGGCGTGCTCCACGACGAGCTGGTGGCCCGGCTCCTGGGGGGACCCGCTGATTAGATCCGGAGGCGCTCCATACCGGTCGCCGTCCCGTTCGAGCACGAGTGCAGCGGCCGCGATGTCCTGCACGCCGACGCCCGTCAGGTCACACACCGTGAGCTGGTCGCTGGTCACCGAGGAGCGTGACCCCGGCCATCGCTCCGACGTACCCAACGAAGACAGTCTGCGGATCCGGCAGCTCACCGAGCTGCTTCGAAAGCGCGATCGGGTCGCAGGAAGCCTGGTCCTCGTTTGCGCCCGATCACCCCTGAGAAGCTATGGACAGACGAAAGGAGGTGGAGACGTGCTCGATATCTCCTTCATGGTCGCGCAGGGTGCTCGGGTCAGTGTGGACCTCAGGCTGCCGGGGATCTTGGCCCTCGTCGCCGGCGTGCTGATCCTGCTGTTCCCGAAGCTTCTCAACTACGTCGTGGCCGGGTACCTGATCTTCGTGGGCGCCGTGCAGGTGTTCGACGTCCACTTCTGATCGGGCCCCCGGGGGCCGATTGGCATCATCGGCGGGCCAGGGCCGCGTCGGCATCGAGCGGACTGACCCGCCGCCGGCGATAGTTGCGGAGGGCGAACCGGTCGCAGGCGGTCTCGGCCGCCGATTTCCTGCCCAGGCGCTCGTGCAGGTACCAGTGCATCCACTCGTGCAGGTACAGGTACCGGAGCACTTCCCGGGGAGTCCGGAAGGTCACGCCCTCGGTCAGCCAGATGAACCGCATCCCCTTGCCGGGCCGGCGCTTGGCCGCATAGGCCACGATCTCGCCGAAGGCGAAGAACGGTTCGGGCACCTGGAGGACGATCTCCTTGAAGTCGAAGTCGGTCCAGGCCGACAGGTGTGGCTTCTCCCTGTAGCGCAAGGGTTTCACGACGACCCGGTAGCCGTTGGCTGGCGGCAGGCCGTTCAGCATGGCCTTCGCCCGGGGCCCCGGCGTGGCCGGCAGCTCGGATCGCACCCTCATGGGCACGGACGGTAGCGCACGCCGGTGACAGCGAGGGAAACGGCCAGTGACCAGGGGAGACAGCACCCTCCCGCCAGGGAGGGAGGGCGTTTTTGGCGAGGACGGGCCGGGCCGCCCGGCTTCCCGCTCGGCAGGACCCCGAAGCCCCCGGTCCCTCGGTCGAAGAGATCGCGACGGCGACCCCGAACAGAGCCGCCGCGACGACGATCGCCAAGGCGATGAGCATCAGCACGAGGCCGTGCTCGGTGCCGACCGCACCAAGCTCGTCTACGGTCCTCCCGTACAGCGTTGCTAAGACATGCCCCCTGGCCTTCACGGCCGGGCCGAGAGCCATCAGTTCATAGCTCCTACGTAGGACGGAGTCCCCCACGATGAGCAACGTAGATGGCAACGGCACGGCGGGCCGGTGGCCGCGGAATCCCGATTCTCACGGGGGGCCACGTACGTAGTTTCGACGTAGTCACGGTGGTCGGGATGGCCGGATTCGAACCGGCGACCTCGGCGTCCCAAACGCCGCGCGCTAACCAGGCTGCGCTACATCCCGGCGAGTCCGATTGTAGGGGCTCCGGCACCCGGGAGCCGCCGTTGCTACCGTGGGCGGCCATGGAGGACCGGTCCGCCAGGAGCTACGGCGACGGCGCGCGGGCCGTTGCCCCGCTCGCCGTCGCCGTGGTCGGTTTCGGCGTCTCCTTCGGGCTGCTGGCCCGCTCGGGGGGGATGGGATGGCTGGCGCCCATCGCGATGTCGGCCACGACGTTCGCCGGCTCTGCCCAGTTCGCCGCGGCCTCGATCCTCGGGGCGGGGGGCAGGGTAGCGGCCGCCGTGGCCGCCGCGGTGCTGCTGAACGCCCGGTACGGCCCCATCGGAGTTTCTGTGGCGCCGTGGCTGGTGGGGCCCGGATGGTCCCGGTTCTTTCGCGCACAGCTCGTGGTCGACGAGTCGTGGGCCGTGGCGGCCGAGGGCGAGGGCCGGTTCGACCCTCGAATCCTGGTGGGCGCTGGGCTCACGCTCTACGTCTCGTGGGTTGTCGGCACCGCCGTCGGCGCAGTGGGCGGCCGGGCCTTGGGTGATCCATCGGCGCTGGGACTGGACGCGGCCTTTCCCGCGCTGTTCCTCGCGTTGCTCCTCCCGCAGCTCCGGAACCGGCCGACCCTCCTCGCCGCGTTCCTGGGCGCGGCCATCGCGCTCGCGCTCACGCCGATCGCGCCGGCCGGCGCCCCCATCGTGGCGGCGGCCGCCGCGTGTCTTGTTGGGGTGCGACGCTCATGAGCGAAGCGTGGATCGTGGTGATCGCGGTGGGGGCGGCCACCGTGGCCATCAAGTCGCTCGGCCCGGTCCTGCTGGGCGGCCGGCCGCTGCCTGCCGCCCTGACCGGGGTGGTCGAGCTCCTCACCCCCGCACTGTTGGCCGCGCTGGTAGTGACCCAGGCGCTCGCCACCGGACCGTCGATCTCGCCCGACGCCCGGCTGGTCGGGCTGGCGGCAGCAGGGATCGCGCTTTGGCGGAAGGCGCCGGTCTTTGTGGTGATCGTGGCGGCGGCGGCTGCGACGGCCCTGACGCGCCTCCTCGTTTGAGCCTGGAGCGCTTGCTACCCTTGCGGAGCCACGCGGGCGTAGCTCAATGGTAGAGCTCCAGCCTTCCAAGCTGGTGGTGGGGGTTCGATTCCCCTCGCCCGCTCCAACCGTGGACAGGCTGCGGGGCTAGCGTTGCCCGGTGCGCAGGTCCATGAAGTTCGACTCGATCGCGACGTACTTCCGCCAGACCTGGACCCAGCCCTCATCGGTCCGGGGGAACCGGTGCGCGGGCGTTGCCGGGGACTGCCGGTCCCAGATCCCGAAGTAGTCGCGGCCGTAGCCGAGCAGGTACCGCTCGCCGGAGTGGGTGAACTCGACCTGATCGCTCCCCTCGGGGGCGGCCTGGTCCGACGGCAGGGTTTGGGTGGCCTCCGCCGGCGTTGGCTGGACGGCCACGGCGGGCGGGGGCCGGTCCGCACCGGTTGGGATCTCGTCCACCAGCCAGCTCTGGCAGTATCGGCACTTGATGGCCTCGTCTTGGATCTCCTCGGCGCAGTAGGGGCACTTCTTCATGGGCGGCACCTCCGTTCGGCGACCCCAACGCTACGGGCAGAAGCGGTGAGAAGGCAAGCGAGGCATCAGAACTGCCCAATGCCGGTGGGCGAGGCTTTGCAGGAGGGACCCGGTAGCGTTGGCCGACATGCCACTTCCCAGATGGCTGGGACGGTTCAACCGCAACCTGGCGAACCGCGTAACCGGCCGGTTCGCCGGACGGCTTCCCGGCTTCGCCATCGTCACGCACACCGGACGACGGTCCGGACGACGCTACCGCACGCCGGTGAATCTCTTCCGGTCACGTGGCGCGTACGTGATCGCCCTGACGTACGGACGCGATCGGGATTGGGTGAGGAATGTGATGGCGGCGGGCGGGTGCGATGTCGAGACGCGCGGGGCGGCGCTTCATCTGGAAGATCCCCGCATCGTGACCGACGTAGGCGCAAGCCTGGTCCCGGTCCCGATCCGGCCGATCCTGAAAATGGCCCGGGTCACCGAGTTCATGGTGCTGAAGGTGGCGCGGCACCCGGTCCCTTGAGCACCTCGCCGCCTTTCATCACGAACGACGCGTCCGTGAATCGCGCAACGTCCTCCACGGCGTCGCCCTCCGCGGCAACGAGATCGGCGAGTTTGCCCGGCTCGACCGAGCCGATCCGGTCCTCCCACCTCATCAGCTCGGCCGCGACGATGGTGGCGCTCTGGAGGGCCTGCATCGAGGTCATGCCGTACCGGACCATGTACGGGAGCTGCCGGGCGTTCCACCCGTGCGGGTACACGCCGCTGTCCGTCCCGAAGGCGATCTTGACACCGGCCTTCACCGCCTTCTCGAACCCGTCGCGCTGCACCTCGGTGGTTTCCTCGTTCTTGCGGACCGTCTCGGCCGGCCATCCCCTGCGCCGCCCCTCCTCCGCGATGTAGTCGCCACAGTAGATGTCGGCCACGAGGTAGGTGCCGCGTTCCACCATCATCTCGATGGCCTCGTCGTCGATGAGCGAACCGTGCTCGATGGAGCGGACCCCGGCACGGACGGCCCGCTTGATCCCCTCCGCGCCGTGCGCGTGGGCCCCCACGAACGTCCCATAGAGTGCGGCCTCCTCGACGGCGGCCCGGATCTCCTCCTCCCCGAACTCCGGCGCGCCTGGATCGGTCCCCCGCGTCAGCACCGCACCGGTCGCGATCAGCTTGATGAAGTCGGCACCGCGATGCAGGATCTCGCGGACCACCCGCCGGACCTCGTCGGCGGAGTCGGCCACCCCGAACCGGAGCTCCCGCGGGACCTCGACGTCGGGGGCGACCGGGGGGATGTCGCCGCCTCCCGACGACACCGTGACGTAGGCCCCGGCGCACTGCATCCGAGGCCCAACCACCCACCCCGCGTCGATCGCTTCGCGAAGGGCCACATCCACAAGGGCTCGAAACGTTCCGACGTCGCGCACGGTGGTGAACCCGGCCATCACCGTGTCGCGCGCGTTGCGGACGCCGGCGAGCGCCTCCTGCGCCCCGGTTCGCATCAGGAGCGTGGCGTACTCGCCGGCCTCGTACTCGCCGACCAGGTGGGCGTGGCAGTCGACGAGCCCGGGCGCGACCGTGTGCGAGGACAGGTCGATGACCCGGGCGCCGTCCGGGTACTGGCCCCGGTCCGGTCCCACCGACTCGATGCGGTCACCCCGGATGGCGACGACCTGGGCCCGGAGGAGCTCACCGGCCACCGTGTCGACCAGCCGGCCGGCCCGGACCACGGTGAGCTCCTCTGCGGTCACAGACCGAGAGCTTATCTGCCGGGGCTGCGGCCCCGGAGGCGAAGGGGTCGCGTCTACCCCTCGAGGCGAAAGTCCAAGTCGGCGGGAACCTCCGCCACGTCCATCTGGGCCTTCTGCAGCCGGCCCGAGTAGTCCCAGTTCATGGCCTGCCACCGGGTGAACTGCTCGAGCACCCAGATGCCGGCCTGGCGGCTGGCGTTGCCAGACTTCCGGTTCCCGCCGAACGGCAGGTGCGCCTCGGCTCCAGACGTTGAGTTGTTCACCGAGACCATGCCGGCCGAGATCCGCTCGCGGAACCGGAACACGGATAGGGGGTCGCGAGTGTAGATCGACGACGACAAGCCGTAGCCGTGGCCGTTCGCCAGCTCCATCGCCTCGTCGACCGTGGCGAACGATGCCACCCCCACGATGGGGCCGAACGTTTCGGTCCGGTACAGGTCGTCGTCCATGGCGATGCCGTCGACGATCGTGGGGTGGCAGTACAGACCGGCCTCCGGGTCGCCGACGAACCCGTCGCGGGGGTTCGGCTTCGTGACCCGGCCGGTGCCGGAGGACCCGTACACCTTGTGGTGCGGCTTCACCAGGTCGAGCCACCCCAGGAACCGGTCGCAGAACCGCCCGTTCATCATGGGGCCGTACAGCACGTCCTCCATGGGCTCGCCGATGGCCGCGGCCTCGACCGCGGCAGCGAATCGGGACAGGAAGTCGTCGTGGACCGACTCGTCCACGATCACGGTCCCGAGGGAGGTGCACCGCTGGCCCGCAGTGCCGAACCCGCTGAACAGCGCGCCCTCGACCGCGAGGTCGAGGTCGGCGTCGGGCATCACCACGAGCGGGTTCTTGCCACCGAGCTCCAGGCAGGGCGACTGGAGGTGGCGTCCGCACAGCTCGCCGATCCGCCTGCCCACGTCGGTGGAGCCGGTGAACCCCACCTTGTCGACTAGCCCTTCGCCGAGCGCGCGCTCGAGCCCGGCGAAGGTCACGGGCCCGTCGGCGAGCACCATGTTGAACACGCCGTCGGGCAGTCCGGCGTGCAAGACCAGCTGCGCGAACGCCTCCGCCGTGGCCGGGGTGTACTCGGCCGGCTTCCACACCACGGCGTTCCCGCACACCAGCGCGGGCACGATGTACCAGGACGGCACGGCAACAGGGAAGTTGCCGGCCGTCACGATGGCGCAGACGCCGACCGGCGCGCGAAACGTGAACAGCTGCTTGTCGGGAAGCTCCGAGGGGACGGTCTGGCCGTAGAGCCGTCGGCCCTCGGACAGGAAGAAGTTGCAGGTGTCGACGACCTCTTGGACCTCTCCCAGCGATTCCCGATACGGCTTGCCGATCTCTCGCGTGAGGAGCCTGGCGAGCGTTTCCTTGTTTACCTCCACCAGGTGCCCGAGGTGCTGGACGGCCCGCCCGCGCACGGGCGCCGGCACGCCCGCCCAGTCCGCCTGCGCGGCGCGCGCCGCCCGGCAGGCCTCGAGGAACGTCGAGTGGTCGCCCAGGAGCGCCTCGGCGACGATGTCGTCAACGTGGGCGGGGTTGGGGACGGCGAGGCGCCCACCCGGCGCGCCTTCCCGGGCGCTTCCTCCGATCAACGACGAGACGGTCCTGGCCATCTCCCCCCGATGGTAAAGCGTGAGGCAGGAGCGTGGGAGTTTCGTCCCGGGTAACACGGGCGATGGTGGAGCGAGGATGCGGCGAACCGGGCATGCACCGCGGCATGCTGAGCTCCCGGCGGGAGGCCTGTGGGGAAGCTACCCTGTGACCGAAACGCGCCGGTAGCTCAGTGGACAGAGCGGCTGCCTTCTAAGCAGCGGGTCGGAGGTTCGAGTCCTCCCCGGCGCACCGAGTCGCTGTGGTGGACTCGCTAGAGCTTCGGCCAGGGGTGGCCGGTGCCCTGCACTTCGCGGGCCCGGGCGGCGACCGCGTAGCCCCATCGGCGGGGAAGGTCCACCTTCGCCTCGCACTTGCCGCACGTGAACGCGGTCCACCTTTTGTTCACGGTCTGTCGCAGCCCGCAGTTCGTGCACGCGAAGAAGCTCACCTGCGCGGCGCAGGTGAAGCAGAGGTAGTCGATCGACTCGTCACCCACCATCTGGGGCGTGAGGCACCACGGGCAGGTCAGGTAAGCCATCTCATACGCCTACTCGGCCTAGGGGTCGGGTTCCTTCAGCACCCTGGCCCGCTGCTCGTCCCGGTGAGCCCGGAGCCGCTCGCGGTACTCGGGATGGGCTCCGGCCACGATGCTCGTGGCCAGGATGGCGGCGTTCACGGCCCCGGGCTTGCCCACGGCGAGCGTGCCGACGGGGACTCCGGCAGGCATCTGGACCATCGAGAGCAGGGAGTCGAGGCCGGAGAGTTTCGACTCCATCGGGACTCCCAGCACCGGGATGGTCGTGTGCGCGGCAACGGCGCCGGGAAGCGCAGCAGCACCCCCGGCGGCGGCCACGATCACCTCCAGCCCTCTCTCCTCAGCCGTCGCCGCGTACTCCGCCAGTTCGTCGGGGGTCCGGTGGGCCGACAGGACCCGGTTCTCAAAGGGTAGGCCAAACGCCTCAAGCGTCTCGGCCGCGTGCCGCATGGTCTCCCAGTCCGACCTCGAGCCCATGATCACGCCCACCAGGGGCTGCGCCACCATCCCTCCTTCTACCTCGGTCGAGCCGGGCAAGTGTAGATTCTCCCGAGGCTCGCGCCCCGCAGCCGAGGAGGACGAGTGTCGGATCGGATCGGCCGGCTGCTGGCCGGCTACGCCAGCGCCGTCACATGGGACCGCCTGCCGGCCGACACCGCCCATGAGGTGAAGCGGCGGATCCTTGACTCCATCGGTGCGGCCGTGACCGGGTTCGACGGGGACGCGCCGGCTGCGGCCCGGGCTTACGCCGCCGGCCTCCCCGATCCGAACGGCGCTACGGTGTGGGGCACGGCGATCCGCGCGAACCCGGAGGGGGCGGGGTTCGCCAATGGCGTCGCAGTCCGGTACCGGGACTTCAACGACACGTACCTGTCGAAGGAGCCGCTCCATCCGAGCGACATGATCCCCGCGCTGATGGCCCTGGCCGAGCGGCGGGGGTGCTCGGCCCGGCACCTCATCGCCGCCATCGCAACTGCCTACGAGGTGTCGGTGACGCTGTGCGACGCCGCCACCCTGCGAGTCCACGGCTGGGACCACGTGAACTACATCGCGATCGGGACGGCCTGCGGCGCAGGGCTGCTGCTCGGCCTGCCGCCCGATCGGATCGAGCACGCCCTCGCCATCGCCACGGTCCCCCACGCCGCCATGCGCGAGACTCGGGCCGGCGAGCTGTCGATGTGGAAGGGGGCCGCGGCGGCCAACGCGGCTCGCAACGCCGTGTTCGCCGTGTTGGTGGCGGAGAACGGGATGACCGGCCCGGACCGGCCGTTCGAGGGGGAGATGGGGTTCGTCCGGCTGCTCCTTTCCGGCGAGGGCTTCGACAAGGACGTGTTGTCGCGCCTGGAGTCGAAGGCTCCGCCCACCCGGATCCTGGACACCTACCTCAAGCGGTGGCCGGTGGAGTATCACGCGCAGAGCGCGGTGGACGCGGCGCTCCAGTTCCCGCTCGACCTCGTGGGCCACCCCGACGGGATCGGGTCGATCGACATCGACACGTTCGAGGCGGCCTACCAGATCATCGTCAAGGACCCCGAGAAGTGGGACCCCCAGACCCGCGAGACCGCCGACCACTCACTCCAATACATCGTCGTGGCCGCTCTGCTCGATGGGGACGTCACGCAGCGGACCTTCGACTCGGAACGGATCCGCGACCCGCGCACCCTCGACATCCTGAAGAACCGGGTGACCGTTCGGGAAGATCCGGAGCTCACCGCGGGATACCCTGAGGGCATCCCCAACCGGATCACGGTGACGACGGCCGGGGGGCGGCGGGAGGTGCGCGAGACCCGCTATCCGAAGGGCCACGCCCGCAACCCCATGACCGATGAGGAGGTCGCGACGAAGTTCGAAGCGAACGCCGGCGGACGGTGGCAATCCGACCGGGTGGCCCGGGTCCAGGAGCTCGTCTGGGAACTGGATCGTGGGCGGAACCTGGAGAGACTCATGGGCGCGCTGGCGGAGGGGTCGTGACCTGGCTCACCCCCGACCCGGGCGAGCACCCCGCGAAGCGCTTTCGGAAGCTGCTCGAGGGGGACGAGACGATCGTCGTCCCCGGCGTCTTCAACGGCATCACGGCACTCCTGGCCAAACGGGCCGGCGCCGAGGCCCTGTACCTGTCCGGCGCGGCTTTCTCGGCCAGCTTGGGGATGCCCGACGTCGGGCTGTTCACCCTGGACGAGCTGGCCCGCATGGCCCGCCAGATCGTCCGGGTCACCCGGATCCCGCTGATCGTGGACGCCGACACCGGCTTCGGGGGCGCGCTGAACGTGATGCGAACGGTTCGCGAGCTGGAGGGCGCGCGCTGCGCCGCCGTCCAGATCGAGGACCAGGAGGACCCGAAGCGCTGCGGCCACCTGGACGGCAAGCAGGTGACGAGCGTCGGAGCTTTCGCCGATAAGGTGGCCGCGGCGGCCGCGGCCCGCCAGCACCTCGTGGTGATCGCCCGGACCGACGCCCGGGCCACCCACGGGTTCGACGAGGCCACGCGCCGGGGCCTCGCGTACCGGGAGGCGGGGGCTGACGTGATCTTCCCCGAGGCCCTGGAATCCGAGGACGAGTTCGCCGAGTACGCGAAGGCGGTGCCGGGGCCGCTCATCGCCAACATGACGGAGTTCGGTAAGGGACCCAACCTGGCGGCCGCGCGCCTCGCCGAGCTCGGGTACCGCATCGTGATCTTCCCGGTGTCGTCCGCCCGGGTTGCGGCGAAAGCGGTGGGGGCGTTCTACGACCGGCTCCTGCGGGACGGCGTCCAGGCGGCGTGGATCGACCGGATGATGACGCGCGACGAACTGTACGAGCTGATCGGCTACGACGAGTATGCCGACCTCGACCGGCGGCTAGCCCGCGGCCCGGACCACGCCTGAGCCGCGGAAGCGCCGTACGGAAGCGCCCGTAGTAGGCTCGTTGCTCCGCAGCCCGGATCCTCGACCCCCAGGAGGAAGGCCGTGAAGAGATCGCTCGCACTCCTCAGTCTCCTGACGCTCGCTGCCCTCGGCGCCATCGTCTCCATCGGCAGCGCCGGCGCGACGCCGAGACCATCCACCTACGTCCTTCCGGGGGACGCCGTCTTCCCGGAGGGCGTCGCCTACCAGCCCAGCACGGGCGACTTCTTCGTGTCGAGCACCAGCGACGGCTCGATCCTGCGCGGCAACGTCGCGGAGCCGGCCGCGAGCCCGTTCATCGCCGGAAACGGCGTCGCCTTCTCCGCCATCGGCCTGAAAACGGACGACGCCGGGCGACTTGCCGTCGCGGGCGGGTTCACCGGCAACGTGTCCGTCTTCGAGGCGGCCACGGGCGCGCTCATCCGGACGTTCACCTCGGGCTCCGGGGGCTTCTTGAACGACCTCGCCGTGGCCAGGAACGGCGATCTCTTCGTGACCGACTCCTTCCGGCCCGTGCTGTGGCGGATCCCCGCCGGCGACATCCTGTCTTCAACGACGCCGGGCACAGCGGAGCCCTGGCTCGACCTCACGGGCAAGATCCCGTACCAACCTGGGGAGTTCAACGTGAACGGCATCGTCGCCACCGGCAACGGGAAACACCTGGTCGTCGCGCAATCGTTCACCAGCGAGCTCTTCCGCATCGACGTCGCCACCCGGAGCGTGAGCGAGATCGACCTCGGAGGCGAACCCGTGAGCGGCGACGGGCTCGCGCTTCTGGGCAGGACCCTCTACGCCGCCGAGCCCTTCCTTGGTCAGATTGCGAAGGTGGCACTGTCGGGTGACCTGTCCACCGGGACCGTGCTGTCTCGCGCGGGCGATGCCTCGTTCAGCACGCCCACGACGATCGCCCTCGCGAGCGGTCGCCTGCTCGTGGTCAACTCCCAGTTCGAGCGGCTGTTCGGCGGCCTCCCACCGATACTGCCGTTCGCCGTCTCGAGCATCCCGATCCCGTAGGGGGCGGCGGCGTCAGGGCGAGTCGCCCGCCGCGACCCGCTCCCCGAGCTCCCGGCCGATGTCGATGACGGCGAGCACGTCGTCCTCGGTGGTTCGGAAGTTCACGAAGCACGGCCGGAGATACACGGCGTCGTCGATCAGCGCCGAGGCCAGGTACACGCGCCCGTCCTCCAGCAGCGCCCTGGCCAGGGCCCGGTTGTGGGCGTTCAGGTCGTCCACGCCGTCCGGCACGTGACGGAACGGCACGATGGAGAGTTGTGGCGGCGGGCCGAGCACCTCGAAGTC
>JBOGVG010000166.1:0-4064 GCA_050692435.1 Actinomycetota bacterium
CGTCGGCATCGGTGGGGTGATCAGCATCCTGTTTGCGGCGACATACCCGGAGCGGGTTCGTGCCCTTGCCCTCTACAACAGCACGGCGAGGGGCATGATTGCGCCCGACTACCCGTTCGGCATGACACGCGAATCCTTCGAGGGGACGGTCGGGAAGCTGGAGGAACACTGGGGTGACGGTTCCTACGTGCAGTTCCTCGCGCCTGAGGACGCGCACGACGAACGAGTCCGAAGCTGGCTAGGTCGGGCCCACCGCCTCGCGGCGAGCCCGGGGCAGGCGCTGACCGTGCTGGAGATGGTGTTTCGCCTGGACGAACGCCACGCCTTGCCCGCCATCCAGTCTCCGACTCTCGTCGTCCACCGAGAAGGGGCCCCCATCTTCACGGTGGAGCACGGCCGATACCTCGCTGAGCACATAGAAGGCACCGTCTACCGGGAGCTCCCAGGAGCCGGGCACATCTACTGGGCCACCGGGGTTGCTCAAGCGCTCCTGGAGAGGTGGAGGAGTTCCTCACCGGCTCCATTACTGCTGGCCCACCGGATCGCGTCCTGGCCACGGTGCTGTTCACCGACATCGTGGATTCGACGGCCAGGGCCGCCGAGCTTGGCGACCGGCAGTGGAAGGAGCAGATCCGCGGGCCCGACACGATCGTGCGCCGGGAGATCGGCCGCCACCGAGGACGCGAGATCCACACGACCGGCGACGGGGTCCTCGCGACCTTCGACGGTCCGGCTCGAGCGATCCGATGCGCCGTGGCGATTCGCAACGGCCTCCGGGAAATGAGCCTGGAGATTCGGGCCGGGCTTCACACCGGCGAGATCGAGCTGCAGGGCGACGACGTGGTCCGGCATCGCTGTCCACATCGGCGCCCGCGTCTCCGCGCTGGCGAGAGCCGGCGAGATCATCCTCTCGCGCACGGTCGTCGAACTCGAGGCCGGATCCGGCCACGAGATCGACGACCGCGGCAGCCACATGCTGAAGGGCGTCCCCGGCGAGTGGCAGTTGTTCTGTCTCTCCGAGTGACCCGGAGCGGGGACGCCACCCGTAACCACACTCCCAGATCGTGCTCGCGGTCGCCCGAGACCACGCCTGCAGAACGCTCATGAGGGTCTCGCGCCCAGCCCACGCAGCGCACCACGCTTCCAACCGATGGTCGATCGGAACGTCAACAGGAAACGCGTCCGCTCTTTCAGCGAATCTCGCAGAGCGGGGTCCTCAGCAATCTCGCTCTGCCTCGTCTATCACTTGGCCTTGGAAGCCTCCCCCCACGAGCGTGCACTGACCCACAGCTGCTCTCCGGGCTTCCTTGGTTCGTACGCCTATCGGCCCGCCTCCGCTACCTGGAGTTTGGCTCTCTCGTGGCCAAGATCCGGGGAGGCTGTGGGGTGCAATTATTCGGTCCCCGCCTTGACCTGCAGGTTCGTGTTTCCAGCGTAGTGCCAGCTTGGCCGACAGGATCCCGAGGAGTGACGATTGCCGGGCCCCCGCGGCTACTTCGCAGAACCATCCTTGAGTGGGAAGCACTCAACCCTTTCACCGGTCGGCCGCGCCAGCACCACTCAAGGGCGCGGCAGGGTCAGACCGGACAGGACTCCGTTGTGGTCGGCCCACCGTCTTTTGAGCGCGGGGGATCTCGCTGGTCACAGGACGTAACCCTATAGATGCACCCCACAGGCTTCGTTGGAGGACATCGGTCGGATCGACCGGAAGCTCGACCAGCTGATGGGCGACCGTGGATCGTCTCTCGTCATCCGGGGTCGTGAGGGCCCCCGGCAAGCTCGTGCGTCAGCGGTCGAGTCGAGCTGGCCCGGGCGGGTGTCCTCTGCCGGTTCGAGTATAGGTACGCCGAACAGCAGGTTTACTGCGGACGCAACCGTGACGCCGAGCGCCGCCCCGCCGATGAGGTCGAGTGGCAGGTGCGCCGCCACGTACAGCCGAACCAACGGGACCACGATCGCCAAGACAATGGCGGCGATCTGCCACGGACGTCCCACGTAAGCCAGAACGATGAGGGTGATCGCCCACGCCACCGCGGCGTGCCCGGATGGGTAGCCGAGGCTGCCGGTGAAAACGTCTCTCGTTCCACCACTCCCTCCAAGAAGGCTGCCGGACGGCCGCGAGCCACATATTCCTTGATCACCTTGGCGAGCCAGTAAACGGCCACTCCGCTGATCGCCAACGACGTGGCGAGGAGCCACCTGTGGAAGAGCAGGGCTGCGGCGGTAGCCACTGGGATGGTTACTGCAGTCCCGTATTGATTCAGCACCCAGAGGAATGGACGAAGACCGCCGGGCAGGCCATTGATCGCCTGGAAGATGGCGACTTCCCACCCGTATGCACCACGTCGCTCGAGGACGGCGCTCGTGATGAGTACGGCCACGCCGGCCACCATGAGCACGACGTCGAGCAGCCGCCGTCGCCTTACGCCTGCCGTCATCCGTGGACCCCCTCTGGGGTCGGCGGAGACGGGGCCGGCTGAGGCTTCCGCCAGCTTTTCATGCGCTGCCAGATCATGTAGGTGAAGCCACCCAGCGGGATCTGAATGCCGTAAGTGAGGGTCCGGAACAGCAGGGCGCCCGCGGTCACCTGGGTCTTGAACACGTCCAGCGGGACGTCCGCGTGGTTACGCCCCGCCGCGTACAGCCCCCCGATCAGGGCCAGCTCCACCACACCCAGGCCCCCTGGTGTGATCGGCGCTGCCGAGAGCAACCTGGCGAAGGCGAACACCGCAAGGACCTGGACCGTGCTGACCTCTTGCTCGGACACTCCGACATGTCGGAGCGTTTGGAGAAGGACAAACCACAACGCCAGGTGGCTGACCACCGTCATCAGCGTGAGGGCCGGCCACCGCTTGGCCACCAGCTTGATGGTCTGCTTTCGAAACCGCACCGCCCCCTCGCCCCACGTCGTGACCGGCTTCCTTCTGAACTGCCCAAGGATCCACGACCAGGCCCTGCCGATCCGATCACCGATCGCACGAGCCAACTCCTTCTTCCACAGCATCATTCCGAACAACACGATGCTGCCGATCAGGATGGCCAGACCGATTGCCGCAGGGATCAGCAGCGTACTGGTGGCCTGGCCCGTGATGGCCAACATAGCAACCGCGACGACCGGCAGCCCAAGCTTCATAAACGTGTTCCAGATGCCCGTGGTCGAGATGAGGAGGGCGATATCGGAGGCGGTGAAACCCCATGAGTGGAATATCGTGTAGGTCACGCCGAGGGCGATCACTCCTCCCCCGGGGATCAAGTTAGCGATGGTCGTGGACGATTGGTTGGCCACCCCGGCCTGGCCGAAGGTCAGCCCTGGCATCGCGGCCTGCATCAGCCACCAGTAGGTAAACAGGTTGATGATCGTGGCCGCCACGAGCGATGTCATCTCCAGCCAGGTCAGATCGGTGATGACCTTCCAGACGGCGGAGTAACTGGCGATCCTCGGGATGATCAGGGCGAAGATAGCGACAACGACTGCTATGGACAGGGCGATCTGAATCCCGCGCACCCAGGGCCGCCGCCGCCGGCCACTCGGCTGCTCGACCGCGCCTTCGCCAGTGCTGGTCTGCATCAACGCTCCCCGACTATGTCAGAAGACCGTGCTCGTCTCCCCCTCAAACGCCAAGCCCAAGGCAGCCCCACGATGAGCATGTCCATCGAGGAAGCCTCCGCCTTCGAGGTCATCCTGCGCGAACGGTTCCCCCGAGAGGAAGGGGAGACCCCGGAGCAGTGGCGCGAACGTGCCTATGGCATCGCCCACGCTGCCAGGGTCTTGCCGCGAGACCTCAGATCATCCGAGTCCGGCCATTCCGTCCCGGTAGACGCGGATATCGCGGACTTGGCCAGGTCTTCCTGATGAGCGCCGACGGCTCGGGCGAGCGAAGCCTCTCCGCTCCGCGGCTCGACGCCTTCTCTGCCGTGTGGGCGCCGAGGGGGAACAGTCGCGAGATCGATGACGAAGACGTCGTGGGCGTTCTCGTCCACGTTGCCGCTGTGATACAGCAGCTTGGTGCCATCCGGCGACCAACGAGGATCGACGTCGTCCTCGTCATTGTTGGTGACCCGCT
>JBOGVG010000167.1:0-3249 GCA_050692435.1 Actinomycetota bacterium
GATCTCGAGCTTCTTCGGGGACAAGCCCACGATCGAGCTCATGAACATGATGGGCTTCAACCTGGACGGACTCGGAAACCACAACTTCGATCGTGGCCAGGAGTACCTGCGGAACGAGCTCATCCCCCTGGCCAAGTTCCCGTACGTATCGGCGAATATCCTAGATGAGTTCGGTGAAACTCCCGAGGAATGGTCGAAGTCACGCCTGTTCAACTTCGGAACGTTCAAGCTCGCAATCATCGGGTTCTCCAACGACGATCTCCCTGAGCTGATCAATCCCGCCGGCCTCGTCCCCTTCCACGTCGAGAACTCGACCGACGCGGTGAACAAGCGAGCAGCTCAGCTCAGCACGCAGCCCGGTGTCGCCGCGATCGTGGCCATCGGCCACCTGGGAGTGACCGCGGGAACCCTGACCAACCCGACGGGGCCGCTCATCGATCTGGCCGACGATGTCCAGAATGTCGACGCAGTCATCGGGGACCACACGGACTTCCAGGTGGTGTCGACGCGGTCGAACGGCGTCCTCGTGACGGAGAACCGCAGCAAGGGGATCCGCTTCACCCGGGTCCGGTTGGTCGTCGACACGGCCACGAAGTCCGTGGTGTACAAGACGGCGGACTTCCACAAGCCATGGGACATCGGCGTCACCCCCGACCCAGCCATCCAGGCCAGGATCGACGAGCTGAACGCCCAACTCGGCCCCATCCTGAACACGCACGTCGGTAGTTCGACGAAGTTCATCCCTCGTGCGGACCAGTGCGGAGGCGGTACCGGTCGGACGTGCGAGTCCCTGGTCGGCAACGTCGTCGCGGACGCGATGCGGACGCAGTACGCCACGACCGGGGTGCAGTTCGCCATCACGAACTCGGGAGGTCTTCGGGCCGACCTCACGTGCCCGACTACCGATATCAGCGGTGACTTCTGCGCCGCTTACACGCCTCCGCCGTTCCCCATCACCCGAGGCCAAGTCCTCACCGTCCTGCCCTTCGGGAACGTGGTGGTGACGCTCACGGTGAACGGCGCGGAGCTGAAGGCGATGCTGGAGAACGGGGTCTCGCAGATGCCGGCGGCAAACGGGCGCTTCCCGCAGGTGTCCGGGCTCTGCTTCACCTACGACATCGCCGCACCGGCCGGGAACCGGGTCACGTCGGCCGTGACGGCAGACGCAAGCGGCAACTGCATGGCGACCCCAGTCGATCTGACGAGCGGAACGAGCTACAAGATTGCCGAGAATGACTTCATGGCGAACGGGGGCGACGGCTACCCGGTGTTCATCAGCCGGGCGACCACGCAGAACATCATGGACCAGGACGTTGCAGACTACATTTCGGTGAGCTCACCGCTCAGCCCGTTCGTGAAGGCGTTCCCCGACGGCCGCATCAACTGCGCGGACTCGAATGGGGCGACGGCGCCCAACTGCCCGACGCTAACGCCGTCTTTCCCGTAGCGGACACGGTGGTGGGTAGGCCGGCGGCGGCGGCGAAGCCGCCGCCGGCCGGCTCCTACAGCGGGATGACCGGCGTGAGCTCGGCGATGGCACACGATCCGCGCCACCGCTGGATCCATTCGGCCGGCGGCCCGGCCCGGCTTCGGCGCCGGTCCACCAGGAGCTTCGCAGCCTCCTCCCACTCGGGGCCCTCCAGCGTCCGCACCGTAGCGTGGAACTCGCGTAGCCCGGCGTCGCGGCCACGCCGCTCGGGGTTCGTGGCCTTGTAGCGGGTCACGACGATGACGTCGGAAGCGCCGGGGATGCCGGGCACGGTCTGCTCCTCCGGGCCCGGCTCGTTCTTCGACAGGACGTAGATCCTCCCGTTCCGGTACACGAACCAGACGGGGACCGCGTTCGACCTCCCGTTGTGATCCGATCCCACCCAGATGATGTCGGAGCCTCGCAGGCCGTCTTCGATGTCCTTTGGGAGTTTGGTCGGGGCCGGTTGGACGAACACCGGGCACTCGATCTCGCCCACGATCTCGTCGTCGATCACGAACGAAACGACGTGCATGCCCGTCTCGTCGAACTCCGCATCCCCCACGAGGTCACGTTCCTCCGTCAGGTCCATCATGCCGAGCATCCGGCGGACCACCGGTCCCCAGCGATGGACGAGGCGCCCGGAAGGTCCGTAGAAGTCCACGCTCTCGGTGACCGAACCGGTCCCGATCTTCCAGGCCCGGTACACCACGAAGGGCAGGGCCCGTCCGGGGACGCCCAGGAGGTAGACGCCGTTCGATCCCCGTTCGCCCTGCGCGTCGTAGACCCGCTGGTCCACGACGCTGGCGAAGACGAGCTCTCCGACGGTCATCGGGCGGAAAGGATATCGGAGGTGATAGGCCGGCGGGGCCCAAGCAGATCCGGCCGGCACAGACGGCTGGCTCCTGCAGCTCGGGGAGCGAGTGGAGCGATTCCTCCGAAAGGTGCGGGCTTCCTACGGCCGCCCAATCGTGGAGTGGTAGTGCCTCGCGCTCTGGCCGATGATCGCCTGCTCCTCAGCCGCCGTCGTGTCCTCGCCCCAGTCCAGTGACATGCCGCGTTTGCTCGGTTGGAAGAGCCAGCGCAGCGCCAGAACCGGATAGGCGATGATGGCGAGCCAAACCAGCCTGTATCCGTTCAGAAGGGCGAACCGGGAGTTGAAGCGAACCCCAGTGCGTCGGGTGAGGTCGCGCGCGAGCAACCGCAGGCCGATGGCCAGTGCGAAAAGCGAGCCGAGCACCATCGAGGGCATCAGGATGGTCAGCCAAGGCTCCTTCATCGTCCTTCCTCCTCCACCTCGTTATCGACCTCCTCGTCCTCGGAATTGAGATGGCGAAGGGCCACATCCGCCTGGAGGGCGGTCCCGGGGTGTTCAGCCACACGCAAAGGGGTGAACCCGAACCCCGGGGGGTGGATTAGTTCTCGTGGAATGGTCAGCGCAGGGGTCATCTCGATCCTCCGGGCCTCGCGGAGGGTGCGGCCTTCACCGGGTGCGTAGAGCTGAGCACCTACTCGGAAGGCCCACTCCTCCAGCTCGGCGTTCAGTATGCCGACTGCGCTGTTCTCAGGAAGTTGATCTCGCTCGGGCGATTTGCTCTCCGGCGATTGAGCGATGTCGCCGCGTGACGAAGCGACTTCCGTCGATCAGACCGTTCGTGCCAGCCAGAGGCGGGGCTCAGCCAGCTCGGGGAGCGACGGCAAGGACTCCGACGAGTCCCACATCCGCGCCAGTGTGGCCTCGTCGCTCAGCTCAACGACCGTGTCGCAGAACGCCCGGCCCA
>JBOGVG010000168.1:0-8261 GCA_050692435.1 Actinomycetota bacterium
TTCGTCTTGCTGCGGGGGTCGTCCCAGAACACTTGGAGCTCGATGTTGTAGACGCTTCCACTGGCACCCAGGACCTGGAACGCTTGGACCTCGAAAAGGTCCAGCAGTTGTTGATAAGGGAGGCCGCTCAGACGCTCGACCTGAGCTTCGAGCAAGCCGCTGGCTTCCTGCTCGTCCATCCCATACGAGTATGGCATTGAGGCATACCGGATGCCGGCTCGGCGCGCGGGTCGACGATGTCGCTTTATGGCGGAAGCGTGACTCACCGCGGTCTTTCCGCCGGAAGCGACATTCGAGAATGGGAAACGCAAGTTCCGCGAGAGGGGGCCGATTAGAGGAAGGTAAGACTTCGAGCCTGATTCGCGAGAGGGTGGCGGAGTGACCCCACGTCAGGGAGATGTCATCGTCGCCTTGAGCATCGTGGGTGTCGGCATCGCTGGCCTCGTCTCGGGCCTTCTCGGTCATCCAACGGCCTTGAGCCTCGCCTTCGCCGTGCTGTTCGTGCTGATTCCGCGATTCGTTAGAGCCTTGGAGCGAGAGAGCGCATCCCAGCTAATGACGTTGGAGCCGTTTGGAATCCTCTATCGACGGAGACCCTGGTTAGTCGCCATAGGTGTTGTCGCGGCGGTCGCATCCGTCATCGACGCTACAGCGCACTTTGGGCTGGAGCCGGGTAGAGCCGTTGTTGAGGTTCTGGCTGGTGCCTCGGTGCTATTGGCTGGTATTCGCTTGCTCGTCTGGACCCGACCTCGCACCTGAGAGACGTCGTGAGATGGCTAGCCGCCCGGGCGATGATGTCGCTTCGTGGCGGAAGCGACCGTGCGGTCCTTCCCTGAACCTGTCCGGTCGTATGTTCCCCAAGCACGCGCCGAATTCGAATCGCTCGAACCTATCCAGCTAGAGAGAGTTCTGGCCGAAGGATGATGACGCGATGACCCACCAAGATCCCGGCTGGTGGCCGTCCCTCCGTGAGCTCCGGTGGTACCCGATGCCGATCGTCGGCGAGCTGATGAACGTCAGAAGGTGGCGCAAGGAGAGGAACGGGCTGATTGTCCTTCGGAACGTGTTCCTCGGACTCCTTGTCTCCCTGTTCCTCTTCGTCTTCGCGCTGAGCTTCATCGCACCCTGGGACGGCGGAGACGAGCGGTGGGTACCCTGGGCGGCCGTCGTCATCGGGATCGTCTCGCTTGCCTGGGTCGCCCGGATCCGACGGCGGCCCCTCTTGACCACTTCGCCGGAGGCACTTGCCCGTTATTACCGAGCGTTGTTCTTCATCGGGCTCGGTGTCGCCGCGGAACCGGCCTTGTTGGGGTTCCTTGGCGTGTTCCAGGGCGGCAGCGCCTGGATCTATCTCGTCGGCCTGGCCTTCAGTCTCGTCGGGCTGTGGATGATCGCCCCCACCCGGCGGGACATCGAGCGAAGGCAACGCGAGATCACCGCAGCCGGCTCCCCGCTCTCGCTTCTTGACGCGCTCATCTCCGTTCCAAGGCCCTAGAGAGGGCATGGTGGTCTGCGCAGCCCCTCCGATGTCGCTTCGTGACGAAACCGACTGTCGATGTCACCAATTCACGACGTCTTGCCGGGCACGTTAATCTCCTTCTGGCGACGTTGATGAAGCAAGTGGTGCCTGTCCGAGTCGTTCGTGCGGCTGCTGCAAGCCCGGATGCTGCGACAGGCATCCGCTAGTCGCGAAGGACACGATCCCCGACCCGGCGTCCATCGGTTCGCCAGCAGCCTCATACACGGGTTGGGAGGCCACCAGTCGGGCGGCGGCCACCGCCCGGGTCACGTCATTCTGAAATATGAGGTACTTTTCTGCGACGGTACTAGAGCGTGAATGGGGGACCATACGCCCACGAACTCGTTGAAGCTGCCTCTTCTTATTCGTCTGCCGACTGATCTCGACACACGGTTCCGGCGGTGGGCGACGGACAAACGGCTTCACCATGGCCGCGGTGGCCGCGGTCTCATCGAACGCTTCCTGGATGAACGGGAAGGTCGAGCCAAAGACGTCCCTTGAACCAGCGCAGGCAGGCTGGGTAACCGGCCACGCACCGGAGGACCTAGCGTATCTGTGCGTATAGCTCCGATCGGGCACATCCTCCTCTCCCGAGTGAGAAGCCCGTAGGGCGCAAGAACTCCGACTGGCATGAGGCCCTGCCACAAATGCTGCCTCGCCTTCGGAAGAGCACGCCGCGACTCATTCGTACGAGTCGAGGGCGTCGGAAGGCTCGCCCCGCGGGCAGGTTCGTGGCGGATGCGGGGCCAATGCGGGGCCAATGCGGGGCCAATGCGGGGCCAATGCGGGGCCACGGTGATTCCGCTGCCAGACCGAACGAGCCAAAAGGGGCGGTGACCAGCGGAAATGCATAGTGGGCCGGGCAGGATTCGAACCCGCGACACGAGGGTTAAAAGCCCCCTGCTCTGACCTGGCTGAGCTACCGGCCCCGCCGGGGAGTCTACGGCGGGAACCCCCGTGTTTCCCAGTTCGTCCAACGGCGGTCACGAAGGAGGAGTCCGATGATGAAGAGCGTGAGGTGGGGGATCGCCGGACTGGTCGCGGGGCTCGCCGCGGCGCTGGCGGTCCCGACGTTCGCGCAGCCGACGCCCCCACCCGGCGAGGGGAACTCGGAGCGGACGGTCACCGTTACCGGTTCCGCGACGATCCGGTCGGCACCGGACGAGGCCGTGGTCATGCTGGGGGTGCGCACCCAGGCACAGACCGCCGAGGAAGCGATGCAGCAGAACGCGAACCGGATGGCGGCCATCATGAGGGTGCTGCTGGACCAGGGGCTGAGGCAGGACGACGTCGCCACGGCCTGGATCAACCTGTATCCGAACTACGACAGCAGCGGGCTGACGATCGTCGGGTACACGGCGGAGAACCAGGTCACCGCGACGATCCGCGACATGGGCCGGATCGGACGGATCATCGACGGGTCCGTCGAAGCCGGAGCGAACGTGCTGGGCGGCATCGCGTTCCAGCTCTCGGACGAGAACGAGGGTGGGGACGATGCCCTCGCTGAGGCCGTGGCCGACGCCAGGCACAAGGCCGAGATCCTGGCCGAGGCGAGCGGCGCGACGCTCGGGCCGGTCGTAGCGATCAGCGAGAGCGGAGGGGTCGCGCCCCCACCGGTCTACTACGACCGGGTCGCGGTGGCGGAGGCCGGCGCCACGACGCCGGTCTCACCGCCGACCCTTGAATCGCAGGTCATGGTGAGCGTGGTCTGGTCGATCGCCTGAAGTCAGCGGAGCGACCGCCGGTACCGATTCGTGATCGGTAGCCGGCGGTCGCGCCCGAACGCCTTCGGCGTGATCTTCACCCCCGGTGGGGCCTGCCGGCGCTTGTACTCGGCCCGGTCGATCATCGCGACGACCCGGTCGACCAGCGCAGCGTCGAACCCCGAGGCCACGATCTCCTCGGGCGAGCGATCCTCCTCCACGTAGGCCTCGATGATGGGGTCGAGCTCCTCGTATGGTGGCAGCGTGTCCGTGTCCCGCTGGTTCGGCCGAAGCTCGGCCGAGGGCGGCTTGTCGATCACCCGCCTCGGGATGGGTGGGGTGCCCTCCTGCTCGTTCCGCCACCGGACCAGCTCGTACACCAGCGTCTTGGGGACGTCCTTGATCGGTGCGAACCCCCCGGCCATGTCGCCGTACAGGGTCGAGTAGCCAACCGCGTACTCGCTCTTGTTGCCCGTGGCCAGCACGAGGCCACCGAGCTTGTTCGAGATGGCCATCAGGAGGTTGCCCCGGATCCGGGCCTGGATGTTCTCCTCGGCGACGCCCTCGTCCGTTCCGCGGAACGGGTCCTCCAGTGCCGCGACGTGGGCCTTGTACACGTCGTCGATGCGAACCTCCTCGATGCGGATGCCGAGGCGCTCCGCCACCTGAACCGCGTCCTCCACGCTCTCGGCCGACGAGTACGGCGAGGGCATGGCCAGGGCTCGCACGGCCCGCGACCCGAGGGCGTCCGCGGCGAGGGTCGCCGTGAGCGCAGAGTCGATCCCGCCGGACAGGCCCAGCACCACCTCCCGGAACCCGTTCTTGCGCGCGTAGTCCCCAAGCCCGAGGACGAGTGCGCGGTAGACCTCCTCGGGACCCTCCGGCCACGGCGGGCGTTCCTCCGATCCCAGCGCGACGGACCACCAGTGGCCTTCCTCCACCTCCATCAGTTCCCAGACGAGCAACTCCTCCTCGAACATCGCGGCATGATGCGCCAGATCGCCCTGGGGCGAGACCACCATGCTGCCGCCGTCGAACACCAGCTCGTCCTGGCCGCCGATCGTGTTCACGTACACGATCCAGGCGCCGGTCTCGCGGGCCCGGTCCCGGCAGATGTCCAGGCGCTCGGCGATCTTGTGCCGGTGATACGGGGAGCCGTTGATGTTCAGGATTGCGGGGACCCGCCCCCGGGCGTACTCCTCGAACGGCGGCCCCGGCGTCCACGCGTCCTCGCACACCGAGACGCCGAGGGCGGAGGACCCGAGCCGAACGGTACATGCCGCCTCGCCCGGGAGGAAGTACCGCTTCTCGTCGAAGACGCCGTAGTTCGGGAGCTTCACCTTGTGGTACCGGGCCGCCACGCCGCCGCGGACGAGCAGCCCGGCGGCGTTGTGCAGTCCGACCGCGCTTCGGTCAACGAATCCGGTCAGGACCGCGCAGCCGGCCGCCGTCCGCCGGGCCAGGTCGTCCAGGGCCTCAAGGTTGTCGTCGACGAACGCCGAGCGAAGGACGAGGTCCTCCGGCGGATAGCCGGTGACTGCGAGCTCGGGGAAGCAGATGAGGTCGGCGCCGGCCTCGCTCGCGCGGCTCGCCCAGGACGCCATCTTCTCGATGTTTCCCTCGAGGTCTCCGACGGTCGTGTTGATCTGGCCGAGCGCGATGCGGACCACACCGAAAGCGTAGCCGGGAAGTTGAACGGAGGGCGCCTGCTACTCGATTCCGCCGATGTCCAGATTGTAGGCCTCCCAGACCAGGTCGGCCCCGGCCTGGCGATGCTTCACGACCTTCCCCAAGAGGCGCTGGACGTCGTCCCGGGCATCGTCCAGCGACCAGCCGTCCCCGATCGGTATGGCATGGAACTGCTCGATGAGGCGGATGGTCCCGTCCCGCAGCGAAGGGTGCTCAATGCGCAGCCGCTCGACCTGGCCGGACAGTCGGGGCGCGCGGTGCAGGATCTCATCGTACAGCCCGTCCTGGCGCTCCGTGACCTCGATGTGCTCATCGATCGCCTCGCGGAGGATCGTGAGACGCTTGACCACGTCCCCGGTCCACGCCTCCAAACGCCCCGCCGCGGGGCTGGAGATGGCCCGCTCCACGTCGACCAGGGCGTGGTGGAGGTCGGCGCGCCGGCGAGCCGCCTCCTGGAAGGCCCGCGTGAGCTCGTGCTCGTCGGCCATGACGCACCCCTTGGTTCGGACGACTATAGGGCGCGAGCGCGCCGTTCGGCCAGCTCCCCCGAACGTCTGGCCGGCCCGGCCCTGGCCCTAGAGGATCGGTAGATACCGCTCCAGCTCATACGGCGTCACGTAGGCCTTGTAGGAGTCCCACTCCTCGCGCTTATTGCGGAGCAGGAACTCCAGGACGTGCTCTCCCAGGGCTTCCCGGACCACTTTCGACTCCGACGCCAGCTGGATTGCCTCGTACAGGTCCTCGGGTAGCGAGCGGATGCCGGCGGCCTTCCGCTCGTCCTCGGTCATCTCGTAGATGTTGTTGGATGCCTCGGGGGGAAGCTCGTACTCGCCCTCCACCCCCGCCAGTCCCGCCGCGAGCATGGCGGCGAACGCGAGGTACGGGTTGCACGCAGGGTCCGGCGAGCGATACTCGATCCGCGTCGACTCCTCCTTGCCGGGCTGGTACATCGGCACGCGCACCAGGGCCGACCGGTTCCGCCGGGCCCAGCACACGTACACCGGCGCCTCGTAGCCGGGCACGAGGCGCTTGTAGGAGTTCACCCACTGGTTCGTGGCCAGCGTGATCTCCGGCGCATGCTCCAGGACGCCGGCGATGTAGTGCCTGGCCACCTTCGACAGGTGGTACTCGTCACTCGGGTCGAAGAACGCGTTGCGGTCGCCATGGAACAGGGATTGGTGCGTGTGCATCCCGCTTCCGTTCACGCCCTGCACCGGCTTTGGCATGAACGTCGCGTAGATGCCGAACTCCTGCGCCACCTCCTTCACCGTCAGGCGGTACGTCATCACGTTGTCCGCCATAGTGAGCGCGTCGGTGTACCGCAGGTCGATCTCGTGTTGCGACGGCGCCACCTCGTGGTGGACGTACTCCACAGGGATGCCCATCGACTCGAGATACGTCACCGTCCGCTTGCGCCAGTCGGTGGCCACGTCGAGAGGGGTCTCGTCGAAGTAGCTGCTCTGGTCGAGGAACTTCGGATCCTCGAGAGCCTTGAAGTAGAAGTACTCGAGCTCCGGGCCCACGTAGAACGTGAAGCCGAGGTCCGCCGCCCGCTTGAGTTGCTGCCTGAGCACGTAGCGGGGGTCGCCTTCGAACGGGGTGCCGTCGGGGTCCAACACGTCACAGAACATCCGAGCCACCTGGGCCTCGGTCTTCCACGGGATCAGTTGGAACGTCGAGGGGTCCGGGACCGCGACCATGTCGGACTCCTCGATCCGGGAGAACCCGTCGATGGACGAGCCGTCGAACCCCATCCCCTCGGCGAGCGCGCCTTCGAGCTCCTGAGACGTGATCGTGAAGGCCTTCAGGAACCCCAGGACGTCGGTGAACCACAGGCGGACGAACCGGATGCCCCGCTCCTCCACGGTGCGCAGCACGTATTCGGCTTCGGCCGTGAGCGCCATGGCCCGAGGCTACACGGCCGGGCGTGGGGGCCTGTTACGACAGCGTTAACTCTGGCCGTCGCGCGCCCGGCGGGGGGGTACGCTCCCTCCGTGAGGGGGGAGAGCGAGGAGAGGGAGTCCCGGATGCGCGCCGTCCCGGTGGCAGGTTGGATCGTGATCTTCGGCGTCCTGTTCCTGTGGCAGGGCTTGGGGCTCGCCTGGGGGCCGCCGTGGCCCACGCTCTCCGACATGTTCCGGGCGTTCATGCGTCCGGTCCTCGGGCGGTGGGTGCTGTTCGGACTGTGGCTGTGGCTGGGGTGGCACCTGTTCATCCGGGGATGGGAGTTCTTCATGCGGGGCCGTCTGTGATCGTGCGGACGGTGGTCGTCCCGGTCTTTTCCGCCTACGCGCTGTTCATCCTCCTGGCGATCTACGCCGCGCGGCACCCCGTTCCCCGGCCGCCCCGGTCCGAGCCGCTCACGGTGCGCACCCTCGGGCGGTTCTTCCGGTACGTGGGCGTCATCGAGGCCGGGGGGTACGTCGTGCTGCTCGCCGTGGTCTTGGTGTTCGGCGTCGTGATCATCGGCGGCGACGGGGAGCTCTCCAGCGCCGCGTGGAGCGGGCTGTTCCTCCTGGCGGTGGCGACGCCGGTGTTCGCACTGCTGTCGTGGGCGGAGGGTCGGTGGCGCTGGCCGCGGTGACGCTTCGGGAGGCTGCGTGCTGACTCCCGAGGTCATGGGGCGGACGCTGGCCGACGCGCCCGATCCCGAGCTCGCGCGGGTAGCGGTCTCCCGTGTCGGCGAGGACCCCCGGGCTCGCGAGGTGCTCGCGAGGGAGGACGTCCTTCCCGTCGCCGTGCGGCTGCTCGGGTTCTCGACCGCCGCGGCCGATTTCCTGGTGGCTCACCCCGAGGAGACCGAGGCGCTGGCCGACGTGGGGGTTCGGGGCCGCGGGGAGCTCGACGCGGAGTTGGCTGCCGACGTCGAGCGCCTCGGGCCGTCCGACGGCCTCCGGCGATTCCGCCGACGGGCCATGGTCCGCGTGGCCTCTCGGGACCTCGGCGGCGCGACGCTGGAAGAGGTCGTCGCGGAGATCAGCGCGATCGCCGCGGCATGCCTGGCGGTGGCCTGCCGGACCGCGGCGCCGTCGGGCCTGGCAGTGACCGGCCTGGGCAAGCTGGGCGGCGAGGAGCTGAACTACGCGTCGGACGTCGACGTGGTGTTCGTTCACGAGGGCGGCGGAAGCGAGCGACAGGACCGGGCCGAACGGCACGCAGCGGAGATCATCCGGCTACTCTCCGACCCCACCGCCGAAGGCATCGCGTTCCGGGTCGACCCCACCCTCCGGCCCGGCGGGCGCGGGGGTGCGCTGTCCCGGTCGCTCGACGCCATGCGCGAGTACTACGGCTCGCAGGCCGCGACGTGGGAGCGGCAGGCGCTGATCAAGGCCCGCCCGGTTGCGGGAGAG
>JBOGVG010000169.1:0-25290 GCA_050692435.1 Actinomycetota bacterium
GACGGCTGGGTCCTGACGAAGCGGAACCTCATCACCTACGTTCGGAAGCCCGACCTCCTGGTGTTCTCCACGATCCAGCCGGTGATGTTCGTGCTGCTGTTCGTGTACGTCTTCGGTGGCGCCATGAGCCTCGCCCTTCCCCCGGGGTTGCCGTACGTCGACTTCCTGATGCCAGGGATCTTCGTGCAGACGGCCATCTTCGCCGCCACCCAGACGGGGGTCGGCCTGGCCGAGGATCTGAAGAAGGGCCTGGTCGATCGGTTCCGCTCGCTGCCCATGGCCCGGTCGGCCGTCCTGTCAGGGCGCACGCTCGCCGACAGCGCCGCGATCGCCGTCCAGGTGATCCTGATGCTGGTCGTGGCCGTGCTGGTGGGCTTCCGGCTCCACGCGGGACTCCCCAAGGGGATGCTCGCGCTGGCCGGCGCGCTCTCGGTGGGATACGCGTTCACCTGGATGTTCGCCTTCGCCGGCCTGTCCCTGAAGAGCGTGGAGGCGGTGCAGGCAGCGAGCTTCACCCTGATCTTCCCGTTCGTCTTCGCCAGCACGGCGTTCGTCCCGGCGGACACGTTCCCCCACTGGCTCCAGTCCTGGTCCAATGTCAACCCCGTGTCGATCTGGGTTGACACGTTCCGCGACCTCACGCTCGGGCCACTCAACCCGGCCGGCGAGAACCTCATGACGCACCTGTGGCAATCGACGGCGTGGTTCCTGGCCATCCTGGTGATCTTCGTGCCGCTCTCCGTCCGGCTCTACCGCCGGACCTAGGCGGGAACAAACCCGAGATGGTCGGTTCGTTCCACCCTATCGTGGCGAGAACTCACCACGGGAAAGGGCTCGTCGTGCCGTTGTTCGGGTTCGACGGAGACAACGCCAGGGAGAAGGTCATCGGAACTCGAGCGTTCCTCCCGGAGTCGCGCCCACGGCCGACCCCGCGGCCATGAGCGACGCCGCGGCCACGAGCGCGATCACCAGGGCGGCCGCCAGCACGATGCGCGTGCGCACGGGCCCCTCCCTTCGAACGGTTGCGTGGCCGAATCTAGTGCGAAGGGTGAGGCGGCGCGAGGCGGATGCCACGTAGGTGAATCGGGCGTGAGCTCAGATCGAGTCGAGAAGGCCGCAGATAGTGCCTGAGCGTGGGGGCCTAGTTCTGGGGATGAGGCGTCCTCGTCATCCTCAGGCGCGGACGGAAGAGCGACGACCTCATTCTCGGTCATCGCCCGGCGCACGCACCCCGTCGCCACCGATATCGGGGACGCATACACGTACCGGTCGCGGCTGTCGACGAGCTCCCGAAGGCTTTGATTCATGACCTTGAACGGTGGTCCGCATAGAACTCTCCGATCCGTCTCGCCCTATCTGCGTCGTCGCGAGTCGTCAGCACTTCCAGGCAGTGACAGCAGCGCAGGACGATGCCGGGGGCCCGCATGTACGCATGTTTCCGCTCCGATCGGCTCCACCTCGCCACACCGCAGGCGATCCAAGCAGATGTCATCTCGTAGACGAACACCTCGCCAAGAGCGCCCGCTATCCCATTACCATCGACCCTGGCTTCTGTGTCCATCTAGCCTCCCGTAGCCTCCGGCGACGAGAAGGAGCGGCCCGCCCATGCGCGTCTCCCACACGAAGTAGCCACCGATCGGCCCGCGGAGCTCGAACGTGTCTGCGGGGCGCAGCTCGCCGACCAGGTACGACGACACCTCACCATCGGTCAATCGCTCCACGGTGAGCATCAAACGGTGGTCTTCGGGCGCGGAGGTGATCGAGTAGCTGCGCTGGGCCTGGTAACCGTCCTCGGCAGTCAAGTGCACGTCCACGTGCTGGCCGGCGCGGTGACCGGGCCAGTCGGGGACGTCCAGGACGATGCTGCGAACGCGAGGCGTCTCGTCGATCAGCTCGGCAACCTCGGCGAGCGTCCAAGTCAGTCGCCCCAGTACCGCTGCTCGCGCCTGGGTCTCGATACATGTGGTAGCCGTAGGACTCAATGAGCACGAGATTGAGGACGCCGCCAAGGGCCTCGCTGCGCCACAGAACGCGGCAGGGCGTTTCCTAACCCCGCGTGTCGCAGGTTCGATTCCCGCCGAGGCACCACTCCAAGCGATCGTCGGCGCGCACGCGTGCTCGGTCGAGGTGGGGAACGCTCTTGGTCCTCCGGGTACTGGGGTAGGCCGGGAAGCCATCTCTCCACTCATCGTCCTCTCATCGCTCACCCGACATCCTGATCCCACGAAGTCAGACGGCACGAGCGGTCCGACCGGAGGGAAAGGAGGGCCGAACCAGCGGTGATCCCTAACCCAGTGACCCGCTGGTCAGATTGTGGCAGCAATGGCTCCAGATTTCGGCACAGACGCCGCCTCGAACGGGCCGTAGCCGAATAGCTCCATTCGAACGAGAAGCTGGCATCAAGAAAGGAGTCATCATGCAACGACAGAAGATGCTGGCAGGTGCGGCTGCGATGGCCATCGCGCTGGGCGGCGGCGCTCTGGTGGCCAGTGCGAGCGACGGGCCTTCAGCACCCGGCCAAGGAATACAGCGAGTGTTGCAGGACACCTTGACCGGGTCATGCCTCCCCGAGTCTGTGAAACAAGAGCAGACGACACCGATCGCGACCGCAAAGCTGATCATCGAGTACAACTTCACCGATGATGACCTGGGTGTTCACGGTGCGTTCGACGACCACGGTTGGAAGACACTATGCGTGTTCGATCCCAGCGGACGGCCAGTGCTTGAGGTGGGTCCTCAGGGGCAACTGCGCGACCTGACGATGGCCGGGATCTTCTTCGAGTCCAGGGAGCCCCCGAGCTCGGAGTTCTCATTCGCCGATCTGGAGGCCGCGTTCCCGGAGGGCGAGTACGCGGTAAGGGCAGAGTCGTTCGACGGAACGATCCTGGTGGGCAGCGCCACCTTCACCCACGATGTGCCCGCGCCGCCGACAATCACCTCACCCGTGATCGCAGAAGAGCCCCGCGGCACCAAGAAGGACCCGGTGTCACTGGAGGATTTGGTGATCCGTTGGGAGCACGTCACCAAGACGGTGGCCGGCGGGCCGGTGGACATCACCGGCTATGAGGTGATCGTCACAAAGGAGGTGGAGGATGATCCCCACGGGTTCTCCCGACCCACTTATGACGTGCACGTGCCGGCAACGGTGAACAGCCTCAGCGTGCCGGTGGAGTTCCTCGAACCCGACACCGTGTACGAGTTGGAGGTGTTGGCGCTCGAGCGGAGCGGGAACCAGACCATCAGCGTCGGCTTCTTCAAGACGGAAGGCGCCTAGGCTTGGACCCGCGAGTCCTCAATCGGAGCCGGCCGAGTCTGGCCAGTCGTCACCCCCGCAGGACTCCTCCCACCCAAGGAGTTGGCCGCCAGCCTCGAAAGCCACCAGGTCAGCGGCCGGATCTCAATAAGTGCACCCTTCAACATTCAGCGTAGACGCCCAGGTAGGCTGGGCCGATGCGGTGGATTGCGCTCCCCACGGGCATCCTGATCCTTCTCTGGACGCTGCTCGATGTGTTCCGGACCCTCGTCATGCCGCGGGCAGCACGCGGGCGGGTCCGCCTGAGTCGAATCCTGTTCCAGCCGATGTGGCGCCCCTGGAGATGGATCGGGGTACGCCGCAAGACGATTCCGGCCCGGGAGCGGGTCCTGGCCGCGGCGGCGCCCTTCTTCTTTTTCGTTCTGCTGGTCGGCTGGGTCTTCCTGGCCTTGCTGGGCTACGCCCTGATCCTATGGAGCCCCGCGTTCGTGCATGGGCTGGGGCAGAGCGACGGCTCGTTCGCAGACGCCATGTACGCCAGCGGGACATCGTTGTTCACGCTCGGGTTCGGCAGCGGCGTCCCCACCGGATGGACCCGAGCCATCGCGGTCGTCGCGGGGGCGACCGGCCTCGGGCTGTTCGCGGTCGTGATTGCCTACCTCCCGGTGCTGTATCAAGCCTTCAACCGCCGAGAGGTCGGCGTGCTGTTGCTCGACGCGCGGGGCGGATCCCCTCCCTCGGGCCCCGAGCTGCTCCACCGGATGGGCAGCGCGGGCGTGGCTTCGTCGTTGCCGGAGTTGTTCGCGGAGTGGGAGCGATGGGTGGCCGATGTCCTGGAGACCCACATGTCCTATCCTCTACTCGCCTTGTTCCGTTCGCCCCACGACTACACGTCGTGGGTGACTGCGCTCGGCTCCGTGCTCGACGCGGCCACGCTCATCATCACCACGGTGGAAGGCGAGCCCGACGAACGCGCGAAGCTCTTGTATGGAACGGGAGTCCACGCGGTGGAGGACCTCTTCTATTACTTTCGGCTGACGGAGCGAGAGACGGTGATCCAACGCGACGAGTTCGAGGACGTGCTGCAGGATATGAAGGACGACGGCTTCTCGATTCGACCGGTGGACGACGCGTTTGCCCGTTTCACCGAGAAGCGGACGAAGTACGCGCCGCGGCTGGATGCGATCGCGGTGCTGCTGGCCGCGCCCCCCGGTCTGTGGATCGGCGACCGGTCATTCCTCGGGGCGCGAACAGCCCACTGAGACGTGGTCGATGCTGGGGCCGGTCCTGGTGCGCCTCCCGCACGTTCATCGTCCTAGGTCTTCTCTGAGTCTTGCGTTCGAATCATCAGGACTCCCGGTCGATCACCCGTGCTGTATGCCGTGGGCGCCGTGGTTCCTGCAGTGATTCCTCCGCGTCGGCGATTGGCGACCGACTGCCCGTCCAAAATGGCAACGCGACAGCCTGACCTGTCCCCCGTCAAATCCCCGTGATGGACCGGGAAACGTCACGAATGATGGGTTGTGTAGCGACGCAAACCCCACAGGTCAGAGCTCATCTGCTTCTCTGACCAGCACTCCCCGACCGGACTCTTGATCGGCAGGTTCGGGGTTCGAGTCCCCCACCAGCAAGCGATGCTCCTGCGCGAGCATCGTCGGAGTTCGACCCATGCCTGCCACTTTGCCGCGAATGGTAGCGGATGACCTCCTCACCGGCGACGTGCGCGATCTTCCAGCGATTCCGTGATGCGAATGCCGCGGCCGGCCCGGGGCGGCGCCCTCGTCGGATCAGGCGAGCGCCTCGGAGGGAGCCGGGGCGCCGTCGATGTAGGTGAGCGAGTTCGTCGGAAGCGCCGGCACGCGGGGGCCCGGCAGAACGATCCCGACGAGGTTCAGCGGGTCCGCCGCCGATATCCGAATGGTCTCCCCCGAGCGCTTCAGCTTCCGCACGGACCGGAGCGCATCGACGGCCTCCGGAGCCGCGTGTTGCTCGCCGGAGAAGCCATTCACGAACCGGCCGCCCCGGATCGTTCCCCGGGCCTCCATCCGCCGCAGCGCCCACAGCACTTCGCGCCACGGCACCGCGAGCGTCTCGCGGACCAAGAGGTCGCGGAACACCACGCCCCATCGGGCCAGCAGCTGCTCGGCGACGGCCTCGGCCAGCTCGTCGGCGTCCTCGGTGGCGGCCACGCCCGGAAGCAGCGACCACCGCCCGGCCGATCTGGCCGCGGTCCCTCCGCTCCCCCTTCGGAGCCGGCGCCGGTCCGGCGTCCTGGCGACAGGCCGCCGGTAGAGGAGAGAACGCACCGCCTCGAAGCCATCGGCCGTAACCAGCCCTCGAGCCACGGCCTCCCACAAGCCCTCCGCGACCTCCCCGGGCAGCCTGTGCGTGAGCGT
The DNA here is from genome assembly GCA_050692435.1 of Actinomycetota bacterium. Classification (GTDB taxonomy): domain Bacteria; phylum Actinomycetota; class UBA4738; order UBA4738; family HRBIN12; genus AC-69. The sequence continues at coordinate 5,650 of JBOGVG010000169.1, forward strand.
CGCGAGGTCGGACGGGAAGAGCGCGCCGTGGCCCCGCAGCGCATCGAGAACATCGCCCGTCCGGCCGGGCCCGGGCTCCGGCGGAGTGCGACCCGCGCGTGCCGCTTGCAGCAGCCACGGGAGGTCGTCGCGGATCGCCAGGGTGATCGGAGTCACCCGCGACGGCGTCATGCCGCTGCGGCGGGGAGTCTCGTCCGCCTCGCCGTTTCGTACCGAGAGCCGCCCCCAGGTCACGTCACCGGAGAGACAGAGGTCGTCCAGCCACTCGCCTCGGTAGCCCTCTACTCGGGAGCGCAAGACCGCGTCCTCCCAGGCCCCGGCCGCCACCTCGAACCCCTGGAGCTGTTCGACCACGGCGAGCACCCCAAGGCGCCCTTCTCGCCGTGTCCCCGGCACCGCGTGCTGCCATCGCAGGAGGAACCGCATGAAGTCCTGGGCCGTCACGGGCTCGATCTCGCGCCGCAGCCGCTGCTGCGTGTAGCCGTGGATGCGAGCCAGGAGGCGCCGGGCGCAGAACTCCTCGGGGCCATCCGGCGAGGCGAAATGCCCCCGGAACGCGAAGCCCTCCCCCTCCAGCCGGGCGACGGCGATCGCGACGTCCGATTCCGGCAGCCCCGTCGCTTCTGCAAGCTCGCGCACCGTGGAGGGGGCCCGGTATTCGAGGTGTCCCCGGAGCAGCTCGGCGGCCGCAGCATCTCGGTCGATCGGCGGTGCGGCGATTGGTGATCGATGGTCCGGTTTGACCGATGCTCCGGGGAAGAGGAGCTCGAGCGCGGGGCTCCGCTCTACGGCGCACCATAGCTCCGCGCTCGCCCCGTACACCGTCAGGGCCCGGTGCTCCTCGACCAGCTCGTCGAACCAGGGACGCCAATCCTGGATCGGGCGAAGCCCGACCACCGTCATCAGCAGGTCGTGCAGTTCGTCGGCGTCGCGGGGGTCAGGCCGGACCTCCTGGCGTACCCGCTCGATGGCGTCGGGATCGAGCCGGCCAAGGTCACGCGCCTCCACGGGCAAGCCCCGGCGGAGCTGGACGGCCCGGCTGCGGCGCTCCTCGAGCGGGGCGTCGTCCAGATAGGTGAAGGGCCGCCCGTTCAGGATCTCGTGGGCCAACACAGATGGCTCGGTGGTGTCGCGCACTACTACATCGACGCGGCCGGACTCGATCCTCGCCACGAGCTCCCGCAGGCCGTCGATGTCCATGGCCTCGTGCAGGCAGTCGTCGAGCGTCTGCCGAACCAGGGGATGATCGGGGATCTCCAGTGGGCCCGGCGCCACGTTCTCCTGGCACGCGGCGAGCGTGGGGAAGACCGCAGCCATGAGGTCGTCGGCCTCCATGCGCTGGATGGGGGCCGGGTTCTTCCGGCCGCCCCGCATCCGGAGCACGGCGAGTGCGCGGTTCAGGTTCCACCGCCAGCGGGCGGCGAACATTGGGGAGGTGAGCACGGCCTGGCGGACCACGCCCTCCACCGTCTTCGATGCGAGGAACTTGGGGACGCGCTCCAGCGGAAAGCTGTGCTGGGGGCCGAGAGAGAGGAGGATCGCGTCGTCGCTCGCCGCGGCCTGAAGCTCGAAGTCGAACGTGACACAGAACCGCTTCCGAAGGGCGAGACCGAACGCTCGATTGAGCCGCGCTCCGAATGGGGCGTGCCCCACGAGCTGCATCCCGCCGCTCTCGTCGAAGAACCGTTCGAGGACGATCGTGTCCTTCGTGGGAAGCACCCCCAGCGCGGCCAGCCCTGCCCCGAGGTAGCGAACGATCGTGTCGGCAGCCGCCTGATCGATCCGGCAATCCTCCTCCAGCCAGCGGCGGGCGCCATCGGCGTCGCCGGCCAGGAGGCGCGCCCCCACCTCCATCCGGACGCCCGAAACCTCCCCCGACAGCTCCTCGGTCCGACCGGGGGCCTCACCCAGCCAGAACGGCACCGAGGGCGGCGCGCCCTGGGCGTCCACCACCCGAACGGTCCCCGGCTCCACCCGGCGGATCCGCCACGAGGTCGTGCCGAGCAGGAACACGTCGCCGGCCATGCTCTCGATAGCCCAGTCCTCGTTCACGGTCCCGACGAAGGTGTCGTCGGGCTCTGCCACCACCCGGTAGTCGCCTGTCTCGGGGATGGCCCCACCGGAGGTCAGGGCGGCCAGGCGGGCCCCGCGGCGGGCCCGGAGACGCCCGTTTATCCGGTCGCGATGCAGGTACGCGCCCCGCCGCCCCCTCCCGGTGCGGATCCCCTCGGAGACGAGCTCGACGATGTCATCGAAGTCCTCTCGAGAGACCCCTATGAAGGGGGCTGCCCGACCAATCAGCTCGAAGAGATCGCTCTCCGACCAGTCTTCGGCGGCGCATTCCGCCACGATCTGCTGGGCCAGGATGTCGAGCGGGGCCACCGGCTGGATGATCGCGTCCAGCCGGCCGGCCCGAACCCCGCGGAGGAGCGCCGCGCACTCCACGAGCTCGTCCCGGCTGGTGGGGTACAGCACGCCCCGAGGAGTCCCAAACCGCGTGTGGTTCGAGCGGCCCACCCGCTGCAGGAACGTGGCGAAGCTCCGCGGCGAGCCGATCTGGCAGACGAGCTCCACCGGCCCGATGTCGATCCCGAGCTCCAGGGACGCCGTGGCCACCAGCGCTCGGAGGTCCCCGGCTCGCAGGCGGGCTTCCACCCGCAGTCGGCGGTCCTTCGACAGGCTCCCGTGATGGGCGGCCACCTGGTCCTCGCAGAGGCGCTCTCCTAATTGGTGGGCGGCGCGCTCTGACATCCGCCGGGTGTTCACGAACACGAGGGTTGTCCGGTGGCCCTTCACGTGCTGGGCGATCCGGTCGAGGATCTCGCCCATCTGCTCGGCCGAGGCGACGGCCCCGAGCTCGTCGTCGGGAAGCTCGAGGACGAGATCGAGGTCGCGTTGGTGTCCGATGTCGACGATCGAGCACCGAGGAGAGCCGTCGGGGTTCGATCGGTCGGCCCCGGCGCCCGCCAGGAGCCGGGCCACCGCTTCGATCGGCCGCTGGGTCGCCGACAACCCGATCCGCTGTGGCGCCCCCTGGGCGACATGGGCGAGCCGCTCCAGCGTGAGGGCAAGGTGCGATCCCCGCTTGTTCCCGGCGACGGCGTGGATCTCGTCCACGATCACCGTCTGGATGCCGCGGAGTATCCCCCTGCTGCGCTCCGCGGTCACGAGGAGATACAGGGATTCCGGGGTGGTGATCAGGAAATGAGGCGGGCGCCTCAGCATCGCCGCCCGCTCCGACGCGGCCGTATCTCCGGTCCGAACGGCGACCCGGACCTGGGGGGCGGCGAGTCCCAGCTCCGCGGCCACCTCGCCGATCTCTCGGAGCGGCGCCTCGAGGTTCTGGTGGATGTCGACCGCCAGGGCCTTCAGCGGGGAGACGTAGACGACCTGGGGTCCGTCCAGGAGACCGACGGCCGCGTGGTGGGCTCGGTACAGCCGGTCGATGCACACCAGGAACGCGGCGAGCGTCTTGCCCGAGCCGGTGGGCGCCGCGATCAGCGTGTCGCGACCCGCGGCGATTTCGGCCCAGCCCCCCGACTGGGGTGGAGTCGGCCCCTCCGGGAAGCGGCGCTCGAACCAGGTGCGGACCGCAGGGTGGAACGTCTCAAGCACGCGGTTACTGTACCGCCCGCCGCCGACAGCCCGGAATGACGAGCGGAGCGCCGCGGCCAGCTTCGGAATCAAGCCGGTCAGAGGGCCTGTGTGTTTTCGCACACTAGAGGCTTCCGGAGGCCGCCGCAGCCAGGCCATAGTGCATCGCGTTCGGGGCGGTGCGTGCCGAGTGCGCGAGGTACACGATTGCGTGCAACTAGGCGATACTTGCGGAGGGACGGTGCGCGGCCGAGCGGAGGAGGTGGAGGATGGACGCGCAGGACACGATGCGCCTCATGTTCGACACGATGGATGCGTACGACCGCGGTGACTTCGAGCGCCTCGGAGAGATATATGCCGAGGATGCGCGCTGGACCAACGTGGACCCGAAGGGACCGCATTGCCGCAACCGCGAGGACATCTTCACCATGTTCCGCAGGCGTATGGAATCTGGTGTCACGATTACCTTCGACGAGATGCGTTCGACGCCAGCACATGTCCTCCTAAGCGCACGGGTCGACGGGTTCGACCCTGTCGTCAGCGCATTCAGCTTCGAGGGACGCCGAATCGCGACCGTCGAGGACTTCGGCACGATGGAGGCCGCTGAGTCGGCGCTCAAGGGTCTCGAAGAAGACTAGGCTCTGCCGGGTCCGAGAGCAGTGAAAACGAGGAGAGTCAAAGTTCGAAGAGCGAAAGCTCGATTCGAAACGTGGCCACACCGAAGACAGGCGTCTTGGGGGGCCCCGTGAGGAGATGCGTCTGCCTCCGCTGCGATTGGTCCGGCCGAACCCGCCGGACCACCTGCCCCCACTGCGGGGTGTCACTCTTCCGGCCTGCACGCCGGAACTCCAGGCCAGATGCGCCGGGTTTGGGAGTCGGCGAGGCGCCCGCACTGGAAGGGACGTCCAGACTTGCGCCCGGAGGCGGGTGGGCGCCAGCTCACCTATCCCCGGAGGCGGGCGACTCGGAGATCGACGCTCTCACAGAGCCACGCGTTGTCCACCGAAGGGCGGGTTTGTTGGGCGCCTTGGTCGCTCCGGTTGCCGGGATCGCGGTCCTGGCTCTCCTCTGGGCCTTGGCCTATTCGCGACCGAGTCCGCCCGACGAGCGGCCTGACCTCCATCCCGCCCTCGGTACGCTCGCCTATGCAGTCAACCTGGGCTCCGAGTGGCAGCGTCTGTGGCTGCTCGATCTGGCGAGCGGGAGCCTGCTCCAAGGTCCGCGGATCCCCGCGACGAGCGACTTGCTCGGGTCCTATGGAGGATGGATCGCATTCGCATCGGACCGTCCGGGCGGGATGAAGGCAGCGTACGTCATACGAAGCACGGGGCCGGCCGACCGCCTGAAGCGGGTCGCCCGAGGTGACCATGTGTCGTGGGATCCCACGGGCTTCACCGTGGTGGCAGCGCGACGGAGCTCCGGAGGAGGCAAGTGCCTCCGCGCGATCGCCGTCAACGTGGCGGGCGACCCTCCGTGGAGCAACAAAGTGGTCCTGTCCCAGCGGGTCCTGTGCAGCGAGCTCTTATCCATCGTTCGCGGCGAGGCTCTGACCTACTACACCCGAGCGTCCCCCAGCCGCGCAGACACCTTCTTCGTTGGCTCCAACCTGTCTGGACTGAATCTGCAGGGGTACGCGATCCTCTCGGTCTCTCCTGAGGGCGACCTGCTCCTGACCCGTGTGCCGCAGCCCAAGACATCGGGGCTCAGACGCGTGGCGCGGCAGCAAGATGAACTCTGGTTATCCGGGCCGATGGGATCGACCGCGCTCTACCGGCCGGGAGAGGGCAGCCCATCGGAGATCCGTAGCGAGGGAAGTGAACTCCGCGTCGGCCGTGTGTTGGCGTGGTCGCCCGACGCAGCCGACGTTTTGGTCCTCGGTGAGCTGGGCGAGCAACTCGGCGTGTTTCGGATCCCGGCAGCCCCAGATGCGGAGTCTCATGAGCCGGAGTTCGTGGCCGAGATCGGTGGAGGGATCGGCGCGACGTTCGCCGGGGACGGCACGGCTTTCCTGTCCCAGGACGGGCGCCTATTCCAGATAGCTCGGGGTGGGCTCCAGCCGGTTCCCCTTCCCCAGGGTGCGCCTCCCGCCGCGGGGCCCATCGTATGGCTTCCCTGAATTCGGTAACGTCCCCGCTACCACCGCGTCCGAAATATCCTCTGCCGGCATGGCTTGTGAGGCGGCGGTAGAAGGGGGTTCGGACCGATCGAGCCCGCCGGGATGGAGTTGGTATGGAGACGCGGCGACGCGATTCCTGCTCAAGGCCACGAGGAGTACGGAGGCGGGCGTCATGCACACCGAAGAGCTGTTGAGCGATCAGGTCAAGTACCACGAGGAGCTCGGCGGTGCGCTGGCAGGGATAAGTTGGCCACCTTGCGTGCAGTTCCAACCACACGTGGGTTGTGCGCGAATCACGGTGTCAGGTGACGTCACGCCGCTGCAGGATCAGTGCCGAGATGCCCCCGAAGACGAACAGGTAAGCGGTGATGACCAACAGCGCCTGCCAGGCGTCGACGAAGGGACCGGAGAACGCCCCGGGTCCTCCGACCTCGACGACCTCGTCGCGGAGGGGGGCAACCAGCGAGTAGCCATTGGTACGCAGGAACCCCTGGGTCACGTCCTGGAGCACTTGGAGGCTCGACCCGAATCCGCTGATGAGGCCCTCGACGACCAGGCCGTAGACGATCCCGAGGCCGATGGCCAGCGCCGTCCCACGTGACAGGACCGCGAGGAGACCACCGAACAGCGCCCAGAGCGTGAGGATCAGCCATCCGGCGCCAAGAGCTCGCACGGCGTCCCAGACAGGTGGCCAGGTGATCGCCGCGCCTTCGCGTACGGCCACGACGTAGCTCGCAAACGCTCCGACCACGAAGATCGAGCCGACGAACAGAGCCAGCGCGGCCACGATGGCGACTTCCTTGGCGAGGAACAGGCGCAGCCGGCCCGGGTGCTGCATCAACGAGGTCTTCAAGGTGCCCCAGCCGTATTCACTCCCAAACACCAACGCGCCCAGGATGAGGGCGAGCGTGCCAAAGTAGAAGGGGAACCCCCCGAGCACACTCGACACGACGCTCTCCGGCAACAACGCTCTCAGGTCCGCTGCCGTTCGCCCGGCTGCCGGCTCGCTCAGATACGAGGAGTAAGGCAACAGATAGGTAAAAAGCAGACTCAAGAAGATCGCGACCGCCAGCAGAATCCAAGTCGCGGCGCGCTTTCGCAGCAGCAGCAGTTCGGCGCCCACGCTACCCATGGCTGTTCGCTCCTTCCTCACGGACCAGCCCGAGAAACACTTCCTCGAGCGAGGCTTGGACAGGGGTGAGCTCGCTGACCACGAGGCCGTGGTCGAGGAGCTGGCGATTGATCTCTCCCGCCCGGCGAGGGTCTGCGGTCAGCATCAGAACGCCGTCGGCGACTCGCGTGCTTTCCACGCCGGGAAGCGCCGCAACCAGCTCTCGCCCCCGGTCCACGGGCGTGACGCGCACGCGCAGCTGTGGCCTTCCGCGCAGCTCGTCGAGCGTTCCCTCGGCGGCGAACCTGCCGTGGCGGATGACGCCGATCCGATCGCAGATTTGTTCGACCTCCGCCATGAGGTGGCTCGACAGGAGTACGGTGCGATGCTCGCGTCCGAGACTCCGCATGAGCACGCGCATCTCCGCGATCCCCTCCGGGTCGAGCCCATTGGTGGGCTCGTCCAGGATCAGCACCTCGGGATCTTTGAGGAGGCCGGCGGCAAGCCCGAGGCGCTGCTTCATCCCCGCGGAGTAGGTGGAGAAGTGGTCATCGCCCCGGGGGGACAGCCCGACCTGGCGCAGGACGTCCTCGATCCGCGCGACGGGCACTCCGGCATGCCGTGCCATGACCCGCAGGTTGTCTCTGCCGGACAGGAACGGGTAGAAGTCGGGCGCCTCGATCATTGCTCCGACCCGCGCAAGCGCCTCCGGCGAACCGGGGTGATGGCCCAACACGCTCGCCGCGCCAGAGGATGGGCGGACGAGTCCAAGCAACATCCGCAGCGTTGTCGTCTTTCCCGCACCGTTGGGGCCGACAAAGCCGTAGACCTCGCCGCGCCGGACTCGAAGCGTCAGGCTATCTACCGCGAGGACCTCCTGGCCGTACCGTTTCGTGAGAGCGTCCGTGTCGATCACCCAGTCAGCAGTCATGTCTCCCTCCTCGCCCTTCTGTCGGGCCGGGAGGAGGACGGGCGCGCGGGGTGGGGATGAGCCCCGGAGGCCTTGCCGCCTCCCGGGCGCGTCGGCGCAGCGGGCCTAGCCCCGGACAGCTCGCGAGCCTCGACCCTCCGGTATCGCTGGTCGAGGCCGCGCCGCGCCGCCAGCCAGGCGAGCGGCGCCATGACCACGCCCACCAGGCCCGGTGCGAAGGGAGCCCTCACCTCCGGCTCGAACTCGCGCATGAACAGCGCCAGGTCGAGTGGCTTGGGTATGCCCGTGCGGAAGGTCCTTCCCTCCTGAGCCAGCGCCACGGTGGTCTCGTACAGCTGCTCCATCCGGAGCGCCGGCTGCACCTGCACCCGCACGACCGCCGGTACCTCCCCGACGTTCGCGAACCGGTGGAACGTTCCCGGTGGGACGATGAGCGTGTCGCCCGGTCTTGCGACAACGGTCTTGAGAGCCTTCCTGAACTTCATGGTTCCGCTGACCACCTCGAAGCGCTCCTCCTGTACGGGGTGGACGTGGCCGCCCGGAACATGGCCGTCCGGGTCGAGGACCAACTCGAACGCGAGAAGCTCTCCCTCGGTGTCATCGGCTGTCTGGTGGAAGACGAACCGCTCGCCGCTGACCGGGTTGTCCAGGATCTGTCCGCTGTGCGCCATCTCTGAACCTCCTCGTCTTCGACCCAACCGATCAGCCGGGTGTTCGCGCGTCGGTTCCCATGTTCGAGGGGAGCAGGCGGCACACCATCGGACGGTGGGAGGCTTTTCGACCTGCCCCGCCCGGTGCACTTCGGCCCGTCGCGTACGCCGTGGGGCGCACGCGGCATGGCCGCTATCCACGCCGCGTCGGGCACTGGCGCCAGGGCAGACGACATCTCCGCCCGTGATGAAGGCTGGGGCGTCGTGAGGAATTACCGCCTGTGACGCCCCTGCTGCGCCGTAGGGAGCAGGGGCCGCGCGCCGCCTGCTCCCCCCGCAGTACGCGGGAGCCCGTCCCGCGGCCGACGTCGCGCCGCCATTCAGTGATCTACCGTAGGGTCGTGGCTACGACGGAGGGGATGGAGAAAGACCCGAGCCGATGGCTCGGAGTGTGGCGCGACTGGCGCTTCGATATCGGCATCGCGCTCGGCGTGGGCGCCGTCCAGATTCTGTTCACGCATTTCGCTGCACATGGCCAGCGCGAGCGCGAGCCGCTCGACGCTCTGGCCTACGCCCTGCTCGCCGCCGGTCCGGTCACTCTGATGGCCCGGCGCCGGTTCCCGGTGGCCGTGTACCTCTTCGTGTTCTGCGCCACCCTGGCCTACTCGGTGATCGGGTACGCCAGAGGTCCCATCTTCCTCTCGTTGCTCGTCGCGTTCTTCACCGTGGTGATCACCGGTCACCGGCTGGCCGCCATCATGGGCCTGGCCGCCGGCTACTTCGGATTCCTGTGGCTCCCCTATCTCCTGGGGAGAGAGCCGGCGCCGAGCCTGGGAGCGATCCTGGGCCTGGCGGCATGGCTGCTGGTTATCCTCTCTGCGGCGGAGTTCGTCCGGGTACGTAGGGAGCGCGCCCTCGAGACCGCCCGGATTCGAGAGGAAGAGGCACGACGCCGGGCGAGCGAGGAGCGCCTCCGGATCGCCCGCGAGCTCCACGACGCGCTGGGTCACCACATCTCGCTGATCAACGTGCAGGCGGGAGTAGCGCTCCACGTCAACGAGGAGCTCCCCGAGCAGGCCCGCTCGGCACTCGACGCCATCAGGCAGGCCAGCAAGGAGGCGCTGACGGAGCTCCGCTCCGTGCTCGAGATCCTGCGACAGGGCGACGAGCAGGCTCCGCGGGCTCCCACGCCTACCCTGCGCCAGCTCGATGATCTTGTATCCCGGGCCGCCGCCGCTGGCCTCCAGGTCCGAACGGAGACCGTGGGCGAGGTCCGCCCCTTGCCGTTCGGCGTCGACGTGGCGGCGTTTCGGATCGTTCAGGAAGCCCTGACGAACGTTGCCCGCCACGCCGGGTCGGCCACGGCGACCGTGCAGATCGCCTACGGAGAAGGCGATCTCACCCTCCAGGTCGACGACGATGGCCGGGGCCCCGCAGCGCACGGGACGCCGGCGAGCGGGAAGGGGATCCTCGGCATGCGCGAGCGTGTAGCCGCGCTCGGCGGAGACCTGGAGGCCGGGCCCCGACTCGAAGGGGGCTTCCGGGTGCGGGCCCGGCTCCCCCTGGATGGCGCCTGATGATCCGGGTCCTGCTCGCCGATGATCATGTCCTGGTGCGGGCCGGGTTCCGGGCCCTGCTCGACGCCCAGGACGACATCCAGGTGGTGGGCGAGGCGGACGACGGCAGCGAGGCGATACGCCTGGCGTCGGAACTCACGCCCGACGTCGTGCTCATGGACATCCGGATGCCCGGCATGGATGGGCTGGAAGCAACGCGGAGGATCGTCGAGGACGAGCGACTGGACCGGGTCCGGATCGTCATCCTCACCACGTTCGACGTGGACGAGTACGTGTTCGAGGCGCTGCGGATGGGAGCCAGCGGGTTCCTGGTCAAGGACACCGAGCCAGCCGAGTTCGTCCAGGGAGTCCGGGCCGTCGCCCGGGGCGACGCGCTGCTGTCCCCGGGCGTGACCCGTCGGCTGATCTCGGCGTTTTCCAACCGCGGAGGGGAACCCCCGCTTCCGGCGGGGTCGGAGGCCGGACGGGTGCTGGCCACGGTGATGTTCAGCGACATCGTCTCGTCCACACAGCGCGCGGCCGAGATCGGGGACCAGCGATGGCGCGACCTGCTGGACCGCCACGACGCACTGGTCCGCCGGGAGCTGGCCAGGCACGGAGGACGCGAGGTCAAGACGACCGGCGATGGCTTCCTGGCGCTGTTCGACGGGCCCGCTCGGGCCATTCGCTGCGCCCTGGCCATCCGGGACGAGCTGCGGGTGGGGGGCGTCGAGGTCCGTATGGGACTGCACTCCGGCGAGGTCGAGCTGCGGGGGGACGACGTGGGCGGGATCGCCGTTCACATCGGTGCCCGGGTGGCAGCATCCGCCCCGCCTGGGGACGTCTTCGTATCGAGCACGGTCAAGGACCTCGTCGTCGGATCCGGAATCGGCTTCGTCGACCGGGGTGAGCACGCTCTCAAGGGGATCCCGGACCGATGGCGCCTGTACGCCGTCAGCGACCTCGTTCCAACATGACCCGCTCGGGAACCGTCCGGCGCCGAAAGAGGCTTCAACCATGATCAGGGTGCTGCTGGCCGACGATCAGGGGCTGGTCCGGGCGGGTTTCCGATCCCTCCTCGACGCCCAGGAAGACATCGAGGTGGTGGGCGAGGCCGGCGACGGCCAGGAGGCCGTGCGCCTGGCGTCCGAGCTCATGCCCGACGTCGTGCTCATGGACATCCGCATGCCCGACATGGACGGCCTGGAGGCCACTCGGCGGGTCGCCGGCGACGATCGTCTGTCCGGCGTCCGGGTCGTGATCCTCACGACATTCGGACTCGACGAGTACGTCTTCGAGGCGATCCGTTCCGGCGCGAGCGGGTTCCTGCTCAAGGACACCGAGCCGGAAGAGCTGCTCCAAGCCGTGAGGGTAGTGGCGGATGGCGAGGCCTTGCTCTCGCCGGGCATCACCAAGCGCCTGATCGAAGAGTTCGCAGCCCACGCGAAGGACCCCCAGCCGGCCGCCGGTCTTGAGCCGCTGACCGATCGGGAGCGGGAGGTGATGGCGCTCGTCGCGGCGGGGCTGTCGAACGACGAGATTGCCCAGCGGTTGTTCGTGAGTCCGGCGACCGCCAAGACGCACGTGAGCCGGGCCATGGTGAAGCTCGGGGCCCGTGACCGTGCCCAGCTCGTGGTCATGGCCTACGAGTCGGGGCTGGTTCGCCCGGGCTGGCGCGGCTGACGCTGCCGCCTCAGGGCAGCGTCTGGCCTCACATCTACGCCCGGCGTAGCTCCCCCGAGGAAACGGGAACCAGACGCAGCTCGAGACCTGTGGGGTGCATTTATTCGGTTCACGCTCGTGAGCAGGGCATTTGGACCAGGCTCAGAAGCAGGGCTCGGCCTGTCCGTGGAAGCTGCCGGGTTCCCGGACCGCTAACCGACGGAAGCTGGCCCTTCGAGGTTGAGCGGAAGGCGCTCAGGCTTGGACCCGCGAGTCCTGTCCGCAGAGTCAGAAATCCAGCCGGTAGCCGAGATCCACTTCGCTGGCCGGTTTCCCACCGCGGATACCCCAGTTCTCCATGGGTGGCTCGTGGAGAACGACGAAGATGTCCTTCGCAGGAACGCCTGCGATTTCCAGGTTGTGAACGATCGCCTCGTAGAGGCGCCGTTTGGCGGTTGCCGATCTGCCTGGAAACGCGGTGACCTCGATGAGCGTGTAACGCTCACTTGCTCCAGGAGGAATCTCGAAGTTCTCGGGATCGTGTTCGACGATGCGCTGGGTGCGGTCGTCGTCGGGAATGCCGAACGCCTGGACTAAGGCATCATGCACCGCGTCGAGGAGATGCTGCCTCTCGGCAGCGGGCCTCCCCTTGAGGATCTCGATTCGCACCAGCGGCATGGCGGTCTATCACCCTATCGTAGGCCGAGACTGCTTCGGGATGGATATCGTCGTGGCGGCGTTGCAGAGCACGAGCGTCTTGCGATGGCGTGCTGTCATCAGTTGGACCCAATGCGGCTTCTCAGACCGTCCTTAGCGCTGGAGGTCGGCCACCGTCGAGCGTGATGGACTAGCCAGTGACCGAAAGGCGTCCGAAGATCGCACGGTCCGCATCGGCAAGGACGTCGTTCTGGCCTCGGACCGCTTGCCAGGTCGAAGCACGGGATCCGTGTGACCGGACAATGTTCACGAAACAGGTGTTCGAGGCCTGGGCTCCGATGATGCTGTTTACCATCCTGTTCGGCCTCTCTATGGACTACGAGATCTTCCTTCTGTCCCGGATCCGGGAGCACTACGTCAGGACCCGGGACAACGCCCTGTCGGTGGCGAACGGCGTTGCCACAACGGGGCGCGTCATCACCGCTGCTTCGGCCATCATGATCGCGGTATTCCTATCGTTCGTCCTGGGTTTCGATATCCGTCAGATCAAGCTGATTGGCCTGGGGCTGGCCGTGGCGGTATTGGTGGACGCGACGATCGTGCGGATGGTCCTCGTTCCGGCCACAATGGAGCTGTTGGGGAATGCGAACTGGTGGCTCCCCCGGTGGCTCGGCCGGGTGATCCCCAAGGTCAGGGTCGAGCGGGAGGCCGAGGAGATCGTGGACGCCGAGCTTCGCCGGGCCATGGAGCAGGAGCTCGCGGCCGGGGGCCGGGGGTCAGGGGAGCCGGCACGCTGAGCTGGCAATCATGGGCTCGCGACGTGCAGGCGGCCGACCGGTCATACCGAGGAGCCTTCGAGAAACGCGCCGGAGCTTTGGCGCCGGGGAACATCGAGCCGGCTCCTGGCAACCGGCGGTCCGCCCCGACGAGGATGGGTGAGGGGGAAGGAGGAGCGATGCCTGAGTATCTACCCCAGGTCTACGAGCGGTTCGGTGCCGAGTACTCCGAGGTCATGGGGGCCTATCGGAACCTCGCCGAGCGGCTGCACGCTGCCGGGCCTCTGTCAGCGCGGGAACGCCGCCTGGCGAAGCTCGGGATAGCCGCGGGGAGGGAATCAGAGGGAGGTGTCCGGTCCCACGCCCGCAAGGCGCTGGCCGAGGGCATCGAGCCTGAAGCCATCCGGCAGGTGGCGGTGCTCGCCATCTCCACCGCGGGCTATCCCGCGGCCATGGCCGCGTACGGGTGGATCAACGAGGTCCTGAAGGCAGAGCGCTAGCCTCCCACGCGGATTGCTGGAGCTCGGGGATCCCAGGTCCCGATCATCGACGCCCATGCGGACGAGCCCAGTCCGAGAACCCCGCACAGGACCCGATTACAGGAGGAACGCGAGCACGGGCGCAGTCTGATCGGCTCCCCGGCGTCGCGGCAAGCCGCATGTCAACGGGCCGATCGAATGTGTTTACCCCACACGGACCGCCACCGATCCTCGGCGAGCATCAGGCACCGGTGATGAGGGCCATGCCGCCGCCATAGCAGAGTGCGAAGGGAGCGTGAGACAGTGAGGCAAGGATGAGACGGCGGAAAGGCGGCGCGGCCCTTCTCCTCGCCCTGGCCACATGCTCCGGCCAGCTCGAGCTCCCGGCCGCCCGCAAGCTCCTCCAGTCGGCAGCCGATGAGATGCGCCGCGTGTCAACCGTGGGATTCACGCTCGAGGTGGTCGGCCCCCTCGGGCCGCTCGCCATCCGGAGGGCCGAAGGGGTGCTCACCCGCCAGGGTGAAGCGTCCGCGGTCGTGTTCCTGGAACAGTCCGGGTCGCTGGTCGAGTACGAGGTGGTGAAGTCGGGGGGGACGACCTACGTCCAGGGGCCGACCGGGGGGTTCCAGAAGGTGCCCTCGGTGATCTCCAACACGGTGTTCGATCCGACTGACCTGCTCGATCCCTCGGGCGGCGTGGCCGAGTTCCTGACCCAGGTCGAGGGGGGACGGACCGAAGCGGCCGAGGCCGTCGATGGAACGGAGGCGTACCGGATCACCGCCAGGGTCCGCGCGGACATCCTCGAGGGCCTCGTCCCGCTCGAGCTGGGGGATGAGGACGTGGCATCCGTGGCGTGGATCGGCACTGAAGTTCCTGTGGTGGTGAGGTTCCGGGTGACCGTGCGGATCCGGGGAGAGACAGAGCCCACGACCTTGACCGTGACGCTCCGCGACTTCAACGTCCCGGCGACCATCAGCCCACCCCCGACGTGATCGCCGACCGCGTTCCCGGGGCACGGCGGCGGGCGGCGGCCGGGGTATCGGCCGTAGCCGTGCTGATCGCCGCCCTGGACGCGTACGTGGTGGTGACGATCCTGGTGTTGATCGTTCGGGACCTGGATATCCCGATCAACCGGCTCGAGCGAGCCACACCGATCGTCACCGGATACCTTCTCGGCTACGTCGCGGCGATGCCGGTGCTGGCGGGGCTCTCGGACCGGGTGGGCCGGCGAGCGGTCATCCAGGCGTGCCTGGCGGGGTTCGCCGCGGGGTCGGTGATCTCGGCCGCCGCCCCCTCCTTGCCGACCCTGGTTGCGGGCCGAGTCCTCCAGGGTGCGGCCGGCGGCGCGCTGCTTCCGGTCTCCTTCGCCCTCATGGGTGACCTGTATGAGGCGCGGATCCGGCCCGTCCCGCTCGGCCTGCTCGGAGGAGCGCAGGAGCTGGGGAGCGTTCTGGGCCCACTGTACGGAGCCGCCTTGGCCGCCCTCGCCGGCTGGCGGGGCGTGTTCTGGATCAACGTCCCGCTCGCCGTGGCGGCCGCTACTGCGGTCCACCGGAGCGTGCCGGCCGGCGGCCGTCACCCCGGGGACCTCCGGCCGTGGCGCCCCGCGGGCGGGGTCCTGCTCACGGCGTCCCTCGCGGCCCTGGTGGTCGGCCTGTACAACCCGGATCCGGCCTCGGGAGTTCTGCCGGCCTGGGGCCCCTGGGCGGTGGCCGCCGGGGTGGCTGGGGTGACCGCGTTCGCATTGATGGAGCGGCGGTCGCGGTGGCCCCTGCTGGACTGGAGTGGGGTCCATGGCCGCCCGTTCGGCGCCACCCTCGGGGCCAGTTTCCTCTCGGGGGCCGCGCTCATGGTGACGCTCGTCGACGTCCCGCTGATCGCGGAGACGCTGCTGGGCGAGGATTCGGTCGGCGCGGCCCTGGTGCTGACCCGCTTCCTGGCCGCTCTGCCCGTGGGAGCCGTGCTCGGCGGGCTGCTGGTTCGCAGAGTGGGTGAGCGGCCGTTGGCCGTGCTCGGCCTGGCCGTGGCCGCGGGGGCCTACTGGCTGGTCGCGGGGTGGCCGCTCGACGTGCGCGTGGCCCGGCACGACCTCGGAGCGTTCTCCCTGCCCCGGCTGGACACCGACCTCGTGCTCGCCGGCCTGGGGCTGGGACTGGTCATCGCTCCACTGGCGTCCGTGGTCCTGCGGGTCACCGCCGCCCCCCAGCACGGCATGGCCTCGGCCGCCTTGGTGCTCAGCCGGATGATGGGGATGCTCGTCGGCGTTGCGGCCCTGGCCGCCTGGGGACTCCACCGATTCCACCAGCTCACCAGGGACCTCGTCCCGCCCCTGCCGTTCGGGACCGACCCCGCCGTGTTCGCCCGCGAGCTGGCCGCCTATCGGCGGGCGCTCGCGGCGGCGCTGCACGTCGAGTACCGGGAGATCTTCCTCATCACCGTGGCGGTCTGCCTGATCGGGGCCTTGCTCGCGACGCTACTCGATCAACAGGAACATTCGCACCATTGAGCGCTCGGGGCTGCTCGTCCCGGTGGTGATGTACGCCTTGAGCGGGTCGAGGTTAGGCCGGACGTCCGCGTCGAACGAGGCCTGCTCCTCCGGAGAAAGGGCGTCCCTGATCGCGGCCGTGACCACCTCGATGTCCACATAGAACAGGACGGTGTTCTCGGCGTCGGCGTGCGCCATGACCTGCTGGAATCGCGCCGCGGAGGTGATGGTTCCCCCGCCGCTTCGGGCGTCGATGAGGTCCTTCACCTCCTCGGGAGAGGACGCGATGATGGCCATCCCATCCGTCACGGCATAGGCCGGGGCCACCCCCACCGCGGCCGCGTCAGGGACGGAGAACCACGTGATCGTCACCCCCTTGTACTCCTCCTGCTCCGAGACCGGGGGCCCTCCCCCGAAGCCTCCCCCGGAGAAGGGATCGATCAGCGCGGCGACACTGAGCTCCGCCACGTTCCCCAGGAACCCCCGCATGGTCGCCTCGTCGTTCGTTCCCATGAGGAAGGCGCCGGCGGGAAGCCCACCGGCACCACCGGGGCTGGCCTCGAATCCCGCGTCGCCGGTCAGTGTCTCGATCGCCTCGTCGACGCCGAGCCGCTCCAGCTGGGAGCTCGCGCTCTGGTCCTCCTTCCCGATCTTGACCAGCTGTTCCATGCTCTCCCGGAAGCCGGAGAAGGCGATGACCCCGTAGGCGTTCTCGGGGGTGAAGGAGAGGACCAGGTTCTCGTGGGGCTGGGCTTCGAGGGCCCGCCGGCCTGTTCCGGACAGCTTCGACGGGTCCGTGGTCGTGGCGATCTGCGCGAGGATACCGTCGGGCTCGGCCCTCACCACCATGCCCACGCTCACGAGGGCGTCGAGCTCGCCGACGCCGAGCGGCAGGTCCCCGGCGGCCTCGATCGCCGGGAGGATCTGGTCGAAGACCGCCTCGACGTCGACGTAGAGCAGTCCCAGCTTCTCCTCGGGGAGGGACTCCATGGCCTTGGTGAACTTCTCGGTTGAGGCAAGGCGCTCCCTGCTCCCCTGATCTGTGTCGACAATTCGCTCGAGGATCTCCCGGTCGCTGGCCAGTAGGACCGTGCCGTCGACCATGGCATAAGCCTGGTCCTCTGCGTAGAAGCCCGATCCTCCCGACCCGGACGAGATGGTCACCCCGCCGTGCTCTCGATCCGTCCAAGTGACCCCGCTGTCCTCCCCCAGGGACCTGAGCTTGTCGAGCGCCGCCTGGGCCGCCTCCGGGTCCTTCGACGCGACGAAGAACGCGGCGTCCGGGACGTCGGTCCCTCGCAGCCACACGGCCACGCCGACCTGCGACCCCAGCCACGGCCGGACGTCCCCCGAGGTCAGCCCGGACTCCGCGAGCGCCTCGTCCAGGAGCTCGTCGATGCGCCGGTTGAGGTCGTCGAGGTCACGGAGCTCGGGGAACTTCTGGGCCAGCGACCGGACGTTCAGCTTCTGGCCCGCGGCGGGGTCCAGATACGCCGTGGCGTAGACGGTCGCATCGCCCGGGACCATGTCCGCCAGGACGTCGGACGTCCCCCGGAGGGCGAGCAGGGCCCAGGCCACCGCTCCGATCGCCACCGCGGCCACCCCGGCGACCGTCAGGGCCAGGACCTTGGCAGGGAAGGTTCGCTTCTGGGTCGGGCCGGACGACCAGGCAGAGGACGGCTGGTCCGGTGAAGGTTCTGGGTTCGGGTGATCGCTGTCCATCGGCCTTGCCCCCTCGTATCGGGAGCTCGCCCCCAGCAGCTTAGGGCATTTTCGGGCTCGTCCCGCGGTTGTGGCGAGGATCGTCGGAGGCTAGCCTCCCCCGAACCTGCCGGTCGAGATCGGGGGGGCGCCCTCTCCTTCCAGGACGTGGCCCCCGCCGCCAGGGGCGCGCGGGTGGGGATCGGCGGGTCGGCGCCAGCGGTCGCCTGGTGCTCGGGCCACTCGCGCGCGTATTGTTCGGCCATGCCCGCCCGCTCGGCGAGCTCTGGCGACGTCGTCGGCCCGACCTCCGCGAGCGTTCGGTACAGCCCGAGCCGCCCGCCCAGGTGGATCGAGAGGATGTCGACGTAACCCAGCGCCGATCGGAACAGCCGATCCGCGAACGCGTCCCGCTCCGCCTCGCGCCCCGATATCGTCGGCGAGCTTGGCCCAGGCGGGTGGTGAGGCGCGAGTCGGCACCGGAGCCCGAGCGCGTTGTGCGACCAAATGCCACGAGCCTCCGCGCGGATCGGAGACGCACGCCGCGCGGCCGGGTTGAGCCTGCCGTCATTGTGGGGGGCACGTGTAGGGTGCCCTCGCGATGGGCGTGTTCGATGGCGGGACGGGGCCCGTGAGAGGGGGATGTGCGTGACCGCATGAAGCTGCTCGTGATCGGCGGAACGCGCTTCGTCGGGCGGCATGCGGTCGAGCGGGCCGTCGAACGGGGCCACGAGGTCACGGTGTTCCACCGCGGCGGGTCGGAGCCTGGTGAGGGTTTCCCCGACGTCGAGCACGTGCACGGCGATCGCGACGGTGGCCTTTCGGCCTTGAAGGATCGCACCTGGGATGCCGCGCTCGACACCTGCGGCTACGTGCCCCGCGTCGTGCGCCGGTCGGCACGGCTGCCGGGCATCGCGGCCGGCCACTACACGTTCGTGTCCTCGCTCTCGGTCTACCCCGACCACGTCGATCTAGGCGCCACCGAGGCAACGCCCGGCCATGGCCCGCCATTCCCCGACACCGAGGAGATCACCGGCGAGAGCTACGGCCCTTTGAAGGTCGCGTGCGAGCGAGAGGTGCAGGGTGCCTTCCCCGGGAGGGCCCTTATCGTGCGGCCCGGGTTCATCGTCGGGCCGTACGATCCGATCGATCGGTTCTCGTACTGGGTACGGCGGGCCGCGATGGGCGGGGAGATGCTCGCGCCGGAGCCGGCGGACCTTCGTGTGCAGCTCGTGGACGTACGGGACCTGGTGGCGTTCGTGGTCGACCACGCCGAAGCCGGGACCGGCGACGTGTTCAACGTGACGGGCCCGGACGGGGTCCTCACGATGCGCGAGCTACTCGAAGCCTGCGTGGCCGCCGGGGACGCGGACACCGAGACGATCTGGGTGGGCCAGGCCTTCCTCCGCCAACGCGGCCTGCACGAGGGCGGCGAGCACGGTTGGGAGCAGCTGCCGTACTGGTACCCGGAGGTGGCGGGGTTCTCCGGGTTCGACGTGTCAAAGGCGCTCGGCGCAGGGCTCCGGTTCCGCCCCCTTGCCGAGACGATCGCCCACACGCTCGCCTGGGACCGCACGCGCGGACAGACCTGGCCGATGGGCGCCGGCATCACGCCCGAAGCCGAACGCGCGCTTCTCGATGCGTGGCGCGAACGCGAGTGATCACGCCACGGCGGCACATGCCGGCGCCTGGGTTGATCCACGACGTCTCCCGCTCCGGACCCTCGCCGCTCCCTCTGCCTCCGCCGTCGCGGATCTCGCTCATTCCTCGTCGTGGTGCTGAGGCCACTTGAGTACCGCAGGCCGTCCATGACCGTGGGGTGCATTTGTTCGGTTCACGCTCGTGCGCAGGGCATTTTGGACAAGGCGCAGAAGCGGGGCTCGGCCTGTCCGTGGAGGCTGACGGGTTTCCCGGACCGCAAAC
>JBOGVG010000170.1:0-26766 GCA_050692435.1 Actinomycetota bacterium
CTGCCGCGCGCCCGCCCGCCCGCGCGCTCGCCCGGCGCCCGGGGCCCGCGCCGGTTTCCCGCTTGACGGCCGACCGGACTACTATTCGAATCCTCACCGACTCCAGCGAAAGGGGGAGGCCTGTGGCGCACGTCGAGGTCACCGTCAACGGGGTCAAGCGGGAGGCGGACGTCGAGCCCCGCACGCTCCTCGTCTACTTCCTCCGGGAGACCCTCGGACTCACCGGCACGAACGTCGGATGCGACACGTCCTCCTGCGGGGCGTGCACCACCCTCCTCGATGGGGAGTCCGTGAAGTCCTGCACCGTCCTCGCCGTTCAGGCCGACGGGCGAGAGGTCAGCACGATCGAAGGGCTGGCGTCCGACGGGCAGTTCCACCCGATCCAAGAGGCCTTCCACCGCAACCACGGGCTCCAATGCGGGTACTGCACGCCCGGCATGATCATGGCCGCGGTGAGCTACCTGAAGGAGAACCCCACCCCCACCGAGGAAGAGGTCCGGGAGTCCCTGGAGGGCAACCTGTGCCGGTGCACCGGCTACCAGAACATCGTGAAGTCGATCCTCGACGCCGCCGGGCAGCTGAGCGGCGCCATCGCCTAAGGGGGTCCACATGGCGACCGCGGAGAAGTACGTCGGCGGCGGGGTCCTGCGCAAGGAGGACCCGGAGCTCCTGACGGGCCAGGCTCGGTTCATCGACGACCTCACGTTCCCGGGCATGGCGTGGATGTACGTGGTCCGAAGCCCCTTCGCCCACGCGAAGATCAAATCGGTGGACACGTCCGCGGCGAAGGCGATGCCGGGTGTTATCGCCGCGTGGTCGGGCAAGGACCTCGCGGACGAATGGCAGGGCTCGCTCCCCTGCGCCTGGCCGGTCACCGAGGACATCCAGATGCCCACGCACTGGCCGGTGGCCCAGGACGAGGTCCGTCACCAGGGCGAAGCCGTAGCCGTGGTGCTTGCCGAGACGCGGGCCCAGGCCAAGGACGCGGCCGAGGCGGTCGGTGTCGACTACGATCCGCTTCCCGTCGTGACCGATGCCGAGGAAGCATTGAAGGACGGCGCGCCCATCGTCCACGCCGATCTCGGCACGAACAAGTCCTACACGTGGACGCTGTCGGCCGGCGAGGTGGACAAAGTCTTCTCAGAAGCGCCGGTGGTGGTCAAGGAGCGCTACTACCACCCCCGGCTCATCCCGAACGCCATCGAGCCCCGGGGTGGGCTCGCCGTGCCGTTCCCGGCCCAGGGCGAGTTCACGCTGTACTCGGCGACCCAGATCCCGCACATCCTGAAGGTGGCCCTCACCGCCTTCACCATGGCCAACATGTCGGAGTCCAAGCTCCGCGTGATCGCGCCCGACGTGGGCGGGGGGTTCGGCTCGAAGCTGAACGTCTACGCGGAGGAGGCCATACTCCTCGCCGCTGCCCGGCGAACCGGCCGTCCGGTGAAGTGGATCGAGGAGCGTTCGGAGAACTATCTCTCCACGATCCAGGGCCGCGACGTCTATCAGGACGTCGAGCTGGCCGCCACCGAGGACGGGAAGCTCCTGGGGGTCCGAGCCCACCTGGTAGCCGACATGGGCGCGTACCTACAGCTCGTGACGCCCGGCATCCCGCTGCTCGGGGCGTTCCTGTACCACGGGGTGTACACGCCGCAGGCCTACGACTTCGTGTGCACCGGCGTGTTCACGAACAAGACGCCGACCGACGCCTACCGCGGCGCGGGGCGGCCCGAAGCGACGTACGCGATCGAGCGGGCCATGGACGCCCTGGCGCGGCTGGTGGACAAGGACCCGGTCGAGGTACGCCGGATGAACTTCATGGCGCCCTTCACCGAGCCGACCGATGTCGTCTCGGGCCTGAAATACGACTCCGGCGACTACGGGAAACAGCTCGACCGGGCTCTGGAGATCGCCGGGTACGAGCAGCTCCGCAAGGAGCAGCAGGCCCGCCGCGACGCCGGTGAGGTGAAACAGCTCGGGATCGGGCTCTCCACCTACATCGAGATGTGCGGGCTGGCTCCATCCCAGGTCCTGTCGGCCCTGCGGTACGCGGCCGGCGGGTGGGATTCGGCCACCATCCGATGCCTGCCCACGGGCAAGGTGGTCGTGGTCACGGGAACCTCGCCCCACGGCCAGGGCCACGTCACGAGCTGGTCGCAGATCACCGCCGATGCGCTGGGGGTGCCCGTGGACGACGTGGAGGTGCTCCACGGCGACACGGCGGTCTCGCCGCTCGGCATGGACACGTACGGCAGCCGATCGCTCGCGGTCGGAGGCATCGCGCTGCACTACGCGGCCCAGAAGATCGTCGACAAGGCCCGGAAGATCGCGGCCCACGAGCTCGAGGTGTCCGAGGACGACCTCGAGTTCAAGGCCCCGGCGTTCTCGGTGCGGGGCGCGCCGGATCGGGCCAGAACGATCCCCGAGATCGCGTTCGCGGCGTGGACGGCCCACAACCTGCCGCCGGACGTCGAGCCGGGGCTGGAGGCCACCCACGTGTACGATCCCGGGAACTTCACCTTCCCTGCGGGCGCGCACGTGTGCGTGGTGGAGGTCGATACGGAGACCGGCGAGGTCGCGATCGAGAAGTACGTCGCGGTCGACGACTGCGGGACCGTGATCAACCCGATGATCGTCGAGGGTCAGGTGCACGGCGGCATCACGCAGGGTATCGCCGAGGCGCTGTTCGAGGCGGGCGTCTACGACGAGAACGGGAACCTCATGACGAGCAGCATGACGAACTACCTCGTCCCGTCGGCAGCCGAGTTGCCCACCTACGAGCTCGACCGCACGGTCACGCCCTCCAGCACGAACCCCCTGGGGGTGAAGGGCATCGGCGAGGCCGGGACCATCGCCGCGCCGCCCGCCGTGGTGAACGCCGTCGTCGACGCGCTCTCGTACCTTGGTGTGACGGACATCGAGAAGCCGGTCTCACCGGAGCGGGTGTGGAGAGCCATCCAGCAAGCCAGAGGAGGTGCGGCATGATCCCGGCGCCGTTCGAGTACGCGCGGGCCGAGTCGGTGGACCAGGCCATCGACCTCCTCTCGAAGAACGAGGAGGCGAAGGTCATCGCCGGGGGCCACTCGCTCCTGCCGTTGATGCGGCTCCGCCTGGCCCGTCCGGCGATGCTCGTCGACATTTCCCGGATCGGCGACCTCCGCTTCATCCGAGAGGACGGTGACCACGTCGCGATCGGGGCGCTGGCCCGCCACCACGACGTGGCGAACAGCGAGACGATCCAGAGATCCTGCCCGATCGTCTCGTACGCGGCGAGCCTGATCGGCGACCCGCAGGTCCGCCACGTCGGCACGATCGGGGGGTCGTGCGCCCACGCCGACCCGGCTTCGGACATGCCGACGGTGCTGCTCGCCCTGGGGGCCGAGCTGGTGATCCGGGGGCCGAATGGGAAGTCGCGGCAGGTGAAGGCGGCCGACTTCTTCAAGGGCCTGTTCGAGCCAGACCTGAAGCCGAACGAAGTCCTGACGGAGATCCGGGTGCCGAAGACGGCCGGGCGGGGGTGGAGCTACATCAAGTTCCACCGCCGGGCCCAGGATTGGGCCCTGGTCGGCGTGGCTGCCCTGGCCGGGAACGGCAGCGGGCCCGCCGTGGCGCTCACGAACATGGGGGAGAGGCCGCTTCGAGCGACGGGCGTCGAGGAGGCCCTGGCCGGCGGGGCGGACCCGGCCACCGCGGCGTCCCGGGCCGACGAGGGGACCAGCCCTCCCTCGGACACGTTCGGCAGCGCCGAGTACCGCAAGGAGCTCTCCAAGGTGCTCGTGCGCCGGGCCCTCGAGGAGGCCATGTCCAGGTAGGCGAAGCGAGGTTTGGTGCCCGCAGGAGGGGAGGCCGATGTATGCGAGATTGGCAGTTGTAACTGGCCCGGTCGAGCGGGCGAAGGAGGCCCGGCAGATGATCGCCGACCAGGTCGTGCCCAGGGCAAGGGACATCCCCGGCTTGAAGAACGCCTACTGGATGGCGGACGAGGCCGCCGGCAAGGTCGTGGCGGTCATCCTTTTCGAGACCGAGGCCGACCTGGTGGCCAGCCGGGAAGCTGCGACCAAGATCCGCGAGGAGGCGGTCAAGAGCCTGGGCGGCACGGTCCAGTCGGTCGAGGAGTTCGAGGTCATCGCCCAGATCTGAGGGCCTGCCCCATCTCAGACGGGAGGGGGCCGGAGCATCCGGCCCATCCTCTGTCGCGACCTCTTTGACGCTCGGGCCCTCGTCTGCGTAGATGGGGGCATGCTGTCGCAGGTGAGGCCGCTCACCCTCCAGCGGTGGTTCGACGAGAGCGGCTGGACGGTCATCACCATCCTCGTCGTCGCGGTCGTCGTCACGATCGTGACCCGGCTGCTGGTCCGGCGGTTCCGCCGCAGGCTGGAGGGTTCGCCCAGCCTGACCCAGGAGCTGAACCTCCAGCGGGCGGCCACCATCACCCACGCCCTGTCCACGGCCGTGGTCGTGCTTATCTGGACGATCGCCTTCCTGCTCCTGCTCGGCACGCTCGACGTGAACCTGGCTCCCTTCCTGGCCAGCGCGGGCGTGGCCGGCGTGGCCCTGGGGTTCGGAGCCCAAAGCGTCGTCCGCGATACCCTCTCCGGCTTCTTCATCCTGCTGGAGAACCAGTTCGGGGTGGGCGACGTGATCGACGTTCAGACGACGGCCGCCCCGGTGGGCGGGAAGGTGGAGTCGCTCACGCTTCGCGTGACCACGCTTCGGGCGTTCGACGGGACCCTCCATGTCGTGCCGAACGGGAACATCCAGGTGGTCTCGAACAAGTCCCGCGGGTGGGCCCGGGCCATCGTGGACGTGCGGGTGGCCTACGGCGAGGACGTGGACGCGGTCCGCGCGATCCTTGAGGAGCTGTTCGAGGAGATCCGGCAGGATCCGGTGCTCGCCGATTGGATCATGGAGGGGCCGAGCATCCTCGGCGTGGAGAGTCTGGCCGACTACGCGCTCGTGGTTCGCCTGGTGGCGGACGTCCGGCCCTCCAAGCGATGGGACGCCGAGCGCCGACTGCGGGAGCGGATCACCCGGCGCTTGACCGAGCGCGGCGTCCGCGTCCCGCTCCCGCCGACGATGGCGACCCAGCCGGGCGAGACCCCAGGCCCGCTCCGCTAGCCCGGCCCCGTCCCGATCCGGGAGCCGGTACGCTGGAGCCGCCATGAGCCGGCTGCCCTACGACTCGGTGGAAGAGCTCCAGGAGGAGCTGCGCGGCGAGCACTACCTGGCCGACCGTGGCCTGGCCACCGCCATCTACCTCGCGGTGTCCCTCGACAAGCCGCTCCTGCTGGAGGGAGAGGCCGGCGTGGGCAAGACCGAGGTGGGAAAGGTGCTCGCGTCGCTCCTCGGCCGGGAGCTCATCCGTCTCCAGTGCTACGAGGGCATCGATGCTTCCCAGGCCCTGTACGAGTGGAACTACTCGCGCCAGCTGATCGCCGTCCGGGCCATGCAGGACGTCACGGCCGAGACCCACGTGCAGGACCTGTTCGGGCCGGAGTACCTGGTGGAGCGGCCCCTCCTCGCCGCGATCCGATCCGGGTCGAAGGCGGTGCTCTTGGTCGACGAGCTGGACCGAGCCGACGACGAGTTCGAGGCGTTCCTCCTCGAGGTCTTTTCGGAGTTCGCGGTCACGATCCCCGAGATCGGGCGGATCGGCGCCGATGAGCCTCCGGCTGTGGTCGTCACGTCGAACCGGACGCGCGAGCTGCACGACGCCCTGAAGCGTCGGTGCCTGTACCACTGGATCGACCACCCTTCGCTGGAACGGGAGGTCGAGATCGTGCGCACCCGGGCCCCCGAGGTCTCCGAGACCATCGCCCGGGACGTCGCCGGCGCGGTGGCCCGCCTGCGCTCGCTCGACGTCGCGAAACGCCCGGGGGTCGCGGAGACCATCGACTGGGCGAACGCCCTCTCGTTCCTGGGCGTGGAGCGCCTGGACGAGGACACGGCGAAGGCGACGCTCGGCGCCGTGCTGAAGGACCACGAGGATCAGGAGCTCGCCGTGTCCAACATCGCCGAGGTGGTCGGCGACGCCGACGGCTGAGGACGGCGGGCTCGAGCGCCTGATCGGCTTCGGGCGCGAGCTCCGGCGGCGCGGTCTGCCGGTGGGCACGGGGCGGATCGTGACGTTCTGTCGCGGGGCCGCCGCGCTCAGCCCCCTGGACCGCGATGACCTGTACTGGGTCGCCCGAGCGTCGCTGATCTCCCGCCCCGAGGACGTTGAGGCGTTCGACCTCGCCTTCGGCCAGTACTTCCGGACGGGTGTGGGGCTTCCGCCCATCGCGCAGATGGTCCTGCCGAAGGCGCCGGTCCCGGCCGCCGGGGCCGAGCCGCCGGGAGAGGTCGTGGTTGAGGAGGGGTTGGTTGCCGCGCGATGGCACGCCGCCGGTGAGGACGAGGAGCCGGAGGGCGAGACCGCCATCCGCATCGTGGCCAGCGCCGTTGAAGTCCTCCGCGACAAGTCATTCGCCGACCTCTCGGAGGACGAGCGGCTTCGGGTGGCGCACCTGATCCGCCGGCTCGCCGTGACGGTGCCTGTCCGCAGGACCCGGCGGCTCCGGATCGCCACGGCCGGACCCCGGTTGGACGTCCGACGAACGCTCCGGAAGTCGCTTCGGACGGAGGGCGAGCCGTTCCACCGGGCTTGGCGAGCCCGGCGCAGCCGGGCCCGGCCGCTCGTCTTGATCCTCGACGTTTCTGGCTCCATGGCTCCGTACGCGCGGGCGCTGATGCAGTTCGCGTTCGCGGCGATGGCCGCCGGGCGAAGGGTCGAGGTGTTCTGTTTCGGCACGCGGCTCACCAGGGTCACGCGGACGCTGCGCTCGAAGGATCCTGACCGCGCGCTGCACGAGGTGGGGAAGCGGGTGGCCGATTGGGAGGGCGGGACCAGGATCGGCGCGTCGCTGAAGGACCTGCTCGATGAGTGGAGCCAGCGCGCGGCGCTCCGTGGCTCGGTGGCGGTCATCTGCTCGGACGGACTGGAACGGGGGGAGCCGGAGCTGCTTCGCCACCAGATGGCACGGCTTCGCCGGCTCGCGCACAAGGTCGTGTGGGTGAACCCACTGAAGGGGAGCCCGCGCTACGAGCCGCTTGCGCGAGGGATGGCGGCGGCGCTCCCGTCGATCGACGTGTTCCTCCCCGGCCACAACCTGGAGAGCCTGGAGGAGCTGGGCCGTGTTCTGGCCGGCTGACCGTGGCATAGGATTCGGCCCGTGGAGACGCCGCGGCGGCCCGGGCGGATTCGGCGGATGGGGCGACTCACGGAGCCGACCGAGGAAGGGCTCCTCACCTACGGCGACTACCTGAAGGTCCCCGAGCTCCTGTCGCTCCAGGAGCTCCGCTCGGACCCACCTGTCCACGACGAGCACCTGTTCATCGTGGTCCACCAGGCGTACGAGCTGTGGTTCAAGCAGCTGCTGGTCGAGCTGGAGTCGATCCGTGACCGGATGCTCGCGAACGACCCAGAGCGGGCCAGGCACTTTCTCACGCGGGTTCACGCGATCGAGCGGGTGCTGATCGAGCACATCGAGGTGCTCCAGACCATGACCCCCCAGGACTTCCTGGAGTTCCGGACGCTTCTTGCGCCGGCGTCCGGGTTCCAGTCGACCCAGTTCCGGGAGGTCGAGTTCGTCTCCGGCCTGAAGGACCGGCGGTACCTGGACGACCTGGCTGCCTCGCCGCAGGAGCGGGCCCGGCTGGAGCGGCGCCTCGCCGAGCCTACCCTGTGGGACGCGTTCTGCGCGATGCTCGAGGCGAACGGCCTGTCCATGCCGGCCGGTGACGACGAGGTCCGCCGGGACAGCTTGCGGCGCACGGCCCGCGAGCCAACGCGCGCCGCGTTGTTCGCCGTGTCCGAGGGGCTGCTCGACCACGACGAGGCCGTCGCCATCTGGCGGAACAACCACGTCCTCATGGTCGAGCGGGAGATCGGGAGCAAGCGGGGGACCGGAGGGTCGAGCGGCGTCTCGTATCTCCGGACGACCCTGGGCAAGCGGTTCTTCCCGGAGCTCTGGGACCTCCGGAGCTACCTCTAGGCCCACATAGCCGGCCGCCTCCCTAGCCCGGCCCGGGGATTGACCGGACCGTCCTGGGAGAGTAAACCGCTGCCATACACGGAAGGGAGGTGGTCCATGGCCAAGGACCTCACGATCAGCTTGGAGGACCGGCCGGGGACGCTGGCGGACCTCGGTGAGGCGCTGGGGAAGGCCGGCGTCAACATCGAGGGCATCTGTGGGATCGGCGTGGAGGGCCGCGCCATCATCCACGTCCTCGTGGAGGATGCCGTGAAGGCCCGCCAGGCCCTCGAGGGAGCCGGCATCAAGGTCGAGGGCGAGGCCGAGGCCATCGTCGAGGACTTTTCGGGCGACGAGGACCGTCCGGGGGCCCTCGGGGCGATGGCGCGGAGGATCGCCGAGGCCGGGGTAAACATCCAGGTGACCTACATCGCCACCGGCTCTAGAGGCGTGATCGTCACGACCGACAACGCGAAGGCGCGCCAGGCGCTTGGCATGTAGCGGCCGGGCCTCGACGGATAGCGAAGGCGGCCCTCAGGGCCGCCTTCGCTATCCGTGCCCGTCCTGGGACGAGTACGCGCGGTCCAGGATCTCGACCGGGTGCAGCACCTCGACCTCCTTGCCGAGGGCCCGGAGTCCGGCCGCGATCTGCATCGTGCAGCCCGGATTGGCCGATGCCACGACGGCCGCGCCGGTGGACACGACGGCCTCGGCCTTCTGCCGCATCAACTCGTCCGACATCTTGGGCTCCAGCACGTTGTAGAGGCCGGCCGCCCCACAGCACCGGTCCCCGTTCGGGATCTCGACGATCGTCAGGTTCGGGACCTGCCGCAGTACGGCCCGGGGCTGCTCTCGGATCCGCTGGGCCCGGAGCGCGTGGCACGGGTCATGGTACGCCACCCGGACCCGGGCCCCATGGGCCGGACCGTGGGCTGGCGCTTCGATCCCGTGCTCCGCCAGGAACTCCATCAGATCGCGGACCCTGGCCGAGAAGGCCTCGGCCTCCTCGCTTCCCAGCAGATCACCGTACTCCTTCATGTGCGCGCCGCATCCCGCGGCGTTCACCACGATCCAGTCGGCCCGCCCGAGCGCTCGGAGGTTCTTCCGGGCGAGGTTCCGCGCCGTCTCGAGTCGCCCATTGTGGGCCTGGAGTGCGCCGCAGCATCGCTGCCGGCGAGGGGCCACGACGCGCCAGCCGTTCCGGGCCAGCACGCGTGCGGTTGCGCGGTTCGCCGAGCGATACCACTGGTCCTGCACGCAACCGATGAGGATAGCTACAGTCCCCTTCGCCTCACCTTCCGGCTCCAGGACCCTGGGGACGCGGGGCCCTGGGGCACCGTACGGGATGAACCGGCGGACCCGCCGGCGGAGGAACGGACGCGCGAAGGGCGTGAGGAGCCGGGCCGTCGAGAGCAGCCACCGCCGCCGGAGGGCCACGCTCAGGCCGAACCACCGGACGAATCGGGCGCCGCGGCCGCGGAGCGGCTCGATCTGGACCCTGGCCCGTTCCATCATCCGGCCGAACGGCACGTGCGAAGGACACACGTCCTCGCACGCGCGGCACTCTAGACAGAGATCCATGAACCGGGCGAAGGTCTGATCCACCTCCGCCCGGCCTTCGGCCACCGCGCGCATCGCGGCGATGCGGCCTCGGGGGGACGCCGATTCCTCCCCGGTCAGCCGGTACGTCGGGCAGTGGGGGAGGCACAGGCCGCAGGCGACGCACGTGGCGAGGTCGTCGTCGGAGGGCGCGTCACCGGGCCGCCAGTTCGGCGGCAGCCCGATGGGCCCGATGAACCGAGTTCCCTCCGGCATCTCGGCGCCGAGGGGGAGGGCCTCCACGTTCGGATCGGGCTCCACGCCGGCCACGACAGCGATTGTCGCACGGCGGCCGCCGGGGATCGTCACCGGGGGACCGTTCGCTTCGCACCCTGCCGTGTTGCGAGGGAGTCGGGTACGCTTCGCCCCCTGAGCGGGAGGCGCCGTGCCCGGCCGATTGAGCTTCCGGATCCTCGGGCCGCTGGAGATCGAGCGGGACGGCTTGCCGCTGGCCGTGCGAGGCTCGAAGCTCCGTGGCCTGGCGGCTCTGCTCCTCGTGAACCATGGCGATGTCGTCTCGACCGATAGCCTCATCGACGCGCTGTGGGGAGACGACCCCCCGGCCACTGCGCGTACGTCCCTCCAGGTGCAGGTCTCGAAACTTCGCAAGCTGCTCGACGGCGACAGGACGGCGCGGCTCGAGACCCGTGACCCCGGCTACATCCTGCGGATCGATCCCGAGCAGCTCGACCTGCATCGGTTCGAGCGCTTGGTCGAGGAGGGACGAGGC
This sequence comes from Actinomycetota bacterium, assembly GCA_050692435.1. Taxonomy (GTDB): domain Bacteria; phylum Actinomycetota; class UBA4738; order UBA4738; family HRBIN12; genus AC-69. The sequence goes on from JBOGVG010000170.1 coordinate 10,339, forward strand.
ATGCTCGCGGCCGGCGAACCGGAGTGGGCCAGGGGGGCGCTCGGACGGGCCCTCGACCTGTGGAGGGGGCAACCCCTGGCTGGCCTGAACATCCCCGGCTTGCCTCTGGCGGAGCTCGCCGACTTGGAAGCACGAAGGTTCGCGGCGCTCGGCTCCCGGCTAGAGGCCGACCTCGACCTGGGACGCCATGCCGAGGTCATCCTCGAGTTGGAGGGCGAGCTGGCCAGCCGACCCTTCGACGAGGGCCTCCACGCCTTGGCCGCGCTGGCCCTCTACCGGGCAGGACGACCGAGCGACGCGCTCGAAATCATTTCGCGCCTTCGGCGAGCGCTCTCAGGGGAGTTGGGGATCAATCCCGGGCCTTCACTCGAACGTCTCGAACAGCGCATCCTGAACAGGGACCCTGAGCTCGACGTCGGGTCAAGCGCGGTCGAGTCCTCGGTCCGCGAAGGGAGGAAGACCGTCACGGCCATGGTCTGTCGGATGGCCGGGCATCAGGAAGCGCGTCCCTTGGATCCCGAGGTCCAGCGAGGCCTCATTGAGGCGTTCGTCGACGCCACGACCCAACTGGTCGAAGCCCATGGGGGAGTCGTCCAAGATGCGCTGGGCGGCCGAGTAGCGGCCGTCTTCGGGATCCCGCGAATGCACGAGGACGATGCGTCTCGGGCCGTGCGCGTGGCCTCGGACCTCCTTCAGGGCGCGGGACTGCGGGCTGGGCAGGTCGCCGGGGGTGCCGACGCCTCTCGATCGCAGATCGCTCTTCGAGCGGGGATCGCCGCGGGCGAGGTGCTCTTCGAGGACTCCGAGGGCGGGCAGAACCTGCTGTCCGGCGATCCTCTGGAGCTCGCTGACGAGCTCGCTCGTGCCGCCAGACCCGGCGAGGTGCTCCTCAACCAGACTGCTGCCCGACTTGTGCAGAAGGAAGCGCGAGCCGAACCCGCGGAAACCATCCTTCTCACCGAGGACGGGCCCTCGATGGTCGCCTTCCGGCTCACGGACCTCCTCAGGCCAGAGGAGGCCGGGCGCCGGCTGCGGTCGCCGTTGGTGGGGCGGGAGGAGGAGCTGGCGGTGCTCCGTCACGCGTTCGGTCGGATCACCAGGGAGCGGAGCTGTTCGATAGTCACGGTGATCGGACCCGAGGGTGTGGGCAAGTCGAGGCTCGTGTCGGAGTTCCTTTCGGAAGTCCGACCGAAAGCGGATGTGCTCGCCGGACGGTGCCTGCCGTACGGGAGAGACATCACATTCTGGCCGGTCGCGGAGATCGTGAAGACAGCAGCGGCGATCGGCGACGAGGACGAGCTCGAGCGAGCCCGGGACAAGATCCGGGGACTCGTCGAGGGCGAGGAGGATGCCGAGTTCATCGAGGAACAGATCGCCGCGCTCCTCGGCCTCTCGGGTGAGAGCCCGGTTCCTGACGAGATCTTCTGGTCGATCAGGAAGTGCCTGGAAGCGGCGGCGAAACGTCGGCCTCTCGTGGTCGTCTTCGACGATGTCCAATGGGCCGAGGCAACACTTCTCGATCTGGTCGAGCACATCGCAGCATGGACGGGGGCGGCTCCCATCCTCCTGATCTGCCTGGCCCGCCCGGAGCTCGTCGAGCGGCGCCCCGGGTGGGGGGGCGGCAGGATCGATGCGACCAACCTCATGCTCGGCACCCTGAACAGGGACCAGAGCTCTGAGCTGATCGACAACCTCGTCGGACACGCCAGGTTCGATGAGGATGTCGGTGAGCGGATCATGGCTGCGGCGGAGGGAAATCCCCTCTTCATCGAAGAGCTACTTGCCATGCTGATCGATGAGGGGAAGCTCCGGTGGTCGAAGGATGGGTGGGTCGCCGATTCGGACCTCTCGAACGTGCCGATCCCCCCGACGGTCGTGGCGCTGCTTGGTGCACGCCTTGACCGCCTGTCGATAGCGCAGCATCGCGTCCTTGAGCTCGCCTCGATAGTAGGCAAGGACTTCGCGGCCATGGACCTCGAAGCGTTCGGCCCAGACGCGAACGCTGGCCTGGACGACATCCTTGAAGCGCTGGTCGGCAAGGATCTGATCCTCCCCCAATGGGTGTCCGGACGAGGGGGACGGGCCTTCCGTTTTCGGCACATCTTGATCCAGAACGTCGTGTATCAGGGCATGCCGAAGGAAGCCCGCGCCAGAGCGCATGAGGCGTTTGGGATGCACATTGAGCGTCGTGCGGGCGACAGGCTCGCCGGGCTGGAGGAGATCATCGGATATCACCTGGAGGCGGCCCACACGTACAAGATGGAGCTCGGCTTACCCGACGAGGACCAGCCGCCCCTTTCCATTCGCGCCGCGGCTCGGCTCGCATCCGCCGGCCGCGCTGCCTTCGCCAGAGATGACATGCCCGCTGCCGCGAGTCTTCTCGGGCGGACACTGGCCCTGATCCCCGAGGACGATCCGCGGTGCCCGGAGCTCTTCTGGCGGCGTGGCGTAGCCCTCTACGAGATGGGGAGGCTCGACGAGGCCGGGGCCGTCTTCGATCGGGGATTGAATCTGGCGAGCCGGGTCGGCGACGAGGCTTTCGAGTGGCGTCTGCGTATCGAGCGGATGGAATTCCGGTACCACCTCGAGCCCGAAAGACTCGACGTGCACGCGATGGAGCAAGTGGCTCGGGCGGCCATGAAGATATTCGAGCGACTTGGCGATCGGTCCGGGATGGCAAGAGCGTACCGACTGCTTGGTGACGCCGAAGCCGAAGCTGGTCGGCACGAGGATGCGGCCCAGCACTTGCAGCTAGGGCTGCAGTATGCGTTGGACTCGGGCGACGAATACGAGGCCAACCAGAAGCCGAACCTTGGTGTCGTGCATGGCCCGATCCCGGCGGAGCGAGCCATCGAGATCAGCCGCGGCTACCTTGAACGCGCGCGTCGCCCGAATCCGGACGGGATGGCGGGTCTGGGTCTGTTGCTCGCCATGACCGACAGGATGCACGAGGCACGCGCCGTGTTCGAGGAGGGCTTGGCGCGCGCCCGACAGCTCGGGGCCGAATGGAAGACTCCGAGCATCAACATGCACTACGGAGCCGCCCTGCTCATCGTCGATGATGCTCCGGGCGCCGAAGCCGTGCTCCGACCGGCAGTGGAGGCGTTTCAGCGGATCGGCGAACGGGCCTTCATGTCGACGGCCGTTGCGATTCTGGCCGAGGCGCTGTACCGAGAGGACAAGGATGACGAGGCCATGCTCGCGTCGCTGATCAGCGAGGATGCCTCCGCGACCGGCGATGTGGCTTCCCATATGGCGTGGCGCAGTGTCCGGGCCAAGGTGCTGGCTCGCCGGGGCGAGCTTCGAGAGGCGGAGCGCCTGGCCCGCGAGGCCGTCGCGTACGCCGACGCGGCGGACCTCCTGAACATGGGGGCCGACGCCCACCTGGATCTCGCAACGGTGCTCGAGAGTGCGGGACGAGGGACGGAGGCGACCGCCGAGATCGAGGCGGCCATCGGCCTCTTCGAGCGCAAGGGGAACGTGGTCTCGGCTGCGCGCGCGCGGGATCGGCTGCTCGGCCTACTCGCGAGTTCACCGGGTCGTTCTGACGAGGCCGAAGGTCGGTAACGTCGACTCACGGCCATCGTCTTCGCGCGCTCCTCAATTCCCACCGGCCGGGGCCGCCCTCAGGCCCATGAACCATCTCCCCTCGTCGCCCCGAAGGGCGCGAAAGGCCATCGCGCTCTTCCGCGCTATCTTCAGCTACCTATTGCACACTTGAGGTCCACCAGCCGTCCGCGTAGACCCGGATTTGGACACCGTGAGGGCTGGAATGCAGACAGACCGTGTAGCACGTCTTGAACTCGGCGAGCTGCTGGCGCTGACGCCATTCGACGTTCGTTCTGCCAGACGGTGAGGTGCCCGTGCCGCTGCTGACCACGCGGGGGAACCACTTGTTGAACGACCACACGGCCGACTCGGTGTACGAACGCTTCCAGGTGATTGCCTTGGTGAAGTGACGACCATCACCGCAGTACGGGTCCGCCTTGAGCGTGACCGAGAACAGGTTGGGAAACTGCGTGTAGGTGCGCGAAGCGGTCCAGCACGTCGCCGCGCTCGCTGGGTTCTGCTGGATGACGCTGCCCAGCACGAAGATGAGAAACGCGATCATGAACGTCAACGTCTTCCTCATGCGTGAAACGCCTCCCTTCGGCACAGCTCGGATCGGAACTCTGTTGCACGAGCTTGTGGCGCTGTATGGTGGATCAAGCCGCCGATCGGGCTGGTCGGCGTGTCGGGGGGCGGCCGTGCCCTGCATGGACCTCGACGGACGTCGGACGTCGTCTCGATCGTCCGTCTGTGTCCTCCAGCGAACAGGTTGTGCTGAACGCTGCACGTGATCCTTCGTCGGCCCGCTGATGCGGACGACACGCTCTACCCTCCCAAAAGAATGCCGGTGTTGTAAGTGACGGTCAGCTTCTGGGTGACGGAGAAGGAGGTCGCGCTGGCCGTGTCCACGTGGCGTGTCACCGCTGACGCCAAGGCCGGATAGGAGAACACTGAGATCGCCGTGAAGAGCACCCAAACCAGGATTCGTCGATACATGATCGTTCCAACCTCCCGACTCGACATGCCGGCAGGACACCAAACCTCCAGTTGGCTACGTAGTCACACGCCCCCTTCCGCCGGCGCCCGGAGTGCTGTTCTGAGGGGCCAGTGCCCAGAAGGCGTCGGAGATCGAGAGGTGACCCACACCGCCGTGTACTGGCACTGGAACGGAGCATTTGCCACCGCATCTGCCCCCTCCTTCCGCCCGCTCGCTACGGAAGGATGGAGAGCACCGCTAACGGCTGGCTAACGAACCGCTAAGCCGGTCTCGTTAGCGAGCCGTCACGCGGGTGGAGGAGTCAGATCCCTCCCCAGAACCGGCCGGGGGCCAGCACGCCGGCCGGATCGAAGGCGGCCTTCAGGCGGCGGTGGATGTCGAGCCCGGGCGGCGAGTCGTCCCCCAGCCCGCCGGGGCCTCTGATCACGGGGGCGATTCCGCCCAGCACCCCCGCTCGCGCCCTCAGCCGGTCCAACTCGCCGTCGATCGAGACCTCCGGGGAGCCCAGGCCGATCCACGCGAGGCCCACCCCGACCAGCGCGCCCCACCGGTCCAGGGGCGGCCCCAGCAGCTCCCGAAGGCGCGATGGAGCGACCGCCGCCTCCGCCACGACGGGGCGCTCCTCCCACGGTCTGGCCACCGGAAACGGCCCGTCGTCGGCAACGTCCAGGGTGGCGGCCACGCTTCGGGCCGCCTCGGTCTGCCCGTCCACCTCCTCGGGCCACCCTTCCAGGCGAAGTTCCACCACCTGGGGCGTGGCCAGGACGGAGGCAGGGTTGGGCACGGCCTCCAGCACCCGCAGAGCGGCCTCCACCCCGCCGGGGATGCGAACGGTGCGGCGGGCCGGCGGGCGGGGACGGACCTTCAGCGCGACCTGCACGATGACGCCGAGGGTTCCCAGCGAACCGGTCATGAGCTTGTGGACGTCGTAGCCGGTCACGCTCTTCACCGTTCGGGCGCCGCTCCTCACCAGCCGCCCGTCGCCGGTCACAACCTCCATCTCGATCACGGTATCGCGGACCGGCCCGACCTTGAGCCGCCGGGGCGAGCTCGCCGCCGCGGCGATCACCCCGCCCACCGTGGCCTCCGGCGGCGCGTCGCTCGGCCACTCCTGCCCGCCCTCGGCCAGGATCCTGTCGAGCTCGCCGACCCGCATCCCGGCCTCGGCCACCGCGATCATCTCGGCCGGCTCGTAGGACACCAGGCCGTCGAGCTGCGTCGTCCAAAGCTCGGCGTCCACGTCGCACGGGTTGCCCTTGTCCGCGTGGGTCCGGCCGCCCACCACGAGGATCCGGTGGCGGTCCGCCGTGGCCATGGCCAGGACGTCGGCGACGTCGAACTTGTCCATGGGGTGGGTCAGATCCACGATCCCTCCGGGAGGTTCGCCGCGGCCTCGGCCGCGTCCGTCCCTCGGGCCACGGCGAAGTCGCCGCACCGCGCGCCCGCGGGAAGGACCTTGTGCGGGTTCATCAGGCCCTCGGGGTCGAACGCCGCGCGGACGCAGGCCTGCACGGCGAGATCCTCCTCCGAGAACACCAGCGGCATGAAGTCTCGCTTTTCCAGGCCGATGCCGTGCTCGCCGGTGAGCGAGCCGCCGGCCTCCACGCACAGCCGCACGATCTCCTCGCTCGCCGCCAGTACCCGTTCCAGTGTTCCCGGGATACGCCGGTCGAACGAGAGCAGCGGGTGAAGATTCCCGTCGCCGGCGTGGAAGACGTTCGTGACGACGAGTTCGTGTCGCTTCGCGATGTCGTACACGCCGGCCAGCACCTCGACCAGCTTGGAGCGAGGCACCACGCAGTCGTGGAGGTGGTAGTGGGGCGCGATCTGGGCCACGGCTCCGAACGCGCTCTTCCGTCCCTTCCACAGCAAGGCCCGTTCGGCGTCGTCCTTCGCCACCCGGATCGAGCGCACGTGGTTCTTGCTCGCGGCGTCCTCCACGGCTCGGGCCTGGGCCTCGACGGCGGCTGGCTCGCCGTCCACCTCGACGATGAGGATGGCGGCGGCGTCGGTGGGGTAGCCGGCGTGGGCGAAGCTCTCGGCGGCCACGATGATGCCGTGATCCATCATCTCTACGGCGGCCGGGACGACGCCGGAGGCGATGATGGCGGAAACCGTTGCGGCGCAGTCCTCGACGGTCTCGAAGTCGAGGAGCATCGTCCGCACCGCTGGCGGGAGCGGTGTGATGCGCACGCACGCCCGCGCCACGATGCCGAGCGTCCCCTCGGAGCCGACGACGATGCTTCGGAGGTCGTAGCCGGTCGTCTCGGGTGCCTCGGAGCCGAACCGCACCACGGCCCCGTCGGGGAGGACGATATCCACGGCCAGCACGTGGTTCGACGTCACGCCGTAGGCCAGGCAATGAGGTCCGCCCGCGTTGGTGTTCACGTTGCCCCCGATCGAACAGGTCTGCTCCGAGGAGGGGTCGGGCGCGTAGGTGAACCCCTTCGGCGCCAGGGCATTCGTGAGGTCCAGGTTCAGCACGCCCGGCTCCACCCACGCGAGACGGTCCTCCGGACGGACCTCCAGGATCCGGTTCATCTTGGCCGTCACGACGACCAGCGCGTCGCCGATCGGCGTGCTTCCGCCGGCCAGGCCGGTGCCGGATCCTCGGGGCACGATTGGCAGGCCGTGGTCGCGGGCGATCCGCATGCACGCCACGATGTCCTGGAGAGAGTGGGGGAAGACCACAAGCGCACATCCGCCCTCCACCATGGATGCATCGCGCGCATACAGGATGAGGGCGAGTGGATCGGACAGGACCTCGGTGGGGCCGAGGGCGTCCTCAAGCGCGCGGCGGGCGCCGTCGACGTCGGCCATGGCGTCCCCGTCAGGCTAGCGCGATGAAAGGGTCGCTGCGAGGATGTCTCAGGCGACCCGGCCGGGCTGGCCCTCCGGCGTGGTGAAGGGAAGGCCCTCCCGCTCCCAGAGTTCCATGCCGCCTTCGAGGTTGTGGGCCTGGAACCCGCGGGCCTGGAGCATGAGGGCGGCGAGCTCGCTCCGGTTCCCGGAGCGGCACACCACCACCACGGGCTTTCCCGGGTCGAGATCCCCGGCCACCCCCGACATGATCGAGTTGAGGGGGATATGGACGGCGCCGTCGATGCGCCCGGCGTTCCACTCGTAGAGCTCGCGGCAGTCGACGAGTTGGATCTCGTCCAGCCGCTCGTGGACGCCCCGCGGTGTGGTCAGTTCCGCCCTCACCTCGCTCATGGCACCTGCAAATCCTATCAGCGAGGTCGAGATCCGGTTAGGGTCAGCCCGCCTCGGCCAGCGCCCTGGCGAACGCGTCGTGGGCGTCCGGACCGAACAGCACGAACCGGACCTCCTCGACGTTCGTGTCGGCGCCCCTCACGGCCGCGATCGCGACCGGCGCGGCGAGCTCGAGCGGGTAGCCGTAGACCCCGGTCGAGATCGCCGGAAACGCCACGGTTCGCGCCCCCAGGTCGTCGGCCACCTTCACCGACTCCGCGTGGCAGCTCGCCAGGAGCGCCGAGCGGTCTTCGGACTTCGCGAACGCCGGCCCCACGGTGTGGATCACCCACTTCGCCGGGAGGTTGCCGGCCGTGGTCGCCACCGCCCGGCCGGTGGGGAGGCCATCCGGGTACATGGTCCGGCGGATCTCCCTACACTCCTCCAGGATGGCGGGGCCGCCCCTGCGGTGGATCGCACCATCGACGCCGCCCCCGCCCATCAGCGAGGAATTCGCGGCGTTCACGATCGCGTCGACGTGCTGCTCGGTGATGTCGCCTTGCACGAGAACGATCCGCGGCACGTCCTCTATCGTAGATCGCCTCCCCGTCCGGCCGGATGGCCGCTCATCCCGGTTCGATCCGCACGATCACCCCTTCCAGCGGGCCGAGCCCGAGGGGGTGGAGCGAGACTTGCCCCGGAGCTCGCTCCGGGTCGGTCGACGACTCGAGCACCCCGTGGGAGGGGAGCGGGTCCGCCGAGACGGCGTGGCTCCGCTCGGAGAAGTTGAGGGCCACGAAGAGCCGTTCGTCCTGGGATTCGCGTTCGTAGGCGAAGACGTCCCGCCCCGCGTCTCGGGGGCGGAAGCTCCCCCACCGAAGGGCGGAGGAGCGCCTGCGGAGCCAGATGAGCGAGCGGTACAGCGAGAGCATCGATGAGGGATCGGCTCGCTGGGCCTCGACGTTCCCCTCATCCGGGTCGCCCACCGGGAGCCAGGGCTCTCCGGTGGTGAACCCGGCGGTTCGTCCCGGCTCCCACCGCATCGGCGTCCGGCAGGGGTCGCGCCCTCTTGGATCCTGCCACCGCTCGGGCGGCACGGGGACGTCGGCCATCCCGATCTCCTCGCCGTAGTACAGGAACGGCGTGCCCCGTAGCGTGAGCAGCATCATCGCCGCGACCCGGGCCCGGGGCGAGCCCGGTTGGCCCCGGTCGTACCTGGTCACCGCCCGGGGATGGTCGTGGTTCGACAGCGTGTAGTCGGGCCACGCTCCGGGGGGGAGGAGCGACTCGAACCGCTCCGCCGCGTTTCGGAAGGCCCGAGCCCTCCAAGGCTGACGGAGGAACGAGAAATTGAAAACCAGGTGGAACCCGTCGCCGCGGTCGCCGTAGTAGCGGATCCACCGCTCGATATCCAGCAGGTAGACCTCGCCCACCGCCATCTTCGCCTCGTAGGAGTCGAGCACCCGTCGGAACTCCCGGACGGCCTCGCGGGCCACGTCGAGATCCTCGTCACGGCGGGGCTCGCCGTCCACGTTGTCGCGGAGGTCCGGATCGTGGCCGATCCGGTGCACCGCGTCGATCCGAAACCCATCGACGCCCCGGTCGAGCCAGAATCGGAGGACGTCCGTCATGGCCAGGCGGACCTCGGGGTTCAGCCAGTTGAGGTCGGGCTGCTGGGGCAGGAAGGAATGCAGGTAGAACTGCCCGGTGGCCTGGTCGAACGTCCAGGCCGGCGTGGGAGCCCGGTCGATGGGGAACACGCTCAGCCAGTTGTTCGGCGGTCCCCCGTTCGGGCCCGGGTTGGCCCAGACGTACCAGTCGCGTTTCGAGCTGCGGCGCGACGACCGTGACGCCAGGAACCAGGGGTGGCGATCCGAAGTGTGGTTTGGGACGAAGTCCACGATGACCCGGATGCCCCGGCGGTGACACGCCTCAACCAGAGAATCGAAGTCCGCGAGCGACCCGAACAGGGGATCGACGTCGCAGTGGTCGGTGACGTCGTAGCCGAAGTCGGCCATCGGCGAGGGATAAAACGGCGACAGCCACACGGCGTCGACGCCGAGCGAGTCCGGCGAGCCGTCGTTCAGATGGTCAAGGCGCTGGACGATCCCGGGGAGGTCCCCGACGCCGTCGCCGGTCGCATCCTGGAAGCTCCGGGGGTAGATCTGGTAGACGACGCCGTGGCGCCACCAGTCGTCCACCCAGGCCGAACCGCCGGCCGCCGTCTCGCCTTTCGCGTCCACCTCCACGGATAGCAGAGCGAACCCGGTTTGTGCTAAGCATAGGCATCACGACCGTCGGAGGTGACGAGGTCCGTGGCTGAGATTGTCATGGAGCAGGTTTCGAAGGTCTTCCCCGACGGGACCGCCGCGGTCTCCGACCTGAACCTCGGCATCGAAGACGGGGAGTTCATCGTGTTGGTCGGACCGTCCGGGTGCGGGAAGACCACAGCCCTCCGGATGGTCGCCGGTCTCGAGAGCATCAGCCAGGGGACGATCCGCATCGGCGACCGCGTGGTGAACACCGTCCCGCCGAAGGAGCGGGACATCGCCATGGTGTTCCAGAACTACGCGCTGTACCCGCACATGAGCGTGTACGACAACATGGCCTTCGGGCTGAAGCTCCGCAAGCTGCCGAAGGAAGAGATCGACCGGCGGGTCCGGCAGGCGGCCGGGATCCTCGGCCTCGAGGAGTTTCTCGCGCGAAAGCCCAAGGCGCTGTCCGGGGGTCAGCGACAGCGCGTGGCCATGGGCCGGGCCATCGTCCGCGAGCCCAAGGCCTTCCTGATGGACGAGCCACTGTCGAATCTGGACGCGAAGCTCCGCGTCCAGATGCGCTCGGAGATCGCCCGGATCCAGCATGAGCTTCGGGTGACCACGCTGTACGTCACCCACGACCAGGTCGAGGCCATGACCATGGGCGACCGGGTGGCGGTGATCAGGAAAGGGGTCCTCCAGCAGGTCGATACCCCACAGTTCTTGTACGACCATCCGAACAACCTGTTCGTCGGCGGCTTCATCGGCTCCCCCGCGATGAACATGGTGGAGGCCGGTCTGAGCCGCTCGAACGGCTCGGCCGTGGCCGAGTTCGGCGGGTACCGGCTCGGCATCCCCCAGGACGTCGTCGCCGCTCGTCCCGGCCTCAAGGCGTTCGAGGGTAAGCGTGTGATCCTCGGGCTCCGTCCGGAGGACATGGAGGACGCGACGTTGGTTCCCGAGGCTCCGACAGACCGCCGGATCCGGACGAGTGTGATCCTCCGAGAGGCCCTCGGGGCGGACGTGGTGGCGCACGTCAAGATCCAGGCGCCGGCCGTGATCACCGAGGACGTCAAGGAGCTCGCCCACGACGTCGGCCAGGAGGCGCTGCAGGCCGTGGAGCAGGAGGCCCGCTCGGGTGAGTCGACGTTCGTGGCCCGGCTGAGCCCACGGACCGGCGCGCGGGAGGGCGAACCCATCGAGCTCGTCGTCGACGTGCGGCGGCTCCACTTCTTCGATCCGGAGACGGGACTCGGGATCTACCGGGACGGCGGGGCCTGAGCCCCACGTCTCCGTCCACCATCTCCTTCCCCGAGGGGTTTCTGTGGGGAGTGGCGACCTCCGCCTATCAGGTGGAGGGAGCGGTCGGCGAAGGCGGCCGAGGGGTCTCCATCTGGGACACGTTCTGCCGGACACCCGGCAGGATCCGGGGCGGGGACACCGGGGAAATCGCCTGCGACCAGTACCACCGGTACGAGGAGGACGTGGCGCTCATGGCCGACCTGGGCGTCGGGGGGTACAGGTTCTCGGTGGCGTGGCCCCGGGTCCAGCCGGAGGGGCGCGGGCGGGCGAACCAACCGGGGCTCGACTACTACCGCCGCCTGGTGGACTCGCTGACCCGCCACGGCATCGCCCCTGTGCCCACCCTGTACCACTGGGATCTGCCGCAGGCGCTCGAGGACGAGGGGGGATGGGCGAACCGCGACACGGCCTCGCGGTTCGCCGACTATGCGGCGATCGTCCACGGGGCGCTCGTCGGTGAGGTTCAGCTCTGGATCACGCTGAACGAGCCGTGGGTCGCGGCCTGGCTCGGGTACGGGATGGGGATCCACGCGCCCGGTCGGACCGACGATGCCCTCGCTCTCGCGGCCTCCCACCACCTCCTGCTCGCTCACGGCCTGGCCCGGGAGGCCATGGGCGGGACGGGGGTCGGGATCTCCCTGAACCTCGAGCCCACCCGCCCGGGATCCGACGACCCGGACGATGTCCGGGCGGCCCGGATGGCCGACCTCCATCTGAACGCGCTGTTCCTGGACCCCCTGTTCGGCCGGGGGTATCCGGCCGACCTCCTCGATCACTACCGGCCGGTGAGCGACCTTGGGTTCGTGCGCGAAGGCGATATGGAGACGATCGCCGGCCCCATGGATTTCCTCGGGGTGAACTACTACCGGCGGCACACGGTGACCGCCGGTGCTCGTCCCGGACCCCCGGTCGCCGAGTTCCCCGCCTCCTTGAGGGCGTGGTCCTTTCCCCCGCCCGGGGTCGAGGTCACCGCGATGGGTTGGCCCGTCGAGCCGGACGGTCTCACCGAGCTCCTGGTCCGGCTGCACGGCGATTACGGGCCGGAGCGCATCATCGTCACCGAGAACGGTGCGGCCTTCGACGACGAGGTGAACCCCGACGGGGTGGTGGACGATGCGGAGCGGATCTCGTTCCTGCGCGAGCATCTCGTGGCCGCTCGAGCCGCGCTCCAGGCTGGCGTCCCGTTGGCGGGGTTCTTCGCCTGGTCCCTGCTCGACAACTTCGAGTGGGCCGAGGGCTACTCGAAGCGGTTCGGCTTGGTCCACGTGGACTTCGCCACCCAGACGCGGACCCCCAAGGAGAGCGCGCGGTGGTACGGAGACGTCATCCGTCGTGGGTCGCTCCTCGGGTGACCCGGACCTCCTCAGGCCGCCGGGCCGGGTTGACCGTATAAAGGCTTGTGGGGGAATATCCGGCCAGAGGGGATAAGGAGGGGGAGCGGATATGCGGCGATTCAGGCTGATCGTGCTGCCCGCGGTCCTGTTGTTGGTCGCGGTAGCGTGTGCCGGTGACGACGGGGATGGCGACGGCGGTGCTGCGAACACCGGCAATGTGAACGTCCTGTCCTCGGGCGACCCGGGCGAGGCCGAGGCCTACAACGCGATCATCGACGACCTGATCAACTCGCAGACCGACTACGTGGCCGAGATCGAGGCTTCCGGCGAGGCCGAGCAGCAGTTCCAGATCCGCGCCGAGGCCGGGACCCTGGATGTCTACCTGCTGCCGCAGCCGGGGACCGTGGCTCAGTTGGCCCAGTCGGGCAACCTCGCCTCCCTCGAGGACATGGGCTTCGACATCGCGGAGCTCGAGGCGCTGTTCGGCGAGTACTTCGTCTCGCTCGGGGAGGTCGATGGCCAGCACTACGGTATCCCGACGAACATCAACCTGAAGAGCATGGTCTGGTACCCGAAGGACGACTTCGACGCCGCCGGCTACCAGGTCCCGACAACGTGGGACGAGATGCTCGCGTTGTCCGACCAGATCGTGGCGGACGGCGGGACGCCCTGGTGCGTCGGCATCGAGAGCGAGAGCGCGACCGGATGGCCGGCCACCGACTGGATCGAGGACATCATGCTCCGCACCGCCGGACTGGATGCGTACACGCAGTGGTACACGCATGAGATCCCGTTCAACGACCCGGCCGTCCTGAACGCGGCGCAGATCTTCGGCGATGTCATGTTCCACGAGGGCTACGTCCTCGGCGGCGCCGAGAACATACCGGCGCTCGCGTTCGGCGAAGCCCCGCTCCCGCTGTTCGACGATCCGCCGGGCTGCTGGCTGCACCGCCAAGCGAGCTTCATTCCGGCCTTCTTCCCCGAGGGCGTCGAGGCCGGCGTGGAGTACGACTGGTTCCCGCTTCCGCCGATCGACCAGGAGGGAACCCTGTTCGCCGGAGAGCTCGCGGTCGTGGGCACCGGGGGGAACCGCCCCGAGGTCAAGGACTTCCTCGAGCGGTTCATGGGCGAGGAGGTGCAGTGCGCGTTCGGCGGCGAGCCGGCCTCGTCCCGGATCTCGCCCAACATCAACGTCGGGCCGGACTGCTACGTCAACCAGATCCTGGCCGACTCCGCGGACGTGCTGACCGACGCCCTGGCGAACGGGACGGGCGGTTTCGACGCCTCCGACCTGATGCCGGCAGCGGTCGGGACCGGCAGCTTCTGGACCGGCATGGTGGACTACATGCGGAACGGTCCGGGCTCGATCAAAGGGATCCTCGACGAGATCGAGGCCAGCTGGCCGGCGGAGTAACAGCGGAGATCCGAGCCGATGACGGACGAGGGAGCGGCCGCGTCGCGGCCGCTCCCTCGGTTTGCGCGGGATTCCACGTCGAGGGAGGATGACGCGGCTTGACGAATTCCACCAACCCCGCGCAGTCGGGCCCGGGGGTGCTCGCGGAACCCCCGTCCGCCGCCGGGCGGGCTGTGGGAGTCTTCCTGCTGCGCCTGCTCAGCGCGCTGGCCATCCCCGTCGTGGCGTTCGCGCTTCTGTGGGCCACGTTCGACTACCTGCGGGATGAGAACGCCAACCGGGCGTTGGTCGTCGTCGTGGCTCTCGTCGTCGGCGTCGGCGGGGTCTTTTTCCTCTACTGGGGGATGAACCGGGTCGTGGAGTACCTTCCCGAGCGGTTCCGGGAGGGCGTACGCCCTTACGTCTTCGTCGGGCCGGCCCTCGTCATCCTGAGCGTGTTCCTGATCTACCCGGTCATCAACACGATCCTGATCAGCTTCAAGGACGCTCGGTCCCAGAGCTACATCGGCCTGGAGAACTTCAAGTTCGTCTTCACGGACGAAGACATGCTGCGGTCGATCCGCAACACGGCCGGTTGGATCATCCTCGTTCCGTTGTTCAGCGTGACGATCGGGCTCGCCTTCGCCACCCTCGCTGACCGGCTCCGGCGCGGCGAGGCCGTCGCGAAGTCGATGATCTTCCTGCCCATGGCCATCTCGTTCGCCGGGGCGTCGATCACCTGGCGGCTGATCTACAGCTTCCGGCCGCCGGGGTTCGGCAGCAACATCGGGCTTCTCAACGGGATCATGATCGGATTGGGTCAGAACCCGATCGCCTGGCTCCAGCAGCAGCCGTGGAACAACTTCCTGTTGATGGTGATCATGATCTGGATGCAGACGGGGTTCGCGATGGTGGTCCTGTCGGCCGCCATCAAGGCAATCCCGGACGAGATCATCGAGGCGGCCCGCATCGACGGTGCGTCGGAGATGCAGGTGTTTCGCAAGATCATCGTTCCCGGCATCCTCCCGACGGTCGTCGTGGTGACGACGTACATGGTGATCAACGCGCTGAAGGTGTTCGACATCGTCTTCATCATGGGAAACGCCGAGTCCGACGGCACGGTCGTGATCGCCGAGCGTATGATCGACTGGTTCTTCGTCGGCCTGCACTACGGACGGGGAGCGGCGATCGCGGTGGTCCTGTTCGCCGCGATCGTTCCCGTGATGATCTGGAACATCCGCCAATTCCGCGAGCAGGAGATGATCCGGTGAGCGCCCCCGCGATCCCCGTCCCGGCCACCGCCGAGGCACGCGCGCCCGGCGAAGTTCGTCGTGGGGGTTGGATCATCCGAATCGTCGTCACTGCGATCGTCGTGCTCTGGCTTGTCCCGACCGTCGGCGTCCTGATCACGTCCTTCCGTCCGGAGGACCTCGTCGTGAGCTCGGGCTGGTGGACGGCGCTCGCGCACCCGTTCCGCGCCGCCGAGTGGACCCTGGAGAACTACAGCGCGGCGCTGGACGCGGCCGGGTTCGGGAACGCGTTCATGAACAGCCTGGCGGTGGCCATCCCCTCCACCGTGATTCCGATCACGATCGCCGCGTTCGCCGCCTATGCCTTCTCCTGGATGGACTTCAAGGGCCGGTACGTGATGTTCGTCGCGGTCGTCGGGCTGCTCGTCGTGCCGCTGCAGATGGCCCTGATCCCGATCCTGCGCCTGTACGCGGATGGAGCCACGTTGTTCGGGATGCGGGTCTTCCCCGACTTGGAGCTCAACGGCACGTTCCTGGGTGTCTGGCTCGCCCACACAGGGTTCGGGCTGCCCCTGGCGACGTACCTGCTGCGCAACTACATCGGCTCATTGCCGTCGTCGATCATCGAGTCGGCCAAGATCGACGGCGCCGATCACTTCACGATCTTCTGGCGGCTCATCATCCCGCTCTCGGTCCCCGCGCTCGCGGCCTTCGCGATCTTCCAGTTCTTGTGGGTCTGGAACGATCTCCTCGTCGCGTACGTGTTCCTGGGTGGGTCCCGGCAGAACCAGGTGCTCACGATCGCACTGAGAAATCTGCTTGGGGGGCGGGGCGAGGATTGGCAGGTGCTCACGGCAGCGGCGTTCATCTCGATGTCTCTTCCGCTCGTCGTGTTCTTCTCCCTCCAGCGGTACTTCGTGCGGGGGCTCACTGCGGGCGCGGTCAAGGGCTGAGGCGCCGGTGTTCCGGGCACGACGGTCCGCGCCGGCAGGAGCCGAGCCGCTCTCGCCACGCCGGAAGTGGCGGGCCATCACGCTCGCCACGCTGCTGCTCGTGCCCTCCTACTGGTCGGTGTTGGCGGGACTCGTCGCAGTGGCCTCCGACCGGGAGGACGCCCCGAATGCCGGTCCCTACATCGCCTTCGGCCTCGCGCTCG
>JBOGVG010000171.1:0-3007 GCA_050692435.1 Actinomycetota bacterium
CGGGTCCAGGCCGCGGGCTTCCGCCCCATCCGGAGCGAGCGTCGCCGCGTCGTCTGGCACATGGCCGTCTACATCCGGCCCGTCACCGCTCGCGCCGTCGCGTAGCCGACGCTCGGTCAGAACCTCCGTTGGTTCACCTGGGACACCCCCACAGTCGCCGGAGCGCGGCCGCAACGCGCTCGGGTTCTGCGACATGCGAGGTGTTCATGTGGCTCAGGCCCTCGTACAGCTCGATCGTGATGTTCGGGAACACGTCGGCGAGCCGCTTCGCCTTCCGCTCCCAGGTCTCGTTGCTCAGGCTCCCGTAGCTGAAATAGACGGGCCGGTCGAACGTCCGGAGACGCTCCATGGGGACGTCGGCCTCGTTCAACGCGCGCACGAAGGCGGCCACGCCGGCCGGCCGGTCGGCCATCCAGGGCGGGGGCGGACCCTCGGGCCGAGGGGGCGGCTCCACGCCGGTCCGGAACATGGTCCGAACGAACTCGCGCCCGAGCTCCTCGGGTGGGAGCTCCAGCATGGGGAGGAAGACGTCGCGGATCTCCTGGAGGTCTTCGGGGCTGAAGTCGGTGGCCGGCTCGTCGAGCGCGAGCGTGAGGACACGGTCGGCGTGGGCCGCGGTGAACGCGAGCGCGCAGGCGCCGCCGCCCGAATGGCCGTATAGGTGGAACCGGGCGAACCCGTGCTCGTCGGCTGCGCGAGCGATGCCCTCGAGCTCTATCTCGAGCGAGTACTCGGGCGGCGGCACCAAAGGACCCAGATACACCTCCAGGTCCTTCGTGACGGCATTGACGTCTCCGCCCAGCGCCTCGAGCAGCCGCTCGTACCGAAGCGCAACCGGCATCAGGATCCCGGGAAGGAAGATGACCGGGACGCGCTCGAGGGTCGAACCCGCCACGACCGGCAAGCCTATCCTGCCGGCAGGATGGGCCGGGAGACGCGCGAGGGGGAAACGGTGGGGGTCCGGGCCCCGCGGGGCAAGCGAAGATCGCGGCCGACTTCCGAGCGGCCTTCCTCGACCCTCGGATGGAGCTCGACCTCATCCTGGGCGAGGGCGACCTGGTGGCGGCGCGGTGGACGACGGAAGGGACGAACACCGGGTCCTGGGGCGGCCGGCCCTCGACCGGCAAGCCCGCCAGGTCTCCGGCGTGAACATCTTCCGGTTCAGAGACGGGAAGGTCGTCGAGCTATGGAATCACCGGGACGACCTCGGACTGATGCAGCAGCTCGGGGCTGAGATCTACGCGGGCGCCACGCCGACCGGGGACGAAGACACGTAGCGCCGCTCAGGCTCATGCGAGATTCAGCTGGCGTGGCGATCCAGGTGTGTGTCGATCCGAGCGTTCAGGGCGTCCAGGCGTGCGTCCACAGCATCGAACCGGGCGTCTACCGCGTCGAATCGGGCATCGACCCGATCGAACTTGGCGTCGACTCGAGCGAAGCCCGCGTCCATCCGGGCGGCCAAGGCGTCGATCCGTGTGCCCAGGTAGAAGAGCGTTCCGAGCGACGTGGCGGCAAGCAGGCCGATCGCGGTCCAGATCGCGGCGGACATCCTGCTCGGGAGCCTAGCACCCGGGTCCGACAAGGCTGCTCGAGGTCACCCGCTGACGCGCCGACCAACGACAAGCGATCGAGCCGCCGGGCCCCACCAGACCCGCCGCTTGCGCCAAGCCGGGAGTCGTGCCAGTGTGCAGGCCCCGGCGAAAGGAGGAGAAGATGTCGGTCGTCGTGCAATTCATCGTGAAGGTGCCCGATGTCGACCGGTTCGTGGCCACCTCGAACAAGTTCGAGCCGATGATGGAGGAGATGGGCTCTCGAAACGGCGGCGTCTACGAGGACGAGAACGACCCGGGGCTCGTATCGACCATGTCGGAGTGGGACGACCACGATCAGATGCACGCCGCATCCGATAAGTACGGCGACCAGTTCAACGAGGAAGCCGGAACTGCCGGCCTGGACTGGACGACCCACATCTGGCACAAGAAGGGCGGAGCGTAGCCGCCGACTGGCTCCCGGACAGCCCGGCCGGCGACCGGGTCCCGTGAGTTCGCTCAGCCCGGCCTTCGCCTGCCGGGCTTTCGCCCTTGATGCGGCGGTCGAGGTAGCCGAGGGCGTCCCACCTCCGGGGTAGGCGAATGGTGGTCATCCATGGCGGGCAAGGCCGCGAGTCCCGATGAGGGCCGCATCGAGGGCTCGCTCGTCTCCGGGATCACGCGGGTGCTGTTGTCGCTCGCCGCAGGGGTTCTGGCCTTCGCCATCGCGATCCTCCTGACGCCTTGGCAGGTCGCCACGCTCACCGGTTGGAACGTAACGGCGATCGTGTTCATCGCTTGGGTCTGGCTGAGCGTTGCGCGCATGGACGGTGCGGCGACGGCCAAGGTGGCGACGATCGAGGATGACTCCAGACTCGCCGCGGACCTCACCCTGCTTGCGGCCAGCGCGGCGAGCCTGATCGGTGTGGGCCTGGCACTCCTCCAGGCTGCCGGGGAGGAGGGCGCCGCCAAGGCTCTCATGACGGCCGTTGCTTCGCTGAGCGTTGTCCTCTCCTGGGCTGTCGTCCATACGGTCTTCATGTTGCGCTATGCGAATCTCTATTACGTCCTGGGAGGTGGGATCGACTTCAACGATGACCGACCACCTGACTACAGAGACTTCGCGTACTTCGCTTTCACCATCGGGATGACCTATCAGGTGTCAGACACGGCTCTCACCAACAAGCTCATTCGAATGACGGCTCTGCGTCACGCACTCTTGTCGTTCGTGTTCGGCACAGGTGTCCTCGCTGTGATGATCAACGTTGTGGCGGGATTGATCAACAAGTAGAGCGATGTCATCGTCAGAGGGAATGCCTCTTGAGCCACCCCAGCACGTAGTCGGCGACCTCGTGCCAGCGGCTGTCGAGAGCGAGCGAGTGGCCTCGGTCGTGGAACTCCTTGTAGTCCGTCACCGCGGGTGACTTCCGATACTGCTTGAGCGTCGATCTGGTGATCGCCGGCGGGACCGTGTGGTC
>JBOGVG010000172.1:0-2866 GCA_050692435.1 Actinomycetota bacterium
GGCCCACGAGCGCGTGCTCGCCCGACACTCCGTTCAATCCCTCGACACCCCAGGGCAGGCTGACCACTGGGAGGCCGCGGGCCATGGCGTTCAGCACCTTGATCCGGGTGCCGCTTCCTCCCAGCCCTACCTCCACGAACGCCCGGGCTCGCCGATACAGGGGCTCCGGGTCGGGAACCGACCCGGTGTGCTCAACGCCCGGGGTGGCTGAAGCAAGCCGGACGAGCCAGCTCGGAGCCCCGGTGCCGGCCAGGACGAGCCGGACGTCCGGCCGCCGGGCCCGAAGGGCGGGGAATCCCGACCGAAGGAATCGCCGGAGGCCCTCGGCGTTGGGCGGCCACCCCAGCGTTCCCAGGAACAGGAGCGTGGGCTCGTGGGACGGGTGGAGCGGGGGTCGGTCCAGCAGGTCCGTCTGCGGGACGTTGGGCAGCAGGTGCACCGATCCGAGCCGTGTTCCCAAGCCGTCGAGGGCGCGGCGATCCTCGTCGGAGACGGCGAAGACCACGTCGAAGCGCTGGACGATCGCCGACTCGTACGCGCGAACGCGCGTGTGTTCCAGGCGGACGAGGGCCTTCCGCGCGAAGCTCGTTTCCAGATCGGCTTGGCGACGCCACATCACGTGCTCCGCGTTGTGTTCGTGGAGCACCTTCAGACCCCGGAAGGATGCCGGCACGTACTGCGCCATCAACCAGCCGTCGGCGAATGCCGCGTCGAATCCCCCCGAGGCGAGCCGTTCGAATGTGAGTCGGGACATGCGCCGGCTCCGGTTCCGAAACACGCTCATCGGGACCCCGGCGCCGTAGCTTCGAAGCAGGTTCCAGGCGGACCGGCCGCGGCGGAGCCCGACCGTGAGAACCGGTCCGATCTCTGCCGTCCAGGCCTCCTGCTCCGGACTGAGCGGCTCTCCACGGAAGCACACCAGGTGGACCTCGTGATCGCGTTGTATGTGTTCGAGCACGTTGATCGTCTTGATGGTGCCGCCGCTCCGCGCGGGGTACGGCACCTCCGAAGTCAGGAACAGGATGCGCATGGTGCTCCGGGTCAGTCTAGGCTGCAACCATCTGCATCACCGGCGCGGTGTGAGCCGCGGTAGACTCGCCGGTCATGTCCCCACCCTCGCGTCTCGGTACGTTCGCGGCGGCCACCGTCCTGGCCATCTCGACGGTCGCATGCTCGCCTCGAACGCAGGAAGAGGCACCCTCCGCCACTCCGACGTTGCCCGATCGGCTCGCCGTCGCCTCTCCAGCCCTCCATCCCGCGTGGCCGCCGGCGGCCTCGTTCCCCACGCGATGGCCCATCAAGCACGTCGTGTTCCTGATCAAGGAGAACCGCACGTTCGACAACCTCTTCGGCACGTTTCCCGGCGTCGACGGCGCCGCAAGCGCCAACGACGACGGCACGATCCGACCGCTCGTCCGGGGGACCGACGGACGGCTACCGGGTGACCTTCCTCACTGCTACGTCTGCGGGCTGCAGGCGTGGAACTATGGCCAGATGGACGGGTTCGATCAGGGCGGCCTGACCACGAAATGGGCGTTCACGCGACTGAACCGGACCCAGCTCCCGAACTACTGGCACTGGGCGAAACAGTTCGTCCTGGCCGACAACTTCTTCGCGTCGGCCCAGGGGCCCTCGTTCCCGAACCACCTGTACTCGATCGCGGCGCAGTCCGGCGGCGCCGTCGACAACCCGAGGCGAACGGGGTTCTCCTCGAACACCTTCGGATGCGACGCGCCCCAGCAGCAGAAGGTCGAGGTCGTCGACTCAGAGGGTGATGTTCGATTCATCCGCCCGTGCTTCGACTTCAAAACCGAGGGGGACCTCCTGGACGCGGCCGACATCCCGTGGGCGTACTACGCGGCCACCGAGGTTCAGAAGGGGTACATCTGGTCGGCCTACTCGGCGATCCGACGGTACCGGGAGCACCCCCGGCGATGGGAGCGGCACATGTTCTCGGTGGACCGAGTGATCCAAGACATCCGGCAGGACGCGCTGCCACCGATCACGTGGATCACGCCTCGCTTCGAGCTCTCGGAGCACCCCGAATACAACTTCTGCCATGGGGAGAACTGGAGCACGAAGGTGATCAACGCGATCATGCGATCGGACCTGTGGGAGGACACGGCGATCTTCCTGACGTGGGATGACTACGGCGGGTTCTACGATCACGTCCCCCCGCCACAGGTGGACCGGTTCGGGTTCGGGTTCCGGGTTCCGCTCCTGGTCATCTCGCCGTATGCGAAGAGCGGTCACATCGATCACCGGCTCGGCGAGTTCTCGAGCGTGCTTCGATTCATCGAGGACAACTGGGGCCTGTCGCGGCTGACCCATCGCGATCGCCGCGCTCGCAACCTCAGCTACGACTTCGATTTCGACCGTGAACCGAGGGCTCCCGACCCGCTGCCCCTCCGCACGGATTGCCAGGGACCGATCTGGGCCGAGACGTCCTGACTGGGGTCGAGGCACTGGTACGCTCCCGCATCATGGCCGAGCGACCGGATCCGTCGCACGCCGAGTCCTCGCGAGTGGCCTTGGAGCGCGAGCTCTACTGGGCCGAGGAGACCACCTCGCGGGCCACGATGGACGCGCAGGAGCTCCGGGTGGTCCTCCAGGACCTCGTGGCCGAGATGCGGGCCGACGAGCGATCTGCCATCCCTCGGAACGAGCCGCAGATCGGCTCACCGTACCGATGGCGGCGGCGGCTGAAGGCGGGCATCTTCTACTTCCTGCGACCGATGCGGCGCCGGTACGATCGCCTGCTCGGCGACGTCGGCGAGTTGGTGGCCATCCTGGCCGGTCGGGTTGCGGCCCTCGAGACCGAGGTGGAGCGACTGCGAGCCGAACGGGAGGTCCGCGGACCGGCTTC
>JBOGVG010000173.1:0-1644 GCA_050692435.1 Actinomycetota bacterium
AATGCGGGAGGAGTGCGAACCGTCTCGGTTCCTCCGCACCCGACATTCGTTCTGACCTGCGTCATTCCTCGTAGACCCAGGGGGACGGTATTCGAACTCCTGGCAAGACCGTGTCGCGCGGCTCCAGAGCCTCATCGGCGACGTGGGCCTCAACGAGTGACTCGGTGGTCCGGAGGCCGACCCGAAGCCCCGGGCCAGGCCTTGCAGTGCTCGGTTCAGTGGGCGGCGAGAGAGTTTGGTAGGCAGACTCCACGTCTTCTCCTCGCCCCCTCGCGAGGATTCGAACGCAACGCGCCGCAGCGGCGACATCCTCGATCGGCTGCTCTGTCAGGGCGGTGCTCCGAGGCTCTGGGGGAGGGACTGACGAGAGTCGCGGGAGGATCATCGAGGTCATGTGAGCGATCCCGACCACGTCTACGTGGAGCGAAAACGGCGGATCAAGAGGGCTGGGTGGCGCAGGCACGAAGACCGTCGCTAGACGCGACGCTCCCAGCTTTGATCCGTCCCAGACGGAGGCCTCACGCGCCCCGGCGCGCGAGGGCACATCTGTCCGGCCCCAGGTACAGAACACTTGCGCACCACAGGGTTTGCTTTCGACCGCGCGGAGCAGAAACACCGAGCCTGCGGTGACACGTGGCAGTCGAAGACCGGCTAGCCTAACTTTGTCCCGTGACGGGAGTTACTACGTGAAGACCACCACCGTCGAAACCGCGGAGCGCGGCCGCTCGCCCCTGGGAGCTCGTATCCGTTTCCTGATGGATGGGCCGCACGGCAACATGATCCACTCGACCGTGCCGCCGGGGATGGTGGGCCGCGCCTGCCGCTTCCGGACCATCGACGAGTATTGGTATGTCCTCTCGGGCGAGGGAGAGATCTGGCGCAGGGCGCCGGACGGCCGTGAGAGCATCACCCGGCTCATCCCCGGCGTGTGCATCGATATCCCGCTCGGCACTGCCTTCCAGTATCGCTGCACCGGGAATGTGCCCCTTGTCTTCACCTGCACGGCCCTGCCGCCCTGGCCAGGCGACGACGAGGCCGTGATCATGGAAGGGCCGTGGGTACCCTGTGTGGACCCGGAGCCCCGGGGGCCAGCGCTAGGATCAGCTCCTCAGCCCGCCTGACCTTCCGCCCCCATTGCTCTAGGAACATTCACGCACGCTGGCGCAGCGGGCGGTCCTGTAGCCGGGCAGCAGTCGTTGAGCATCGGGCTGCCGATGCCGTAGCGCTGGAAGCTGGTCGGCTCGCTTAGGAGCGCTGGCCGATTGAGGAGCTCCGCACTTGCCGCGATCGCACGGCTTCCGGCCGCGCCCATCGCATCGACCACGGCCGCGGCACCATCCGCGTCGGATCGGCAGTGGACGACGACCGCGGCGCGCCGGCCTCCCCGAGGCGCCGGGCGATCCCGGCGCCGACGCCACCGGACACCCCGGTCACCAGCGCGCGCCGAGATTCATGAGCTCCGCGACGAGCGGCGCAGCTCCGGTCACCGCGGGAGCGGGTTCGGGCCGGTGGCGGTAACCAGCCGCTGCGGCACCCAGTCGTCGACGTGGCTGAAGCCGTCGAAGCGCGCTCCCTCGAGGATGACGCCGTCGTACAAGGAGCGGCGATAGAACTTCACGTGGGTGAAGTCCTCGAACAGGACGT
>JBOGVG010000174.1:0-2918 GCA_050692435.1 Actinomycetota bacterium
AGA
The DNA here is from genome assembly GCA_050692435.1 of Actinomycetota bacterium. Classification (GTDB taxonomy): domain Bacteria; phylum Actinomycetota; class UBA4738; order UBA4738; family HRBIN12; genus AC-69. The sequence goes on from JBOGVG010000174.1 coordinate 4, forward strand.
CCGCCGTCACCACACAAGTCTTTCGGTGTCCGCCCGGTGTTCGCCGCGCCCGGTGCCGGACAAGTTTCCGACAAGCGTCGGGAGGGCTGGACAAGTCTTGACGGCCGGGACGACGGCAGGTCACCACTACGGACGGGGGTTGAACGGCGCCAGCACGTCCCGCACTGGCCACTCGAGCCCCTCCCACTCGAACAGCTGCCCCAGCCGCACCCGCACCTCCCTCGTCCACGATGGCCTCGGCCACACCGCGCACCAGGAAGAGGGCTCAAGCACGGGCTGGCCGCCAGCCATCTCCAGGCTCTCCGCGGCTCGCCGCCCACCACCGTGCTCCACCGGAAGCTGCGGGGGGCTTCCTGCGGCGGGAGTGCGACCGGCGGACCCCATGAGTCTCTGAGCGCGCGACCCGCCGCCTCCTCGACGAGGTCCGGATCCGCGTCGGGGGTCAGGTTCAGCCGCGCAAGGTAGCAGTGCAGGTCAACGGACCGCACGCCCGGCATCTCCGGCAGCTGGCAGAGCGGCCGGAAGGTGAATGCCGGCGGACATGTCTCGATGGTCTTTCCCGTGAGCTCGGCGGTCGTATGCAGGCGCAAGACCGTCGGATTCGCCGCCCGCTCCAACGCCCACGCCTCCCTGCGGCTTGCCAAAACCCTCCTTGCGAGCGCCCCGCCAAAGTCTACGGGGTGCGCCGGGAGCGGTGCCCGCTCGTGTTCAAGAACCTGGACTCACTCTTCGTCGTCCTGGCCGGTATCGTCGGCTGCTGCGCTGATTGCGGCGACGGGAGGCAGCTTATCGAGCGTGAGCGCGCAGCGCTGCGAGCGCCTCCGGGACCGTGTCCTCCGGGGTCACCGGGTGCCACGCCTCGAGGATCCTCCCGTCCTCGTCGATCAGGAACGAGGACCGGATAATCCCCGCGTGCAGCTGGCCCGACTCGATCGCTTTCTCCCCCCACGCGCCGTAGGCCTCGGCCACGGCGTGGTCGGGGTCCGAGAGGAGCGAGAACCCCAGCCCGTACTTGGCATCGAAGGCTGCCTGAGCCGAAGGGCGGTCGGGGCTGATGCCAAGGGCCTCGACGCCGAGCGCCTGGAGCTCACCTCGCGCGTCTCGCACGCTGCACGACTGAACAGTGCATCCGGTGGTGTCCGCCTTCGGGTAGAAGTACAGAAGGACCTTGCGGCCCCGAAGATCCGAGAGCCTGACCACGTCGCCGTGCTGGTCCGGCAGCTCGAACGCCGGGGCGGGATCGCCCTGCTTCAGCGTGCTCACTGGCCCTCCCCGTAGATGGCCTGGGCATCCAGCCTACCCGGCACGGCGGGGACATCGCGCGCGCGCAAGCTGCGCAGCACTTGGGACGGGCTCGCTGGGGTACGACAGCGGATCAGGTCCTTACGGAAGTCCCTATCCTCGGATGTGGATGCTGGGATTGCACGTATGAGGAGCCCGTTACCCAGCGGCCCCCGGTGCTATCTTTGGTTGCAGTGGGACCGTCCAACCTCCGGCCGTGAGGGGTTTCTGTGTTCCGTAAGGGCGATACGGTAGTTCATCCCGAACACGGCGCGGCAGTCATCGAAGAGCTCCGCGTCAGAGAATTCCTCGGCGAGCGAAGGAAGTACCTCGTGCTGCGGGTCGCGTACGGCGATCTCACCCTCATGGTGCCCGTCGAAAGCACGGAGGCGGTCGGCATTCGCCGCGTCATCAGCAAGAACGAGGTCAAAGAGGTCCTGAACGTCCTGGAACAGGATGAGTCCACGATGGACGCCAACTGGAACCGGCGCTTCAGGAACAACATCGAGAAGCTTCGCTCCGGCGACATATATCAGCTGGCCGAGGTCATCAGGGACCTCTCGATCAGGAAGCGAGCAAAGGGGCTGTCGGCGGGAGAGACGCGGATGGTGATCAAGGCCCGCCGGATCCTCATCTCGGAGCTCACGTGCGCCACCGGCGACACCGACGAGAAGACCGAGGCGAGGATCGACGAGGCGCTAGACGAGTCGCATCAATCCCGGGTCCTCGCCGGGCTCTAGTTCATCCTCGCCTGTCTGGTCAACTGGATCGTCGCTTTCCGCGGCCCCTGCCACGGCCAACACCCTTCGACACTGTTCCTTTCGCGCCGAAGCAGCATGGTCTTGATCTGAACGAGGCATGCGCTTGAAGACGACCGAGCGGGTCGACGTGGCAGCCGCATGGCTGACGAGCCCACGTGGTTCATCGCGGGAAAGCGCCGCTGACTTCGGCCCGCCGCTGCAAGCTCTGGGGTGATCTTCCGGCTGGTGATGACCTCGTCCACGACCCCGTACTCCACGGCCCCCTCGGCCGTGAGGATGAAGCCTCGGTCGGTGTCCTTGGCGACCTTGTCCAACGGTTGGCCGGTGTGCTCGGCGATCAGCTGTGGGGCACGAAAACCCCGATTCGCCTTCCTGCCTGCGACGATTCGGCCCAGGTGGTCCTTACCTGTCGGCCAATCATTCCACTCCCGCATCGGTTGTCTGCGAGGGCTGCGGCGAGGAATCGGTAGGTCCACTCCTCGGCGAACTTGCGCGAGTCAGCGAAGACGACCTGAACCTCGGGATACCTGACCTGCAGGCGTGCCAGCACATCGGCGAGCCAGGCACCGGGAACATGCTCTAGCTTGAAGAGCGCCGAGTAGCGCCCTTCGACGACGACGGCGGCCGCTTGAAGCTCGGATAGGCGCTGCATCTGAAAGGCAAGGGTGCCGTCTGAAAGCGAGGCGCAGAAGTTGTCCATCACCTTGCGCTCGACCACAGCGATAAACCCCTCGCCCGATCCCACCGCGTAGTCACCGGCCGCAAGCGTCAAGCGCTCGGTTCTTACACCCTTGCCCGAGAAGCGGTAGGGGTAGCGCTCCCTGGTGTCGATCGCGATCTGGAATCCTTCAGGGGATCGCTCGAGCCCTGGGC
>JBOGVG010000175.1:0-4754 GCA_050692435.1 Actinomycetota bacterium
CCTCGATGAAGTCCACATCCGGCTTCTCCATCTGGCCCAGGAACTGCCGGGCGTACGCCGAGAGCGACTCGACGTAGCGCCGCTGGCCCTCGGCGTAGATGGTGTCGAAGGCCAGGGAGCTCTTCCCGGAGCCGGACAGGCCCGTGAACACGATGAGCTGGTCTCGGGGAAGCTCCAGCGTGATGTTCCTGAGGTTGTGCTCACGGGCACCGTGGATGACGAGTCGATCGGTGCCCACAGGGAGATTGTAGTGGCGGCTCCGACAAGGACTCTGGGCGGCCTCCGAAGCCAATTCACCCCAGAATCGCCCGCGCTATCGTGCCCTGGATGAGCGCCGCTCCCCACCCCGCGTCGCAGGCGGTCCCGTTCCGCGAGGCGTTGCGGTTCTGGGTGAAGCTCGGGTTCATCAACTTCGGCGGCCCGACCGGCCAGATCGCGATCATGCACCAGGAGCTGGTCGAGAAGCGCCGCTGGATCAGCGAGGAGCAGTTCCTACACGCGCTGAACTTCGCGATGCTGCTACCTGGACCGGAGGCCCACCAGTTGGCGATCTACGCCGGGTGGCTCCTGAACGGCGGGTCCGGCGCGATCGCCGCCGGGGTCTTCTTCCTCCTCCCGGCGTTCCTCCTGATGGTCGTCCTGTCGTGGCTGTACGCGGCGCACGGCGACATGTCGTGGGTCTCGGCCATCTTCGAAGGGCTGGCTTGGGGCGTCGTCGGCATCGTGGCCGCAGCGCTCGTGCGGATCGCCGGGCGGGCCCTGAAGAACGGTCTGATGCTCGCCGTGGCCGCCGGGGCGTTCCTGGCGCTGTACGTGTTCGCCGTGCCGTTCCCGTTCGTGGTCATCGGCGCCGGAGCCATCGGCCTGATCGGGGGCACCAGGCTGAGCCGGCCGTTCCCCGTCCCCCAACGGCGGGAGCCCGACGCCCTCGCCGTGACCGGAGCCGAGGGAGTCCGTCCGACGTGGTCTCGGGCCGCACGCGTCCTGGGGATCGGCCTGGCCGTGTGGCTCGGTCCGCTCGCCCTGATCAGGGTGGCCGCCGGACCCGGCAGCGTCCTCGCCGACGAGGCCCTGTTCTTCGGCTTCATGGCGCTCGTGACCTTCGGCGGCGCGTATGCCGTGCTCGCCTACGTCAACCAGGCGGCCGTGATGAGGTTCGGCTGGCTCACCGCCGGCGAGATGGCGGTCGGTCTCAGCCTGGCCGAGACCACGCCCGGACCGCTCATCCTGGTCGTCGTGTTCGTGGGGTTCGTCGCGGCGTACCGCTCCCCCGGCGGCCTCGACCCCGTCACGGCCGGCATCGCCGGAAGCCTGGTGACGGCGTGGGCGACGTTCGTCCCGAGCTTCCTGTGGATCTTCCTGGGCGCGCCCTCCGTGGAGCGCCTCCGCGGCAACGTCCGCCTGTCGGCAGCCCTGTCCACGATCACCGCCGGCGTGGTGGGGGTGATCCTCAACATCGCCGTCCTGTTCGCCGTCAACGTCGTGTTCGACGAGGTTCGCACCGCCCGGTTCCTCGGACAGGACGTCATGATCCCGGCCGTGAGGAGCGTGGACCCCATCGCCCTCGCCGCGGCCGTGGCCGGGTTCATCGCGCTGTGGCGGTTCCGCGTGAGCGTGGTGTGGGTGGTCCTGGCGGCCGGCGCGGCGGGCTGGATCCGATGGCTCGTGGGGTAGGCTGGCGGACGTGACCGAGCGCGCCGAGCTGGAGCGCCTCCCCTCCGCCGAGCTGCACGACCGGGCTACCCGGCTGGCCTGGCGCCGTTTGGACGTGGGGTTCCTGTGGGATCTGCTCAGGACCATCCCCGAGGCTCGCGCGGCCATCGGGGACGAGGAGCGGAGCGAGACCGACATCCTTCGGCCCCTGGCACTGCTGAATGATCTCGTCGACGCGGACCGCGGCGACCTGGCGGATGCTCTGCGGCCCCTGTACCTCGACTACCTGGAGAAGCACGAGGGAGAGAAGGCCGAGGGCGAGGAGAGGGCCTGACAGGCGTGCCGAGCGAGGACCTCTCCTCCTGGCGGGACGAGTTCCCGGTGCTCGAGCGAAAGGCCTACCTGATCAGCGCGTCGCTGGGGCCGGTGTCCCGGCGGTCCCGCCGATACGTGGACGGGTACCTCGACGCGTGGGCGGCCAAGGGCGCGCCGGACAACGTGTGGTTCGAGGACATCTTCCCCACAATGCGAGCGCTCAAGCAGCGATTCGCCGCGCTGGCCAGGTGCGACCCCGGCGAGCTGGCCATCACCACGAACGTCTCGATCGCGCTTTCGACCATCGCCTCCTGCGTGGACTTCACGAGGCGCCGCAAGGTGATCATGTCCGAGCTCGACTTCCCCACCGACGGCCACGTGTGGCTCGCCCAGCGGCCCCGAGGCGCGGAGGTGGTGTTCCTGGAGTCGCCCGACGGTCTCACCATCCCCTTGGAGGAGTACGAGCGGGCCATCGACGACGACACCGCGGTCGTGATGGTGAACCGAGTGTTGTACCGGTCCAGCGCGCTGGTCGACGCGAGGGAGGTGTGCCGGATGGCCCGCCAGGCGGGAGCCTGGTCGTTCGTCGACGACTACCACGGCGTCGGGATCGTGCCGCTCGACCTGCACGACCTGGGCTGCGACTTCTACACGGCCGGGGTGCTGAAGTGGCTGTGCGGCGGGCCGGGCCTGGCGTTCCTGTACGCGCGGCGCGACCTGATGCCGGTGCTGGAGCCCGCGGTGACCGGGTGGTTCGCCACCCGGGAGCCGTTCTCGTTCGACAACCAGCATCTCGAGTACCACCCGGAGGCGCGGCGCCTCGAGCACGGGACCCCGCCGGCCCCCGTGTATCCCATCGCCCTGGGCGGGCTGGAGATCATCGGAGAGGTGGGCGTGGAGCGGATCCGGGAGCGGCAGGGCACGTTGACCGACCACGTGATCGCCCGGGCGGACCGGGCAGGGCTGCCGGTCCGAACCCCTCGAGATCGGAGCGCCCGGGGCGGCGTGGTGAATGTCGGCGTGGGGCCCGCGGCCGGCAAGATCTGCCACGCGCTCCTGGAGCGAGACGTGTGCACCGACTTCCGGGGCGACGGCCTTCGGATCTCGCCCCACTTCTTCAACACCGAGGCGGACGTCGACCGCTGTTTCGACGAGCTCGCCGCGCTCCTGTGAGGCGGATCAGTCCCCCGCCACGAAGAACTGCCAGGAGCCGTCGCGGGAGATTCCGGTCCGCCACCCGATGTAGCCGCCGTACGCGATCCAGGAGTCGACGGCGCCTTCGATGTTCGGGTACACGGTCGAGAGCATCCGCAGCTCGTCGGGGGAGAGCGATGCGGGATCGCGGACCAGCGCGAAAGGCCAGGCATAGCCCGCCTCCGTCCGCGTGAACGGCATCGAGAGGATCGCCCCGAGGATCTCGAGTGGCCGCTCGTCCGAGTTGGCCTCGATGTCCTTCCAGTAGGCGATGGGGTCCCCGCCGTCGCCGAACGAATAGGTGAAGCTGGCCGTGTCGATCAGCGGACGGAGTGCGTCGTGGTCTCCGGCCGCAGCGGCGGCCAGGAGCGCGTTCCGCGTCTCTGCGACCGCGGAGGGGAGATCGCTCCCGGTCACTTCGTCAACCCCGGTGATCGCCCAGACACCGCCCTCGCCCTGTGATACCGGCTGGCCAACTTGGACCGTGACGATGGAACCCGAACCCGGGTCCGTGATCTCGAACGTGTGGGGGTCCGCTTGGCGCGCCTCTGGGAACCCCCACCGGAGGACCGATCTCGCGTACCGCGCCGCCACCCGGACCGGATCGAGCGCCCACTCGCGCCGGCCGTTGTCGACGGCCAGTTGCCACGCGACTGCCTCCTCGAGCCTGTCGAACGGCCAGATGCCGGTGAACGGCCCAATGACTGATGGCGACGGTCGGACCGGAGGGGAATCGGGCGATGCGGGCGCCCGCTCGGAGGATTGCCGGCACGCCATCGGGAGCATCGTGGACACGAGGGCAACAACGAGTAGGCGCACGGGCAAGGCCATCGCACCTACTCTAGGGCCCTCACTCACCCGGATGATCAAGGGCCGGTGACCACCCGGCCCGCCCGGACCACGAGCTTCAGATGTCCCAGCGCCTCGAGCTCATCGAGGGGGCTCCGGGCGAGGGCGATGAGGTCCGCCGGGGCGCCGGGTTGGAGGGGCCCGACGACCATCGCCTCCAGGATCTCCTCCGGCGTCATACCGACCGTCTCGTGGAGAAGCAGGACCTCCCGCAGGTCGATGCCCGGAGGGATAGGGCCGTTGCCGAGGTCCGTGCCGTACACGACGGTACCTCCCGCGGCTCGGAACCGAGCCAGGTTGTCGGCGGCCGTCCGGAGCTCCGGGGTCACCTTCCCGTAGCTCCAGATGTCGAGCGTGGAGACGATCCGCATGGTCTTCGCCGCGGCCTCGATCACGCGATTCGACAGCCGCTCGGTCCACGGACAGTGGGCAAACTCGTCCACGCCGGCGCCGAGCGCCCGCTCCGCCTGGCCCTTCCCCTGCACGTGGGCCGTGACCGGCAGTCCCCGCTCGTGGGCCGTCTGGACGATCGACGCGAGCTCGGCGTCGCCGGGGGTCGGCCCCGCCTCCGCGTTCAGCGCCACCTTGATGGCCGCCGCCCCCCGGTCGGCCAGGGCCAGCACCGCCTTGGTCGCGTCGTCGGCACCTCGGACCTCCTGGCCGGTCCCCGGGGGAGCCCAACGGTCGGCGGTCGGATACCCGCCGGGTCCGGTGAGCATGGGACCAGCCGCCCGGATGAGCGG
>JBOGVG010000176.1:0-5281 GCA_050692435.1 Actinomycetota bacterium
CAGGCCCAGCGCACCGTGCTGTGCAAGGATCCGTTCCGTTCGGTCGACGACCGTGTGGAGCAGCTCATCGCCCACATGTAGCAGGCGGTGCCCGACCCTCCAGAGGTGAGCCATCCGGGCGAAGGAACACGGGTCTGCCTTGGAACATCTCCATCTTGAACCGCTGATGGATCAGCCGGTGATGCGGCCGGCACAGAAGGACCAGGTTCGAGAGCGAGGTCGGTCCTCCGTCGGCCCAGTGTTGGACGTGGTGAGCATCACACCACCCGTGTGGACGGCCGCACCCGGGGAACCGGCACCCGCCGTCCCGGACCACCACCGCCCGACGCAGGGAAGCCGGCACAACTGGGCTGCGACGTCCCGCCTCGAGCGGCTCCGACCTGCCCATGGTGATGACTCGGGCGATTGAGGCATCGCATGCCCATCGCCTGGCGGTTTCGGCGGTGACGGTGCCGGCATCGCCCATTTCGCACCGGAAGCCGGCGCGTCCTTCCAGCGCCTCCAAGTCCACCATGATGGTGACGTGGGGCCGCTCACCCGACACTTGCGGCCGGTCCGTCGAATCCAACCACTTACGGCAGATCTCGCCCAGGGCATCGGCCCTTCGTTGAGCGAACGTTCGGCGGTCGGCCCCAGGCTGGCGCTCTTCGGCATCGAGCACGCTTCGGAGCGCGGTGATCAGGACCTGGCCGGTCTCGGGATCGAGGTCGCCGTCCACCCGCACCATGCCTTCGAAGGTGGGGGAGACGTGGAGACGCCGAAGCTGGAACACCTGCTCGGCATCCTCTTCCGCCCGGCGGTGATCCATGGCTTGCCGCCAGTGGGCCACGGCGCGCTTGAGATCGCGCATCGGAACCGTCCCCGCCGTGTCCACGAGCGCTTCCTCCACACGAAAGAACTCAGCGGGGTCGACCTCTTGGGCCGCTACCAAGACCGCCGCAGCCGAACGAGAGATCTCACCTTGTGACAGAGCCTCACGTGTCCGAGGCATGTGCTCGAGGGCTCGTGCCATCCGGACCAGCTGCGTCGCCGCGGAGAAGGCCATGCGGAACCGATGCGCAAGCCATGAAGAGATCGACAGGTACCCGTCACGCCGAAAGGATCCACGCCGGTCGATCTCGGCGGCCCGGCGAGCAAGCTCGCCTTCCACCGCCCCGGCCGCCCGTTCGAGCTCAGCGAAATCTGCCTCCAACTCGTCGTCGGACGCGTAGCGCAAATCGTCGGCACCGAGCTGGTCGAGGACCGATCGAAGAGTGCTCATTGGCGAACGATAACGAACACCTGTTCGGATGGCAGTGAAGCGCGTCACACTCGCTGGAGAATCTTCCGCGAAGCGCCGACAATGCCGCTAAACGGTGACCAGGTGGTCCCACCAGAACCGGGGGCGCCATCCTGGTCAGCGTCGAAAGGGCACCGGAACCGGTCCTCTTCCCGACTGGTCAGCTCATCGTGAGGTGCCGAGGTGAATTGACCCTACGCGGTTCTCCGCCCATCGCCTCCTTTATCCGTGTGGGGCGGGATGCGCCCAGGGGCGTGGAGACGACGCCCCAGCGAGAGCAGGAGGTGGAGCGCCTGTACCGGGCTGAGGGCGCCCGGCTGTGGCGCGCGGTGATGGCGTACTGGGGGACAGGGAGATCGCAAACGACGCGGTAGCCGAGGCCTTCGCGCAGGTGCTCGCACGAGGCGAGGCCGTCCATGCGCCACTTCCGTGGCTGTGGCGGACCGCCTTTCGGATCGCGGCCGGAGAGCTGAAGGCTCGAGCGCGAGCCGCCGTCCGCCCGGCCGACGACGCCGGCTACGAGGCGCCCCAGCCACTGATCGACCTGCTCCGCGCCCTCAGGCGGCTCTCGCCGAACCAGCGCGAGGCCGTGGTCCTGCACGACTACGCGGACCTCTCCACTGCTGAGGTCGCGCGGATCATGGGGATCGGCCAGGCAACGGTCCGGGTGCACGTCAGCCAGGCTCGGCGCCGACTCCGCCGCTTGCTGGAGGATCGGGATGGCTAGGAAGGCCGAGCGTCTCCAGGTCCTCGACCAGCTCACTCCGCCGGACCTTTGGCCGGACATCCGGGGACGAGAGCCCCGGCGCCCACCTGAGGAGCCCCGTACCCGCCGCGCGCTCGTCGCCGCGCTTGCCCTTGCCATCGCCGCGGCCGCCATCGCGCTCGCGGTTCGGGCCTTCGAGGTTGCCGAACGGACCCCTCGTCCGGCCTCGACGGTCGAGAACGGCTTGCTCGCGTTCTCGGGTGCCGGTCAGATCCACGTGGTCTCACCCGACGGCAGCGGACTGCGGCAGCTTACCGACCCAGACGGGCAGGATGCGCTCGATGTCCACTGGTCACCGGACGGATCCAAGTTGGGTTTCCGCGTCTGGACGAAGGGCGACTACGAGCTGTTCGTCACGAATGCGGACGGCTCTGGCCTGACCAATGTCACGGGGTCGATGGGGGTGAGCGAGTTCGCCTGGTCCCCGAATGGGTCGATACTCGCCTTCACTGCCTTCCAGGAAGGGAACGACTTCGACGTATTCGTGGTGAACGCGGACGGCACCGGCCTCCGGGCGGTCGTGGAGAGCCCGCTTAGTGAGCACCGGCCGCAGTGGTCTCCCGACGGGACCCAGATCGCGTTCGAGCGGTGGCCGCTCCACGACCGCGATCCGGGGACCGCGGACGTCTACGTGGTGGGACTCGGGGGTGGAGAAGCCGCTCCGCTCGTCACCTCACCGGGGTACGAGACCGGCGTGGCCTGGTCCCCCGACGGCAATCGGCTCGCGTTTACGAGCGACCAGGACGGCGACGAGGAGATCTACGTGGTTAACGCCGACGGGTCGGGTGAGCGACAGCTGACCGATCTGCCCGAGGCATCGGCCACACGGCCCGCATGGTCTCCGGGTGGCACGCGGCTGTCCTTTGTTGCCCACGACGGTGAGCAGTGGGACGTGTGGGTCGTGAACGGCGATGGCACCGGGGTCCAGAGGCTCACCCCGAGCGATCGGGACGACGGACCTGCGGTCTGGGCGCCGGATGGAAGCTTGCTCGCGTTCACTGCAAGCGAGGCCACTGGGAACGTCGACAACACCGGGACCTACGACGTGTACACGATCCACCCGGACGGCACGGACGAGCGGCGCATCACATTTGGCCAGGTCGCGATGGGCTGGGACCTCTCTTGGCAGCGGGTTCGTGTAACCGTGGCGACGCCGAAGCCCACGGAAACGGCTCCGGTATCGGTGAACCCGCGCGTCACGGCCGCGATCCCCGTCGGGTCCTTCCCGCGCGATGTGGCGGTGGGCGCGGGAGGGGTCTGGGTCACGGTGAACGACTTCAGCGAAGGCCAGCCGGAAACCAATTCGCTGTTGCGGATCGATCCCGCGACGAATGAGATCGTGGCCACCATCCCGGTGAGCTCCGCACGCCATCTGGCCGTTGGAGCTAACGCCGTCTGGACGATCGACTTCATCGACGGGGAGGACGTGCTCGTTCGGATCGATCCCGGCAGTAACCAGGTGGTCGCAACCGTCCCCGTGGGTAGCCTGGCGTTCGATGTGGCGGTCGACGCGAGCGGGGTGTGGGTGACGCGGGACATCGACAGCAGGTCCGGCGAAGTGATCCGCATCGACCCAGTGACCAACGAGATCGTCGCCCGGATCCCCATCAAAGGCCGCATCCGCGACGTAGTGGTCGGTGTGGGCGGGGTCTGGGTCGTGGACTCAACGTCCACCATCCGGGAGGAGCCCTCGCTGATCCATATCGACCCGGCGACGAACCAGGTAGTCACGAGGATCCCAGGTCTTGCTGGTTTGGAGGTGGTGGCTGGGGGTGGCCTCGTGTGGGTCCAAGGGTGGCTTTCGACGGTGGATCCGGCCGTGGGCACAGGGGCGGGCGATCGACCGGTGGCCCTCCGCATCGATCCGCGAACGAACGAGATCGTGGGTGACCCGATCGACTTGGAGCGGTTCCACCCGTTCGCTTTCGAGGAGGGGGGCGTCTGGTTCGTTGGCGACGGGCCAGCCATCTCCCGCCTGGACACGCAGACTCTCCAGATCGGCCATTCAGTCGCCGTCGATGCAGTGGCACAGGATTCCACGGTGCACGCGGCGTTTGACATGGGCACGGGGACGATCTGGGTCGCGAACTACGAGGACAGGATCACTCGAATCGATCTCAGGTAGACCGTCATACGCTTAGCTCCGATGCGAGTGGTCATCCATTGGCCCCTCGGTACCGGCTTGACTCTGCTGCCATCCGAGCCGCGAGCACGCCCGCCGCGCCGGCTGCCAGGAAGAACGTTGGGTCGTCCCTGCGGGTCCGGCCCATCGACTCCACATCGAAGCCCAGCTCGTCGAGCTTGGCGAGGGCCGGGCCGCCGTCGACCTCGACCAGCTGATGCCGCTCCTCGAGCTTCCGACCTCTGAGCGCCTCCCACACCGCGTCACGCTCGCGAGCGTCATCGAGGACGGGTACCGCGACGTTCGTTCCGGCCGTGCAGATCTTCTCCAGGATCGTCAGCGAGTGGTGCGACACGACCCGGTGCCGCTCGCGTTGCTCCGCGAAGGACACGCGGAGCGCCGCCACGGGCACGCCGCCGAGGGTCTCGGCGGCGTTCAGCGCATGTCCGCTCCCGAGCGCGCTCACTCCCCACGCCGTGTCCGTCCCCAGGTTCCCGGGGCCGTCGGCCACGACCACCACGTCCGCCTCCAGCACCTCCACGGCCGCCAGGAGCCCGGTCCAGATCGTCACGGCTTCGAGCTCCCCCCCGAACGCCTGCCCGCAAGTGATGGAGCCGTCGAGCAGTCCGGCGTCGCGCAACCTCGGCACGAGCAGGGAGAACGAGCCGGGAAGCGCCGCCCCATCCGTCATGACGTAGGCGACGCGCGCGACCCCGGATGCCTTCGCCCCCGCGGCGACCGGCCCGATCATCGAGTGCAACGGCGCGGCCACGACCGGGGTTCCCCGGAGCCCGCGCGAGCCCTCCAACACGTCGCGATGGGTCTCCTCCACCGACCGAACGGCCACCTGCTGCGGCGTGTACCGGGCCTTCATCACCCGGCCGTGGTGGGCGAGCTCGGTGGCCGGGGCGCCCTCCACGGCGATCACCAGGTGGAACCCTCCAGTGCCCAGGCCCAGCGCCACCGCCGTCGTGTTGAGCAGCACGACGTCCCCCACGCCCACCGATCCGGTGAGGTCCGGGTAGGCCAGCGCCGGGGCCCGCGTACCCTCCACCTCCACCACCAGCTCGATCGCCCCGGGGCGTGACGCGCCCACCGACACGACCACGCCACG
>JBOGVG010000177.1:0-3324 GCA_050692435.1 Actinomycetota bacterium
ACGACGGGGATGGCGGCGGCGACGACGGGGATGGCGGCGCCGGCGGCGGGGATGGCGGCGCCGGCGGCGGCGGGGATGGCGGGGGCGGCGGCGGCTCCAACGGCAACCACTACGGGTGGAGGAACAAGCCGCCCGAGGGCGGCTGGAAGGGCGAGAACCCCAAGCGGCATGAGCCCAAGGACTAAGGACAAGTAGCCGCTACCAGAGCCCAACGCGGTACTGGACGATCGGATAGTTCAGGCAGTCGATCCGCTCAGTGGTGACGGCCCCGTCCGGCTTCCACCCCGCCACCTCGTAGAACCGCCCGCGTCCTCCGCCACGAAGCAGCCGCGCCCGGGCCCCGGGCCCGACAGCTCCGATCGCCACATCGCTTCTCGCTCCTCGACCGAGAGCCCGTCCAGGAACTCGTCGGGAAGCTGCCCTCGGTACGCGGCCTGCCACGATCTGACGTGAATCGACGCGATGTCCGAGGCGTCCGAGGGGACGGCCTCCCGGATCCGCACGGGCCCTACCCCTCGTCCACGCGGGGGTGGAGCAGCCCGAACAGGTAGCCGTCGGTCAGGGCCTCCCAGGAAGCCTCGATGATGTTGCTCGAAACTCCCACGGTGGTCCACTCCCGCTGACCGTTCGACGTGTCGATCAGGACCCGGACGGTGGCCCCGGTGCCGATGTTCTCGTCCAGGACGCGGACCCGGTAGTCCTCCAGCGTGATGTGCTCGAGCTCCGGGTACCCGTTCGATAGGGCCTTGCGGAGTGCGTTGTCCAGGGCCCCCACGGGGCCGTTGCCCTCGGCGCTCTCGACGTGGCGCGAGCCGTTCGTGACCACCTTGACCGTGGCCTCGGCCAGGGGCTCGTCGCCGCCCCGCTGCTCCACGTGCACCCGGTAGCTCTCCACCTCGAAGAAGGGCTGCCGCCACCCGTCGTGCCGCCGCATCAGAAGCTCGAGGGACGCGTCGGCCACCTCGAACGTGTAGCCCCGGGCCTCCCGGTCCTTCAGCTCCGCGAGAAGCTCCGGGATGGCTCCTTTGGAGAGCTCCAGTCCGAACTCGGCGGCCTTCATCCGGATCGAGGCCGCGCCGGCGAGGTCGGAAGCCACCACCCCCCGGCGGTTACCCACCGACTCCGGCGGGACGTGCTCGTAGGCCTCGGTGAACCGGGCCACGCCGCTTGTGTGCAGTCCGGCCTTGTGGGTGAACGCGTACCGCCCGGCGTAGGGCTGGTGGGAGTCGGGGGCAACGTTGGCCACCTCGGCAACGTAGTGGGAGAGCTCGGCCAGCCGGGCGAGGGATTCCGGCGGCAAGGCTCGGGCCGCCATCTTCAGCGCGAGGTTGGCCGCGATCGGCACGAGGTCGGCGTTGCCGGTCCGCTCGCCGTAGCCGTTGATCGTGCCCTGGACCTGGTACACGCCGGCCTCAACGGCAACGAGCGAGTTGGCCACGGCGCAGCCGGTGTCGTTGTGGACATGGACGCCGAGCGGGACCTCGGTCCGGTCCTTCACCTCCCCCACGATCCGGGCGATGTCGTGTGGGAGCGTGCCACCGTTTGTGTCGCACAGCACTAGGCGCTCGGCCCCGGCCTCCTCGGCGGCGGCCAGGACGGCCAGGGCGAACTCTGGGTTCCGCCGGTGCCCGTCGAAGAAGTGCTCGGCGTCGAAGAACACCCGGCGGCCCTCCCTGGCCAGGAACGCGATGGAGTCCCCCACCATCGCCACACCCTCCTCGAGCGTGGTCCGGAGGGCCTCGGTCACGTGGAGGTCCCAGGACTTGCCCACCAGGCACACGACCTCGGTGCTGGCGTCCAGGAGGTCGCTGAGGACGGCGCTGTCCTCGGCCCGCTCCCCGGCCCTGCGGGTCATGCCGAATGCCGTGAGCGTGGCCTGCCCAAGCCGCTCTTTCGTGGCCAGGCGGAAGAACTCGGTCTCCCGGGGGTTGGCCCCGGGCCACCCGCCCTCGACGTAGGGGAACCCCACCGAGTCCAACTTGTGCAGGATGCGCAGCCGGTCCTCGATCGAGTACGAGAGGCCGGCCCGCTGGGCCCCGTCGCGGAGCGTGGTGTCGTACAGCTCGACCGCGAGCGACGCGGGGGCGCTCACGTGATCGTTCGCCTCCTGCCCGCCCGTCGCTTCGTCCTCACCCCAGCCCCTCCACTACTAGGTCGCCGACCTCCGACGTCGAGTAGCCCATCTCCCCGGCCCGCATCGAGTGCACCTTCGAGCAGGCGAACCGGATGCCGGCGCCGACCCGCCCCGCCGCCTCGGTCTCCCCCAGGTTCTCCAGCAGCATCTGCATGGCCCCGATGGCCGCCAGGGGGTTGATCGTCCCCTTTCCGGTGTGCCGGGGGGCCGAGCCGCCGATGGGCTCGAACATCGACACGCCGTCCGGATTGATGTTCCCCCCGGCGGCGAGGCCCATGCCGCCCTGGATCATGGCGCCGAGGTCCGTGATGATGTCGCCGAACATATTGTCGGTGACGATCACGTCGAACCGGCTCGGCTCGGCCAGGAAGAAGATGCACGCCGCGTCGACGTGCACGTAGTCGGTCTCGACGTCCGGGTACTCCTCGGCCACCTCGTCCACCACTCGCTGGTACAGGTCTCCCGCGTACGTGAGGACATTGGTCTTGTGGACGAGTGTGACCTTGCCCCGCCGGGCCGGGCGCGCCGCGAGCGTGAACGCGTACCGGACGATCCGCTCCACGCCGTGGCGCGTGTTGATGGACTCCTGCACGGCCACCTCGTGGGGCGTGCCCTTGCGGTGGAACCCGCCGGCCCCACCGTACAGGCCCTCGCTGTTCTCCCGGACCACCACGAAGTTCACGTCGTCCTCGGTGTGGGATGGGATCAGTGTCTTCACGCCGGGGTACCGGATCACCGGGCGGAGGTTGACGTACTGGTCGAGCGCGAAGCGGATCCGGAGCAGCAGGTCTCGCTCGAGGATTCCCGGCCGCACCTCAGGATGGCCGATGGCCCCCAGGAAGATGGCGTCGAGATCCTTCAGGCGCGCCAGGTCCTCGTCGGGGAGCACCTCGCCGGTTCGCAGGTACCGCTCGCCGCCCAGGTCGAACGGGACGAGGACCACGTCGAACCCGGCCCGGACCGCCTCCACCACCTTCAGGCCCTCCCGGACCACCTCGGGACCCGTCCCGTCCCCCGGCAGTACCCCGATGCGGTGCGACCGGCTCACCCCGACCACGGCTCCGTGGTGCTGGTGGACCCCGGCTTGATCTGGAGGGCCCGGTTGATGGCGGCGAGGTAGGCCCGGGCCGAAGCCTCCACCACGTCCACGGATACGCCGCGCCCGGTTACGCGCCGTCCCTCCACGTCGA
>JBOGVG010000178.1:0-11446 GCA_050692435.1 Actinomycetota bacterium
GCCGACGGCGACGAGCCCCGGGGCGCCGTCCACGTCCTTACGGCCCACGCCACGGCAGGTCGCGAGTTCGACATGGTGGTGGTCACCGGCACCGTGGAGGGCGACTTCCCCAGCCTGGCCCGCCCGGAGCCGATGTTCGACCTCGGTGCGCTGGAGGGCACGCTGACCCGGTCGGAACGGAACCGGCTTCGCCTGGAGGACGAGCGACGGCTGTTCCAGATGGTGGCGAGCCGGGCGGTCCGACGGGTGTTGTTCACCGCAAACGACGCGCACGGCGAGGCCACCCTCCTCACCGCGAGATCCCGGTTCGTCGATGAGCTGAGGGTCCCGTGGCGGTCGATCCCCGCTCCGCCCGGCGAGCCGGTCTCGGTGTGGGAGGCGACCAGCACGTGGCGCCGGACCCTCGCCGATGATGGCGCGACCCCCCCGGAGCGCCTGTCCGCCCTGGGCGGCCTGGTCGCGTTGGGGGCCGACCCCGGCCGGTGGTGGTTCCAGCGGGATTGGACCGACTCCGAACGGCCCCTCCACGAGACGATCCGGGTCTCGGCGTCGCGCCTGGAGACCCTGGAGAACTGCAACCTCCAGTTCGTCCTTCGCGAGGAGCTCGGCCTGGCCCGGCCCGCCGGGTACCACGCCTGGGTGGGCAAGCTGGTGCACCGGATCATCGAGGACTGCGAGATCGGGCTGATCCCGCGCTCGGCCGAGGCGCTGGTGGCCGAGGCGGAGCAGCGGTGGCGGCCGGACCAGTTCCCCTCACTCGCGGTGTCCGAGGCGTTCCGCAGGCTGGTCACCGAGCTGATGCTGCCGAACTGGATCGCCAACTACGCGGACAGGACCGCCCTGGCCACGGAGGTCGGGTTCTCCTTCGAGCTCGAGGACGCGACCGTCGCCGGTCGTATCGACCGCATCGGGCCCATCCTGGCCGGGGGGAACAAGGTCGTCGACTTCAAGACGGGGAAGGCGGACAAGGCCGGCAAGGCGGAGGAAAGCCTCCAGCTCGGCGTGTACTACCTGGCCGCCCATGAAGCCGAGGATCTCGCCCCGTTCCGCCCGGTCCGCGGCGTGGAGCTCGCGTTCCTCCGGGGCCACTGGAGAACCGGCGAGCTGGAGCGCCGCCAGTGGCAGGTCGGCGAGAGCTCGAAGCGGGACGAGGAGTACCAGGCGAAGATGCGGGACCGGCTGTCCGGACTCATCGCCCGGGTGCGGGAGCTGTACCAGACCGAGCGGTACCGACCCAGCACGTCAGCCGACTGCCATTTCTGCGACTTCAAGACCCTGTGCCCACTCTGGCCGGAGGGCCGGCCCCTGTTCCCGGTGGAGGCGTCGTGAACCCGAAGGGCGGTCATCCGCCGGAGATCGTGGCGGCCATGGGCGGCCGAGAGCCGACCGACGATCAGTGGCGGGCCATCTCCTGGCCACTGGAACCGTCCGTGGTGGTGGCCGGGGCGGGCTCCGGCAAGACCTCGGTCATGGCGGCCCGGGTCGTGTACCTGGCGCTGGTGGCCCTGGGCAGGGTGGAGGCCGATCACCCCGGGGTCCTCCCCGGAAACGTCCTTTGCCTCACGTTCACGAACAAGGCCACCGAGAACCTCACCCTTCGGGTTCGAAGCGCCCTCCGGGCGGTGGACCTCCCCGAGGGCGAGGAGCCGGAGATCGCCAACTACCACTCGTTCGCCGCACAGGTACTGGACCGGTTCGGGATGCTGTCGGGGATCGAGCCCGGCCAGCAGGTCCTGACCCCGGCCCAGCGACACGAGCTGTGCAGCCGCGTGCTCGACGAGATGCCGTTCGATCTGGTGAGGACGGAGTGGGCACCCACGGTGGTCTCGAAGATCCTCGAGCTCGCCGATCAGTGCCAGAACCACTTCGTGGACCCCGAAGACGTCATCGCCTTCAACCGGAAACGCCTGGAGGAGCTGCACAACCACCGGTCGGACCGGGCGTATCAGGCCGCATTGGAGCGCATCGAGCTGGCGAAGGGCGTGCAGGTGTTCGAGCGTCTGAAGCGCGACCGCCACCTGATCGACTTCGGCGACCAGATCTCGCTCGCCCTCCGGGTGATCCAGGAGCGCCCCGAGGTGGGCCAGGACTACCGGGCGCGCTTCGCGGCGGTCCTCCTCGACGAGTACCAGGACACGAACGTGGCACAGGCCCGCCTCCTGGCCGGCCTGTTCGGAGGAGGCCATCCGGTCACGGCCGTGGGCGACCCCGACCAGAACATCTACGCCTGGCGGGGGGCGAGCCTGTTCAACCTCCTGGAGTTCCCCCGGCAATTCTCCAGGGCCGACGGCTCGCCCTCGGAGCGGCTGCCGCTGTACACGAACTTCCGTTCCGGGGCCCGCATCCTGAAGGCGGCCGACCGGGTGATCGCCGAGGTGCCGGAGTCGCAGCGTCCCGACCCCGAGAAGGAGCTCGAGCCGTGGGCCGAGAACGGTGAGGGCGAGGTGGCGGTCGCGGTGCACCTCGACGAGTGGAGCGAGGCCGACGCCATCGGAGACCAGATCCTCGAGCTGCACGCGAAGGGCGAGCCCTGGTCGAGCTTCGCCGTCCTGTGCCGGACCAGCCGGCTGTTCTTCTCGCTCCAGCAGGCCTTCGGCGAGCGGCACGTCCCCGTGGAGATCGTGGGGTTGGCCGGGCTGCTGAAGCTGCCCGAGGTCGTGGAGGTGCTGGCGTACGCGCGGGCCGTGGTGGACCCGTTCGCCAGCGTGGCCCTGGCGCGGATCCTGATGGGCCCGCGGTACCGGGTGGGCTTCAAGGACGTGGCCCGGGTGGCGGCGTGGGCCAAGACCCGGAACTACGAGTGGCGCGACACCGGCGACGAGGCCGAGGAGACGCCGTTCCTGTTCGCTGAAGCGCTCGAGCACCTCGACGAGGTGGAGCACCTGTCTGAGGAGGGCCGGGCTCGGCTGGAGGAGTTTCGGGGCGAGCTCGCCGAGCTCCGGGCGGAGGCCCGCAAGCCGGTCGGCGAGTTCCTGGCCGAGGCCATCCGCCGGACCGGGATCCTCGGCGAGCTCGACGCCCACCCGGACGCGGCCGTGGCCGGGGCCACGAAACGGAACCTGGCGGCCTTCCTCGACGAGGTGCACTCCTTCTCACCGATCGAGGGGGAGCTCACGCTGGGGGCCTTCCTCGACTACGTGGACACCGTGGACCGGATGGAGCGGCAGGAATGGGGGCCGGTGCAGCCCTCCGACGATGATTCGGTGAAGGTCATGACCATCCACGCCGCTAAAGGCCTGGAGTTCGACACGGTGTTCGTCCCGGGGATGGCGCACAAGCTGATGCCGGACGACCGGATCCAGCACAACCCGGCGGAGCGGGGCAAGTCCCTCGACTTCGAGCTTCGGGGAGACGCTCGGATCCTGCCGACGTTCGACGGCGTCCTTTCGCACTTCAAGGAGGCCCTGAAGAAGCAAGAGGTGATCGAGGAGCGGCGCACATGCTACGTGGCGCTCACGAGGGCCAGGATTCGGCTGTTCACCTCCGCCGCGCACTGGTATGGCGAGACCATCAACGCCAAGGGCCCCGGCCTGTTCTTGGAGGAACTGGCCGGATGGGGAGGGGAGACCGGGCTCGCGCTGGTGGAGCGGGGGCCGGAGGTCGGCGATGAGAACCCGCTCATCGGATATCGGGAGCGGTTCGTTCGGGACTGGCCGGGCCCGGCCCGGCCCGGCGACGAGGATGGTCTGTTCCCTGCGGGGTGGCGGCGGGCCGCGGTGGAGGCCGCCTCGACAAGGGCGGTTCCGGTGGAACTGGTCGAGGCCCTGGACCCGGCGCAGCGGCGGGAGTACGAACGTCTCGCCGCCGAGCGGAGGACGCTGGCCGGCCACCTCGTGGAGCGTGAGGCCATGACCGAGGACGCGCCCAGGTTCCCCACCAGCGTCTCCGTGGGCGGAATCATCGAGTACGGGCGCTGCCCGAAGCGGTTCTACTGGAGCGCGATCCGGCCGCTTCCACGCTTCTCCGGGCCCGCGGCCCGGATCGGAACCGAGGTCCATGCGTGGATCGAGCGGCAGTCGTCGGGGCAGGCCACACTGATCGAGCTTGAGCAGGAGCCGGACCTCACCACGGAGGAGCTCGCCGGCCAGCCGGGGAAGATCAAGCAGCTTCGGGAGGCCTTCCTCTCCAGCCGGTTCGCGAAGATGGTGCCGCTGTTCGCCGAGCGGCCGTTCATCCTTTCGGTGAAGGGGTTCACCGTGGGCGGCCGGATCGATGCCATCTTCGGCGCGCCGGACGGGCCGTGGGAGGTCGTGGACTACAAGACCGGCCGGAAGCCGGAGGGCGATCCCCTGTCCCGGGTCCAGCTCGACCTGTACGCGCTGGCGTGCATCGACGTGTGGGGCAAGCGGCCCGAGGACCTCAGGCTCACCTACGTCTACCTGGCCGGCGGCGAGGAGGTGTCGTTCCCCGTGGAGGACCCGGCCGGGATCCGACGTCGCGTCGAGGAGTGGTTGGAGGGCATCGCCGCGGGGCGGTTCGATCCAACCCCCGGCGAACATTGCCATGTGTGCGACTTCCTGAGCTTCTGCGAGGCGGGCGGGGCGTACGTGGAAGGAGCGGCGGGAGCGCCGTCGCCCGCTTAGCCGGAGAGCCTCTCGACCTGCTCCTCGAACGTCCGGTACTGAGCGGCCGGGTCCCAGCCTCCCTCCCGCCTGCCGAACACGAACCGAACGGCCAGCCCGAGATCGGCAGCGC
This sequence comes from Actinomycetota bacterium, assembly GCA_050692435.1. Classification (GTDB taxonomy): domain Bacteria; phylum Actinomycetota; class UBA4738; order UBA4738; family HRBIN12; genus AC-69. The sequence goes on from JBOGVG010000178.1 coordinate 4,696, forward strand.
GAGTGAGCAGCGCGGCTCGGAACCACTCGAGGTCGCCCGGCTGGAGGAGGGTCGGCCCGTGGGTTCCCAGGCGGCGGAGGGAGGCGTCGTCCACGACGATCGGCGTCGGCCGCAGGATCGCCTCGAGCCCGGAGACAGAGGGATCTGCCACCTCCAGGTGCCCCTTTCCGGCCTCCCAGGTGGCCACGGCCAGGACATCCTCGGACGAGTCGGGGCGGTACAACTCGGCCCGCATGGCCTCGGGCTACGCCGACATCGGGCGCTCGAGCCGACGGATCATGCCCGCCGTGTGCCTCAGCAACTTCACCGCGACATCGGGCTCGTCGGCCAGGGCCTTCAGGAACGCGTTCCGCTTGAGCTCGAGCATCGTGACCGGCGTCTCGGTAACGACGGTGGCGCTGCGCGGCCCGCCATCCAGGAGCGAGATCTCGCCGAAGAAGTCTCCCGGCAGCAGGCGGTTGACGACCTTCCCGGCCTCGTTCACCACCTTGGCCTGCCCCTGGAGGATCACGTAGAAGCTGTCACCCTCCTGGCCCTGCTTCACCACCGATGCGCCCTCCATGAACCGGGCCTCCTCGCTGGAATCGGCGATCCGCTTCACATGGCGCGATGAGAGGCTCGAGAACAGCGGAACGCGCCCCAGCGCCTCTTGCTCTCGCTTGCCCACCGCCGGGTCTATCTCCTCCGCCGTCCGGCCCGGAGCTCAGCGTATCCCGGGTGGCCGATCGGTGTCGAAGCGGTTCCGTCGCAAGTCGCGTCGGGCCAAGGATGTCGGTGGGCCGCGGTACGGTTCGGCAGTGGAGGCGCGAACCTTGGACGTGGCCGCCTCCCCCTCTCGCCGGTTCGCTCACGGGCAGGCCGTGGTCCGGCAGGACGAGATGTCGGCGTGCCTGTTCCTGGTGCGGGCCGGCGCGGTCCGCCTGGCCGCCCTCGCGCCCACGGGACGGGAGGTGGTCGTGGGCGTGCTCGGGCCCGGGGACCTGTTCGGCGAGGCGGCCCTGCTCGGCCGGCCGTCGCCGGTGGAAGCTCGGGCCGTGGGCCGGGCCGAGGTCCAGGCCCTGCCGGTCTCGGCGCTCCGGGCGGTGGTGGAGCGGAACCCCGCCACCGCCGTCGAGTTGCTCCGGCTTGCGGCGTCGCGGCTCCACCGAACCGCCTCGGCCCTGGAGGAGGCTCTGGCCCACGACGTGCCCACCCGGCTCTCGCGCCGGCTGTGCGAGCTGGCCCGCCGTCACGGCGTAACGGACGGTGCCGGCGTCCTGCTCCAGCTGCCCCTGACACAGGAGGACCTGGGGCAGATGGTCGGGGCGTCGCGCGAGAGCGTGAATCGGAGCCTCGCGGCCCTGTCCTCCCGCGGCCTGGTCCGAACCGAAGGACGCCGGTACATGATCCCGGACCTCGAGGCGCTTGCCCGAGCCTCCGCCTCTGGGGAGTCTTCGGCTTGACACGGCACTCCTGCTCTCGGCGCGCGGTCTGGAGGTGCACGGGATCGACGCTTCCGAGGCCATGGTCGCAAAAGCTCCGCGCGAAGCCGTTCGCTGCCGACAGCCCGAGGCACGTGTCGGTGTACGAGCGGGCCTAACCCGACTCCTGAAGCACCGCCAGGCTGCATTGGCGGCACAGGCGGCCCCGCCCCCCAACCAGACGCCCGCACCGGGCGCAGGCCCGCGGCTCGAGCAGCGACCATCGGACGCTGCCCTTCGTCCTCCGCTTTTCCGCACGCCCCTCCCCCTCCAGCTTGATGAGGTGCGCGAGGATCGAACGGGCCGCCAGGTCGTGGACCTCCGGCGGATACTCGCCGTAGATCTCGGAGACCATCTCCTCCGGCGTCCTGGACCCCTCGCCCAGAGCCGCGAGCACCTGCTCCTCGCGCATCGCCCGGTGCGCCAGGTACTCGTCGATCTTGGCCATGGCGTCCAGCACGACCGGCCCATGGCCCGGATAGATCCGGCTCGGTTTCAGCTCTCGCATCCGCCCGAGCGAGTGGAGGTACGCGACGAGGTCGCCCTCCGCAGGGTCGACGACGCTCGTCCCCCGCCCAAGGACCGCGTCCCCGGTGAACAACCCGCGCCCGTCTTCGAGAAGGAAGGCCATGTGATCGTGCGTGTGTCCCGGCGTAGCCACGGCCGTCAGCGTCGCACCGCCGGCGCCGATCCGCCGCCCTCCTCGGAGCGGTTCGCCGCCCTCCGGTGGCCGCGCCGCGTACACCGGCGCGCCCGTCATCCGGGCGAGCGCCGGGGCGCCCGGCGCGTGATCCGGGTGGTCGTGCGTGAGCAGGATAGCGGCCACGTGGCCGGCCTCTCGGGCCACCTCCCGGAGGTGCCCCTCGTGGTCGGGGCCGGGATCTATCACGGTGGACGGACCGTCGCCCACGATCCACGTGTTCGTCCCCTCGAGCTCCCGGATGCCCGGGTTCGGGGCGAGGACGCGGAGGATGCGCGGCACCGTCAGTCCTGCCAGAACGTCGAGCGCGGATACCGCTGCACGTCGCCGTCGTCGGGCTCTCGGGTGGTGATCCGGAGGTCGAGGAGCTCGTCGACCGTCCGGCAGCCTCCGATGTTCAGCATGGTGAACAGCGTGGGCCAGTAGAGCTTTCGCCGCCCACCCTCCCATTCCGAGAGCACCTCGCTGGGGGACGCCCACCAGGCGTGGGCGATCTCCGCGCCGTCGGGGTGTGGGTCCACACCGCCCGGCGCCGCCACGGCGAAGTACTCGGCGTCGAATCGAACCGGGATGTCCGCCGGAGCGATCCAGTGCGCGATCCTCCGCAGCTGGTCCGGACGGGGCGGTGCCGCCTCGACTGCGTCGAGCGCGTGACGATCGGCCGCGCCGAGCCCGTCCGCCGTGAGCGCCAGCGCCACTTCCTCCAACAGCTCGCGAACGGCGCACGCCCGGGCGGCCTCCGCGGCCGACCCGAACCACCGCTTCGCGAGCGACGCGTCCTGCCGGTCGGCCGCGCCCCCGGGGAACGCCACGTAACCGGGGAGGAACCGGCTCATCGAGCTCCGTTCGAGCACGAGGACCTCGAGCCCCCGTTCGCCGTCCCGCGCGGCAATGACCGATGCCGCCTTTCGGATCTCGTTGCCCACGGCGTGGATTCTCTCAGGGCCCGAGTGCCGCCGCCGGGCGGATACGCTGGATGGATGAGCGAGGACGTCGCCGGCCGCATCCGCCGGGCCATCCTGGACAGGGGCCCCATCACGTTCGCCGAGTTCATGGAACATGCGCTCTACGGCCCGGGCGGTTTCTACGCGGAGCCGCCGGTGGGCGAGGAAGGGCACTTCGTGACGGCCCCCCACGTGCACCCGGTCTTCGCCGAGCTCGTGCACCGGGCCTTCCGCGGCCTGTGGGAGGCACTCGGCCGACCCCGCCCCTTCTCTGTGGTAGAGGTCGGCGCGGGGGACGGGACCCTGGCCCGGGACCTCCTTCGGCTCGCAGACGGCGAACAGGACCGCGATCTCGCGTTCGGGACCGTGGATCGGAGCCCGGGGGCCCGGGCCCGCCTGACGGAGCTGCCCATCCGTGTGGCATCCCATCTCGAGGAGCTCGGCCCACTCGACCCCGGCGTGGTCTTCGCCAACGAGCTCCTGGACAACCTCCCGTTTCGCCGGGTTCGGGCCACACCGGGTGGCCTGGCGGAGGTCCGTGTGGACGTCGGAGCAGACGGCTTGGAGGAGATCGAGGTCCCGTGCGACGACGACCTCGCGGCTTCGGCCGCGGTTCTCCAGCCGGGGGAAGAGGCCGTCGTTCCGGTGGGCGCGCTGCGGTTCGTCGACGAGCTTGGGGGAATCCTCAGACGCGGGTACGCCCTGCTGGTCGACTACGGGTCCGCGTCTGGTCCGGCGGGCGATGTCCACGGCTACCGGGACCAGCGCGTGTTCGAGGACGTCCTCCGCGACCCCGGGACGGCAGACATCACGGCTGGGGTCGACTTCAGCTCGATCACGCACCGGGCCGAGGCCCGAGGCCTCCGGGCCCTAGGGCTCGCATCCCAGCGTGATGCCTTGCTCGCCCTGGGCTTCGCGGATTGGAGCGAGATCCAGCGCGGACGCCAGGGCCGGCTCCTGGCCGAGGGCGTTGGGGACCGGGCTGTCCGGGTGTGGGAGGGCCGCAGCCGGGCCAGCTTGTTGGTCGACCCCGTCGGCCTAGGGAGGCTCCGGTGGCTGCTCCTGGCCACCCCCGGCCTGCCCACGCCAGCCTGGGTGGCCAGGGCTGCGGCCGGCAGCCGACCGATGGCCGATTGACCAGCGGTTCAGCCAGGGATAGCTTCGGGGACCGCTACCGCCGGACACGAAGGAGAAGGGGAGGCCCGGTGCGATTCCGTCCAATCATCGCCATTGGCACCATCGCTTCGGTCTCGATCGTCCTGTTGGTCCTGACCACCCGGGGCCCGGGCGGCCCGGCCGACGCCGTTCGTCCCCGGGGAGGCGGCGCACAGGGAGCGGCCGAGGAGCTGGAGGAGCAGCTGGAGACGGCCGAGAAGAGGTTGGAGGCCCTCGCGGAGGCCCGGGCAGCAGGAACACTGGGCGTGACCGGCCCCCTCGCCTACGACCGAGCCCCCGGCTGGGCCGGCGAGATCCTGTTGCACCCAAGGGCGGACGACTGGGAGCCGGCCATCGCGGCCGACCCGATCGCGCCCTTCGTCTACATCCTGCACAACCGGTTCGGGGGTGAGAAGGCCTGTCCGAACAGCTGCCCGGACCCGGCGATGATCCTGCATGTCTCGAGGGACGGTGGGAAGACGTTCGGGCGGGACCGATTCATCTGCGAATGCAGGAACGTTCAGGGCCAGCACGATCCGTTGATCGATGTGGTATCCGATACCGGCGCCGTGTATGCCGTTTGGATGAACGACTACGACATCCAGTTCTCGAAGTCGCTCGACCACGGCGGGACGTGGTCCACCCCGGTCCCCATCTATGGACGCGTGGCGTGGGGCGACAAGCCGAACATGGCCATCAGCGCCGATGGGCAAGACGTGTACGTCCCGTTCAACGGACCGACCTCCGGAGACAATTACGTGGCCGTCTCTCACGACGCCGGCGAGACCTGGACGCAAGTCAGGACCAGCGACACGAGGAGGTACTACTTCGCGTACGGCGGACACGTCGGCCCCGACGGCACGGTGACGCTCTCCGAGGTCACTAGTCCGGCCCCGCCCAGAGCGCAGAAGGGCCCATCCAGATCCACGCCCTGACATCGACGGACGGCGGGGCGACCTGGACCGATGCGGTGGTGGACACCCTGGAGCTCGGCCCGCCGTGCTCCTCCGAAGGGTGCTACGCGGACTTCTGGGACAGCGGCCCGGCATTGGCCGGCGACGCCGACGGCGACCTGGTGATCATCTACAACGGCGCCACCCGATTCGGTGATCCGCAACGGGTGTTCGCGCGCTCGTCCACCGACGCCGGCGCGACGTGGTCCGACCGAGTTCGGCTCTCCCTGGCGGACGCGAACGCCGCCTTTCCTGCTGCCGTGGCGGTCGGAGACGACCAGGTGCGGATGTGGTTCGCGGACCAGCGCACCGGTCGGTGGAACATCTGGTACAGGACGTCACGGGATCTCGGCGCGACGTGGACGAAGGCGGTCCGCATCTCTGACGCCATCTCCGGAACCACGTACAAGAACGCCCAGGGGTTCCTGGAGGTCTATGGTGACTACGGCGAGATCGCCGTCACCAGCACCGGGAAGACCCTGGCGGCGTGGGGGGAGGGCCCGAGCTACCTGGGACCGGGTGGGGTGTGGTTCAACCGCCAGACGTAGGCCCGGGACTGCGACCCGGGGGCGGGACGCTACCGGTCGATGTCGCCGACCACGAAGAAGATGCTGCCCAGGATGGCGATGAGGTCCGGCACGAGCGCGCCGGGTAGCATCGCGGGGATCACCGAGACGTTGGAGAACGAAGCCGTCCGCATCTTCAGCCGGTACGGGTACTTCGTGCCGTCGCCCACCAGGTAGTAGCCCATCAGCCCCAACGGGTTCTCCGTCCGGACGTAGGTCTCGCCCTGCAGGTTCATCTTCTTGGGCAGCTTCGGCGCGATATAGTCACCGGCGGGAAGTTTCTCCATGCACTGCTCGATGATCTTGCACGACTCCCACATCCGCTGGACCAGAACCCACAGCCGGTCGTAGCAGTCGCCCGTGGACCCGATCGGGATGTCGAACTCGACCTCCGCGTACTTCTCGTACGGTTCGTCCTTACGAGGATCCATGGGCACGCCGGAGCCCTGGAGCACGGGGCCGGAACAGCCGTAGCCGATGGCCGTCTCCTGCGGCAGGATCCCGACGCCCTTCGTGCGCGCGAAGATGATCTCGTTTCCCATGATCAAGGTCTCGAAGTCCTTCAGCTTCTTCCGCACCCACTTCAGGACCTCGGCCGACTCCTTGTGGAACCCACGCGGCAGGTCGTCCTTCAGCCCGCCCACGCGCGCGTACGAGTGGTGCATCCGCGCGCCGGTGGCCGACTCCATGAGGTTCTGGATCATCTCCCGCTCGCGGAACGCGTAGAACATCGGCGTCATCGCCCCGAGCTCGAGGGGGAACGAGCCGGTGAACATGAGGTGGTTGAGGATCCGGTTCCACTCCGCCATCATCGTGCGGATCCACTGGGCCCGGTCCGGCACCTGAATCTTGGCCAGACGCTCCACCGCGATGACCCAGCCGAGCTCGTTGTTGAACGCGGACAGCCAGTCGTGACGGTTCATCAGGACCAGCACCTGACGGGCGTCGCGATGCTCCGAGAGCTTCTCGGCCG
>JBOGVG010000179.1:0-2672 GCA_050692435.1 Actinomycetota bacterium
CGCCGATGGCCATGCTCTGGAACGCTTCCTTCGTCCGGTCCTGGATCCCGATGTCCGTCATCCCGTCGGCCCGTCTCACAGACGTGCTCACCTCTCAAGACGCTTGGGTGGCCGACCTTATTGCATCCCCAGGAAGGTGCAATCGGCGTCCCCGATCGGACGTCTGTCATGGGCGAGAGGAGGTGCGGGACATGACGAGCATCACGGTGGAGCACACGAGAGCAGGCGGTTCGGCGACCGCTCTTCGAACGGGCTCCTGGCTCATGGGCATCGCCGCCGCGGGGTTCATCGGCTACGCGGTGATCTTCTTCGTCCGAAATTTCACGGACTCCTTCTTGGAGCTCGGGATCGGGCCCAACGAGGTCAACGTGGGGAAGGACGAGATCCAGGCGTTCAGCCCGTCGCTGTTCGAGTACGTGAGCCATCTCCACATCGCGGTCTCCGGATTCATTGCGGCGACGGGCCTCGCGGTGCTGTTCCTGGTGGCCTACGGGGTTCGGCGGGGGCAGCTCTGGGCATGGGTCGGAGCGGTGACGGCCCCGGTCCTGGGGCTCGCGGTGGCCCTGCCGGCGCACTATCCGAACGGCTTCGACACGCTCGGCCACCTGGGGCTGATCTATCTCGCGGTAGTGATCTTCGTAGTCGGCGCGCTGGTCTCACTGCGGGGCATCGCCCAGGCGCGGAGAAGCTGACTGGTGCTGGCGGCGGGCTCGCCACGATGGAGCTCGCCGTCTGCATTTCGGTCTCGATACCGAGGAGGGTGATCCAGCGATGGCACAGACGGAGACGCTGATCTGCGCGAAGTGTGGAGGGCCAGGTGACGGATGGAAGTGCGCCATCTGTGGATCGGTGGCGGGCGAGCACGACGCCGGGCATCTGCACGTCGGCTCCGATCGCTATTGCACGATCCGGTGCGCCGGGTGCGACCAAGCCGACGTCCTCTGCACCTGCGTGTGATGAGGCCGACGAGGCACCGCGTCCTTGAGAGACTGGTCTCGTAGGCCCCCGGTCTCATTCGAGGTGGCTTCGAGCAGGTCCGCAGCGGCAGTGTCCACCCGTGGATCCGGTATGTGCAGGCGAGGAACCAGCATGATATGAGCGCGGCACCGGGCGTCGCCAGTCCACTCGCCCCTCCCCTTGGGCGGGCTTCACTGGCTCAGCAAAGATGGCGTCTTCATTTCGGCTCAACGCCAGCGGCGCCAATTGAGGGCCCCTTCCTTGGAACCCGCCGTCACTTCTTCCTTCCATCCCTCGAAGGCCGCCAAGACCTCCCCCTTCTCACGATCCGGCACCCCAAAATGATCGAGTGTGCGGCCAAGCTCCGCATCGACCTCGTCGAACACCCCGGGCGGAATCTTCAAGTCGAAATGCGCGTCGCGCAGCTCTTCTGTGTATTGAAAGGGTCCACCCGCCAACGAGGCGACCCACAGTGTCCTCAGGAACTTGAGGCCTGGCAGCCGTCCGGCGAATGTCACCGTGTGCCATTCCTTCAGTTCGGAATTCGCCTCGACCACCTTCGGGTTCTTAAGTAGTTGGTCGCTGAAGTGGTCCACCACCGCGGCGATGGCGTAGATGCCACCGATGCGTTCATACAGAGTCGGCTCCGCCATACTTCTCCCTCCCCGTCGGTGTCCTGGTTGGCTGACCGCGGTCGCCTGGCCGCGGTCATCCGCTCGAACGCATGTGACCAGGCCCATCACCTCCCAACCGCCCCTGCCGCGGAAGGTCGTCTGCTCTAAGACCGCTTTCAGATCCTGCTACCGCAGCCTGCGCCTAGATCGTGCAGGCTCTCCCCTGCCGTCTGACTCCCTTGCTTCGTCCGCTCGTCCCTCAAAGATCCCACCGTTGACGCTACCGTGCGCTCGCAGGACAAGGCGAGCCCGGCCGGGTCGAGCCGGCCGGGCTCTCGATCCGCCGTAGCGCTACTTGCTCAGCTGACCCCGGACGGCCCCGGCGGGGAAGACCGTGCTGTGCACGTTCACGTAGAAGGCCGACGGGTTCTGCCGGATGGCCTTGATGAGGCCGCGGTCGACGCCGGTGGTGCATCCGCTGTCGGCGCCCGTTCCCCCGAAGGCAGCACCCGTGAACAGGGTGACCACGACCCCACCGGCCACGCCCGCCGGCGCGGCGTGGATGTGGGAGGCGACCACCGTACCGTCGACGTTCTCCCAGCTCACGTCGAAGCAGACGGTACCCGAACCTTGATTGAGGACGATCGCCGCGCTACCGGATCCGTCGGAATCCCCCGGCCCGGGTACCTCGGCTGCTCCGGTCAGCGTGGTGGCGAACGGGCGGCCTGCCTCGGCGGCTCCGACCGCGCCCGCCGACACGACGACGGCCACGGCTACAGCCGCAACCAGGGCGACGAGACGACGCTTCATGGGGGCCTCCTTTCTCTTTGACCTAGCCCCTTACCGGCGGAACACCTCGTAGATCGCGCCGTTCGACAGCGAGGCCACGAACAGGTTTCCGTTCGGCCCGGTCTCGATGTCCGTGACGATCCCAAAGTCCCTGCCGATGAGCAGGGTCTCACTCTCCGTGAGGTCGTGGAAGGTCGAGTTATCTGCGACCCGATCATCCAACCGGGGATCGTCCACGGCGACCTTCTTGCGGTTTCCTGTCAGGTCGAAACGAAACAACGGCCCACCCAGCGGTTCGGGCACGGAGAAACC
>JBOGVG010000180.1:0-4623 GCA_050692435.1 Actinomycetota bacterium
TCGATCACCGTCGATCGCCAGAAAGGATCGCCCACATGACATCGTGGACCCGAACCGTCGGCGTTTCGTTCGCGGTCCTCGTTCTCGCCGCCGCGGGTTGCGCTTCACCTGAGCCCGAACCCGGCCCGGCGGCGGACGCGACGACCCCCGGCACCCCCGGATCTCCCCAGAGCCCCACGCCCGATGGGCAGCCGAGCCCCCGGCCCGACATCGTGGTCGTGGCGACGGTCAGCGGCGGCGCGGTGCAGACGGATAGCGAGCGCGTGGAGGTCGAACTCGGCAAGGCCGTACGCCTGGTGGTCCTGTCGGACGCGAACGACGAGCTCCACGTGCACGGCTACGAGCTGAAGCGCCCGATCACCGCGGGCAAGGAGCTCACGCTGGAGTTCGTGGCCGACATCCCCGGGGTGTTCGAGGTCGAGCTGGAAGAGGCGGGCCTGCATCTCTTCGAGCTGAGGGTGCGATGAACGGCATCTTGCCCCACGGCCTTGGAGGCCGCTCCGACCTGCCCGTGCCGCTGTGGCTCGCCGTCTACGGGGCCGCCTCCGCCGTGGTGCTCTCGTTCCTCGTCCTCGGGGCGTTCTGGGTCACGCCCAGGCTGAAGGGCGAGAGCGCCGGCCGCCCCATCCCCGAGGCGCTCCAACGAGTCATCGATGCCCGGCCCACGAGGATCGGCCTCCGGGCGCTCGGCGTGTTGCTGTTCGCGATGATGGTGCTCGCCGCCTCGCTCGGGCCGAACGAGAGCGCCACGAACCCCGCGCCGACCTGGTTGTACGTGTGGCTGTGGGTGGGGCTCGTGCCAGCCTCGCTGGCCTTCGGTCCGGTCTGGCGTCTCCTGAACCCGCTCCGCGCCTTTTCGGCGGGGATCGCGCGTCTCACCGGCAGGGGTCGTCGGGAGACAGGCCGCCCCGTGCCCGAGCGCCTCGGCTACTGGCCGGCCGCGGCCGGCCTCGTGGTGTTCGTGTGGCTCGAGCTCGTCTACGCGGACGCCAGCAAGCCCTCTGCCGTGCTGGCCTTCGTGGCCGTGTATTCGCTCGTCCAGGTTGCGCTGGCGTTCCGGTACGGACAAGGGTGGTACGAGCGCGGGGACAGCTTCGAGGTGTACTCGTCCCTCGTCGGCCGTCTCTCGCCCCTCGGCCGCCGCTCCGACGGCCGGCTGGTGGTCCGTAACCCCCTCGATGGGCTCGCCTCGGTGGCGGTCGGGCCGGGCCTGGTCGCCGTGGTCTGCGTCCTGCTCGGCTCCACGGCGTTCGACGGGCTCACCAGGACCCAGCTGTGGTCGAACCTCACGCGGGGAACCGTGGGGTTCCAGAATCTTGCTCTCGGGACCCTGGGGCTGGGTTGGTCGATCGCTCTCGTGGCGGCGACCTACATCGGGGCCACGCACCTCTCGGCCCGGATGGTTGGCGGGTCCAAGCGGTCGAAGCCGGTGGCCAACCCCGATGAGCGCTTCGTCCATTCGCTGATCCCGATCGTCGTGGGGTACACCGTTGCCCACTACTTCTCGCTGTTCGTCTTCCAGGGCCAGGCCGGGTACATCCTGGCTTCGGATCCCTTGGGCCGGGGATGGGACCTCTTCGGAACCGGCGCCTGGTCGATCAACTTCCTCGTGGTCTCGACCCGGGCCATCGCGCTGGTCCAGGTGGCGGCCATCGTCACCGGGCACGTCCTCGGCGTGGTTGCCGCGCACGACCGTGCGGTCGGCCTGTTCAGCGGGCTGGACAAGCGGCGCGGGCAGTACGCCCTCCTCGGAGTGATGGTGCTGTACACGTCGGTCGGCATCCTCCTGCTCCTGGGGACGTGAGCCGGTGCGCGCGTTCGTCCAGCATCGCCGGGCCAGACGCGCAGTCGAGAGTGGCGAACGCCCGGGCAGAACCCTTGCGCTGCAGCGCGCGACACGCATCCCTCCTACATCTCGCCCGCCAGGCCGGTGAAGAAGTCGGTGATCTCTCGGATCGCGTAGTCGGGCCGCTCTCGGGCGACGAAGTGACCGGCTTCCGGGACGGCCGCGAAGTCGCAATGCGCGAAATAGTCATCGAGGCGGTCGGCCCATTCCACCTTGAGTACCTTGTCGCTCGCGCCCCACCGCACCCGGACGGGGATCTCGATCCGAGGAAGCTGGGGGGGACCGTGCCGCATGAGCTCGAGGCGGGCCGGGTGGGCCACGACATACCAGTTGAAACCTCCCTGGAGGTTGCCGGGCTGGAGGAAGTTGTCCACCCACGCCTCGACCTCGGCCTCGTCGAACACGTCGGGGTCGTGGGCCCAGTGGCTCAGGAAGTGCCGCAGGTAGATCTGGCACGCCCTGCGGCTCGAGCTCACCAGGTCCGCCGCCCAGGGCTGCTGGTTGAAGGACTGGTACCAGATCTCCTTCACGTGATCAGGATCACCCCATCTGCGGCCGATCCCCGGATAGGGACAGTCGAAGAAGAACAGCCCGACCAGCCGTTCCGGATGTTCGCGGGCGAACGATTGGGCGACGAACGCGCCGACGTCGTGGCTCACGATCCCGAATCGCTGGAGCCCCAGGGCGTCCGCAAGACCCAGGAGGTCCCCGACGTGATTCTCGAGGGTGTACCCCTCCAGGGCGGCCAGGTCGGGCTTCTCGGTGTCTCCGAAACCGCGCAGGTCCGGGGCGATGACGTCGAACCGCTCGCCCAGCGGTAAGAGCACCTTGTCCCAGGTGCGCCAGAACTCGGGCCATCCGTGCAACAGCACGAGCGGGAGGCCGTCCCCGCAGCGGACGTAGTGGATGCGGATCCCGTTCGCCTCGACCTCGTGGTGGTCGAGCCTCACCGACGAGGGTCCACTAGCGTTCGTCTGGAACGATCACCGGGTCCGTGGGCGGGCCGACCTGCTCGCTCATGAAGAGCCAGTTCGCGCTGAACAGGCCGGTGAGCGCCCACACCGGCAGGCCCATCGCCCACAGGGTCCGGTACAGCCCGTTGGCGATGCCGGCGGCCACGATCGCCGAGATCAGCAGGGCGTAGCTGGCGCCCAGCGCTCTCGAGGACTGGAGCGGCAGCCTCCCCCGGCGACCCGATGCCGCCGTGTCGGGGCCACGTTCCCGCCGCGCCCGTCTGATCCGCGGCTCGACGAAAGTCCGTAGATAGCCCGCCGTGAAATCCATCTGATGCGTCCGGCGGTGGGTGAGGAGGAGGGCCGCGTTCACGAGCGCGTGCGCGAGATAGACGAGGACGAGGCGCGGCCCGAGGGTGTCCTGGTTCACCGAACCGATCAGGAACGTGATCACGAGGAGCGCTCCGACGGCGGAAACGGCCACGCCGAAGATCAGCAGCCGCGCCCGGTTGAGGTGCAGGAGCTCTTCCCCGAGCGTGGCGTACTCCTGGAGAGCCTCCCCGTCGGACTGCATGTTCCGAAGGATGCCACAAGCGCGGGAGCTTGTCTCGACGGCCTACGATCCTTCGCTCTCGGCCCGCCCCGCCGAGGTGATGTCCTGAGGCCGGAACACCGGCCACAGACCTAGGACCAGGCCGTAGATGACGTGCTGGATGGTGAACGTTCCCCGGCCGGCCACGCTGGCGAAGCTCGAGACCCGCTCCTCGCCCGACAGGACGGCATCGGCCGCCGGAACCAGGACGAGGCTCATGAGCAGCATCACGAGGAGGGCGTAGGCGACGCCAACCGCGATGATGCTTGCCCGGGAGGGTAGGACCCGGGATGGTAGGACCCGGGCGACCACGGAGAAGATCGCACCGAAGAACCCGCCGACCACGAGGTGCATCGCCACTCCGAAGATCGTCGGCTCCGGCACGAAGAAGAAGACATCGCCGCTCGCCGCCTCCTGAAGTGAGCGCGCCGCGGTGTCGTCACCCAGCAGGGACGCGATGTGGTACATGGGCGTGAAGAAGCCGCGATGCTGGTACGTCGCCGCGGCGATCATGGAGAAGAGCCCCATCGGGACGGCTGCCACCATGCCGGCGAGGATGCCGGGCACCAGGATGCGGTCGATGCTCGATGCCGCCCGTGGCCCTGGCCCGAATACCATCGGTCCTCCTGCGGCTCGAGAGCCCGGGCGGCTCATGCCCTGCGCGCGGTCCGGAGGCTACGGGCTCTCCGGCTCGCCCCGACGGTCCTCGGCGGTAACGGGTCGATCGTCGGAGGCGCCCGGTGCGTCCATCAGAGTGTGGAGGCGGGTCGGCCCATCCCTTCGGTGCGCTGAGATCGGTGATGGCTCCACACGGCCGGCATCGGTCGCGGGCGAGCTGTCGACCTCGTCGTCGTCATGCCTCCTCTGCCTCGTGAGCAGCCAGAACCCGAAGCCGATGACGATGGGGAAGAGGAAGATCGCAAGCTCGTCGATCCCTCCCCCGTGGGCCAGCACCCGTGGATCATATCCCGGGGTGCCACGCTTGGAGAAGGGGTGGGGCTAGCGAACCAGCCCGCGGGGCCCTCGGGGCCCGCGGACCGCCCGAGGCCTCGGCCCATCCGCCGGATCCGGGCTCCGCGGGGCCGGCTTGGGCCTGATGGCCTCACGGACGTTTCGCAAGGGGAGATCCCTCAGGTCCTGGAGATCGCGGATCGAGTCGTCCTTCTGGCCCTTGCGGTCGTCCCGGAGAGCTATGGCGATAAACACGATCCCGAGGACGAACAAGCCGAACC
>JBOGVG010000181.1:0-2738 GCA_050692435.1 Actinomycetota bacterium
CATCCCACAGGGCGGTCAGCTCCTCGTCGGTGACCTCCGGCGGCAGGTTCAGGTCCACGGCCATCCACCGAAGGGGAAGGCCGCTCGTGGCGGCGTCCGAGGCCAGGATGTGCACGGCGAACCACGCTGCCCGATCCCAGCCGTAGGCCGGTACGACGAACACCGGGTCGGCGGTCAGCGCCATGACAACGCCGTCGGCCACCCGCACCACGCCGACGTCGACACCGTGCTCCGGGCCGACCAGGACGTCGAGGTCCTTGGCCCCCAGCCGCCGCAGGATGACCTGCTCGAACAGGTCCGCCGTGGCCTTGCCCAGACGCGGCTCCGCCATCTCGGGTCAGCCTCTCGGCACGGATGCCGCCGCGTGGGCGGCTTCCACCAGCCGCCGGGTCGACGCGACCGGGTCCGACGCCTTCCCCACCGCGGAGACGACCGCGACGCCGGCGGCCCCCGTCGCGAGGACCTCCCGCGCATTCGAGGGATCGATCCCGCCGACCCCCACGACCGGCAGAGACGTCGCCTCGACGATGGATCGGAGTCCGTCGAGCCCGATCGGCACGGCCTCGGCCTTGGTCCGTGTGGCGAACACTGTGACCCCCAGGTAGTCGGCTCCGGCCCTCTCGGCCGCTTCCGCCTGCTCGGGCGTCGCCACGCTGATCCCCAGCACTCCCCGTGGGCCCAGTCGCTCGCGGGCGCTTTCCGGATGGTCACCCTGGCCGACGTGCGCCCCCTCCGCCTCGACGGCGACGGCGATGTCGATCCGGTCATTCACGACGAACAGGACCTGGCCCCTCCGGCAGCGGCGTTCGATCTCCCCCGCCACCGACAGCAGCTCGTGGTCCGAGAGCTCCGGCGCGCGGAGCTGCACCACGTCGACGCCGCCCTCGATCGCCGCATCCGCCACCTCCATGTGCCCACGGCTCGGCACGAGCCCGCTCGAGGTGATGACATGAACCCGGAGCCGTTCCGGATCGATCCTGCCCATCGTTCCCTCCGCCCGCATTACCGGGATCAGGTTCCTCGGGTCGCCGGCGCTTTGTCCTGGGGCTACCGCTTCGCTGCTTGAGCCCCACTGGGGCTACCGCTTTGCTGCTTGAGCCCCACGAGCCGGCCTCTCAGCCCGGTTGTCCCGAGCTCCCCGGTGGTTCCACCTCAGTATAGGTCGCTATCGTCGATGGCCTGCTTGGGCCCGAGCCAGGGCTCGTTCCCGCGCCACCCGCTTCCAATCGCTCCTCGTCCGGGAGAAGAGGATGTCCGTGACGATCTGGAATACGCCGATGCCGGCCAGGACCCAGGCGGCCCACGCCGGGCCGTTCGCGGCGAGGCAGAACCCAAGGGCCGCGAACGGCGCGACCTTCGTGGCCAGGGCGCCGGACGCGTGCATCCATGCCCGCGCTGCCGGTGATGCCCGAAGGTAGGAGGCGTAGTCGATCTTCAGCCCTGGCCACGGAGGGAACCCGATGTAGTAGGCCAGGAACGAGATGCCGACCAGCCGACCGACTGCCCAATGCGCCAGGTCGTGGACGCACACCAACCACGCCACGCCCGCGACCACGAAGGTCCATCCGGACACGGTCGGGTTGTCGGACCGCATGCCGTACACGGTCGCCGCCGCTCCGAACAACACGCCGGTCAGGAGCACCAGGTTCCCGAACCACACCGGGAACCGGAACCGGACGCTCGTCTCGAACGCCTTGCGGTCGATCCGGCCGGCGTGGTCCGCCCAGTGCTCGGCCAGCATGGGCTCGACCTTCACTCGACGGAGCAGCCGCCAGAATCCGAGCCCGGAGAGGTCCGTCTGACCCGCATCCACTGCCGATTCCATGCGGGCGAACGCGTCCTGATAGTCCTCCCCGTCCGCGGGAAGACCCCCGGGTTCGCCCATCCGGCCTCCGTTCCACGCTACGATGGCCCCCGGCCCTTCACACGTCGCCCGCGCGCGGGAGGTCCAGCGACGTCCAGCCGTACAGAACCGGATAGCACGGTCCGCATCTTCGAGACCACGTCCACCCTAACCACGCTCGACGGCCGGTACCAGGTCCTGGAGCGCATCGCAGCGGGGGGGATGGGTGAGATCTTTCGGGCCCACGACGCCGTCCTGGCGCGCGAGGTTGCCGTCAAGGTCCTCCACCCCAATCTGGCGTCGGATCCAGGCTTCGTCGACCGGTTCCGCCGGGAGGCCCGGGCCGCCGCGGGGCTCAGTCACCCGAACATCGTCGGGGTGCACGACTGGGGGGCCGTGGACGGCGTGTACTTCATGATCATGGAGTTCGTTCGGGGCCAGAGCCTTCGCGACGTCCTTGTCGCCGAGGGGTTGCTTGCCCCGGCCCAAGCCGCGGATGTCCTCCTGCAAGTGCTCGCGGCCCTCGAGCATGCACACCGAAAGGGCATCGTTCACCGAGATGTGAAGCCCGAGAACGTCCTGGTCACCCGGGACGGCGTGGCCAAGGTGACCGACTTCGGGCTGGCGCACGCGTACGCGGAGGCGCGCTCCACCCAGACGGGGACGATCTCGGGGACCGCCCACTACCTCGCGCCCGAGCAGCTCCTGGGCGAGCCGGCCGACCCCCGCACCGACCTCTACTCCGTTGGGATCGTGGCATTCGAGCTGCTCACGGGAAGCGCCCCCTTCATCGGCGAGACGTCGGTGGCCATCGCGTACAAGCATCTGCGCGATCGCGTCCCCCGGCCCTCGGCCCGAGTTACGACGGTGCCGAAGGGCCTCGACGGCTGGGTGG
>JBOGVG010000182.1:0-2790 GCA_050692435.1 Actinomycetota bacterium
GGCTCCCGTGCTCGCCGACCATCCCCTCAACGACGATGCGCGTGCCGAGGGAGAGCCCGGGGATGGACCGCCGCCCCATCCACACGATCGACATCTCGCCGGTCCCGTCCGAGACCAGGGCCTCCAGCGACTCGTAGCCCGCTAGCGGCCGGACCGTGATTCGCCGAACCACCCCGGCCACCTTCGCCCGGCTGCGGGAGGGCGCCTGGGCGATAGGCAGGGTCCCGGACACCTTCGCCGCCCATTCCCTGGTCTCCTCCTCCAGGCGCTGCTCGTCGGACTCCGCCATCCGACGGAGGAAGCGCCGAAAGGGATCGAGGATGCCCATCCGCGTAATCGAAGAGGCTGAGGCGGCCCGCCGCAACTCGGGAACGCCGCCTACGAGACGGCCGCCCCCTCCTTCGGAGCGTCCTCAAAAGGGACCAGGACCTCGCCCTTCCTCGACTTCGAGTACCAGATCACCGCGGCGAGGACGATGGCGGCGGCCACCGACACCACGATCCGGAGCCCCGAGTTGTCCGCGTTGTCCACCACGATCGGCACGATCAGCAGGGCCACCAGGTTGATGACCTTGATCATGGGGTTCAGGGCCGGGCCGGCCGTGTCCTTGAACGGGTCGCCCACCGTGTCCCCGATCACCGTGGCCTTGTGGACCTCGCTCCCCTTGCCGCCGTACCTACCCTCCTCCACGAGCTTCTTCGCGTTGTCCCAGGCGCCCCCGGCATTGGACAGCATGACCGCCATGAGCTGGCCGCTCACGATGGCCCCGGCCAGGAACGCCCCGAGCGGCTCGGCCCCCAGGGCGAAGCCCACAAGGACGGGCGACAGCACGGCTAACAGGCCGGGCGTCATCAGCTCTCGGAGCGAGGTCTTCGTGCAGATGTCGACGACCCGCGCGTAGTCGGGCTTCTCGGTGAAGTCCATGATCCCCGGGTGGTCGTGGAACTGGTTGCGGACCTCCATCACGACCTGAGATGCGGCCCGGCCCACAGCGCGGATGGCCAGTGAGGAGAACAGGTACGCGATGGACCCCCCGACCAGGATGCCAACCAGCACGATCGGCAGGTTCACCCGCACGCCCAGGTAGTCGAAGCCGGAGCGGGCGAGCTCCGTCTCGAACGAGCCGAACAGCGACGTCGCCGCGAGCACTGCGGTGGCGATGGCCATGCCCTTCGTGATGGCTTTCGTGGTGTTGCCCACGGCGTCCAAGCCGGTCATGATCTCGTCCGCCCGCTCGCCGAGCCCGCCGGACATCTCAGCGATGCCGTGGGCGTTGTCGGAGATCGGGCCGTACGTGTCCATCGACACGATGACGCCGACCGTCGTCAGCATCCCCATTCCGGTGAGCGAGATGAAGTACAGCTGCTCGGCCGGGTTGTTGCCCAGCAGGTACGCGGCCACGATCGAGCCGGCCACCACGAGGAGTGCCCAGACGCTCGACTCCAGCCCGACCGAGAAGCCCGAGAGGATCGTGGTGGCCGGGCCGGTCTGGGCCGACTCGGCGATCTCGATCACCGGCCTTCGCCGGGTCGACGTGAAGTGCTCCGTAAGCACCTGGATGGCGCCGGCCAGGATCAGGCCGAACAGCACGGCCGTGCCCGGCCGGTAGTCCTTCATGTAGATGCCGGACACGATGAACGCCACCACGGCCGACAGGATCGCCGAGACGAAGAACCCCCGGTTGATGGCCCGCATCCCCGGCTCGTCCTCGCTCCGCGGCGACACCGTGAGGATGCCCACGACCGAGGTGAGCACGCCGACGGCCCGGACGAACAGGGGGAACATCACGCCCCCGATGGCACCCACCTCCGAACCCGAGTACGCCGCCGCGCCCAGGATCAGGGCCGCCACCAGGGTGACCTCGTAGGACTCGAATAGGTCGGCGGCCATCCCCGCGCAGTCGCCCACGTTGTCGCCGACATTGTCCGCGATCACGGCGGCGTTTCGGGGGTCGTCCTCGGGGATGCCTTTCTCCACCTTCCCCACCAGGTCGGCCCCGACGTCCGCAGCCTTGGTGAAGATGCCCCCGCCCACCCGCATGAACATGGCCAGGAGCGCGCCGCCGAAACCAAAGCCCACCAGCACCGAGGGCGCGGAGCCCTTATAGATCAGGAAGATGGCGGTCGCCCCGAGCAGGCCGAGGCCGACCGTGAACATCCCGGCGATCCCACCGGTACGGAAGGCTATGGTGAGGGCACGCCGCAGCGAGTCTCGAGCCGCGTTTGCCACCCGTACGTTGCCCCGAACCGCGAGCGTCATGCCCACGAACCCGACGATTGCGCTGAAGCCCGCTCCCAGCAGGAAGGCAACCGAACGGGCAATCTTCACCCCCACGGAGGGGGCCGGAAGCACGATCAACCCGACGGTGAGCAGGATCACGAAGATCGTCAGGGTCTTGAACTGTCGGCGGAGGTAGGCTCGGGAGCCCTCCTGGATGGATCGGGCGATGTTCTTCATCGCCTCCGTCCCCTCGGGTTGGGCGAGGACCTGACGGACGAGATAAAGCGCGAACAAGAGGGCCAGAAGGGAGATCCCGATGATCACCCACAGCGAGGCGATGTCGAAGCTGGAAAGGAGGATGTCGAGCGGCCGCGCTTCGGACATGGGTTCCAGCCCCCGTCTGGTGGTCCAGCTCGCCGATGAGCGAGACTCAAGATTGGGTGAATCTGCGGGATTATAGATCGACTGACGCCTTTACCGGAGGCTCCGGTGTTTGAGTCGAGGAGCTTTTTCGGGAAGAATCACAGGTGTGTCCCCAAATCGGCGTGTTCCCTGGGCACTCCTCGTGGC
>JBOGVG010000183.1:0-6654 GCA_050692435.1 Actinomycetota bacterium
ACCCGGCCGGCGTCGAGATCGACGGCGGCGAGTGCGAGGAAAACGTCAATGCGCCGGAGAACGACGACAAGACGGACACGGTCACTAAGACCTGGGGCGGCCTGGAGCCGCGGAACATCGACGCCAGGCCCGAGGAGGCCACGAACGCTCCGGGGACGGTCCACCGGGTCACGGCGGTCGTGACCGACCGGGAAGGCAACCCCGTCCCCGGCGTGACCGTCACGTTCACCGAGAGCGGGACCGGTACGTTCGTGGGAGGCGGATCGACGGCCACGGCGACGACGGATGAGCGTGGCCGGGCCAGCGCCGAGGTGACGACGCAGACGACCCAGACCGGCACACAGACGATCACGGCCAGCCTGCCGACCTCGGGGGGCGTGGACGAGTGCGAGCGGGCCGCGGGCGATCCCGCAGGCGCTCCCGCGGGGAACTGCAGCGACCAGGTCACCAAGACCTGGGGAGTTGTGGCATGCCCCGGCTTCGAGGACGACAAGCGGAACCAGGTCGTCGGGACATCCGGTGACGACGTGCTGGTGGGTTCCCCCAAGCGGGACATCATCTGCGGCAAGGGTGGAAACGACACCCTGAGGGGGCGGGGGGGTAACGACCTCCTGCTGGGCGGTGGTGGTAACGACATCCTGCGTGGAGGTGCTGGCAACGACATCCTGAAAGGCGGTCGGGGCAATGACCGGTTGTTCGGCGGTGCCGGCGACGACCGCCTCGCCGGCGGTCCTGGCCGCGATTTCCTGGACGGTGGTCGCGGCAGGGACACCTGCAACGGCGGCCCCGGCAGGGACAGGTTCGTGAGGTGTGAGCGCCGGCGGCAATAACCTCAGGGACCAGTAGGAAAGGAACCGGCCCCCCGCGGGGCCGGTTCCTTCTTGGTTCTTCTTGCTTCCACACGCCGGACGCAGGGCGAGGCGGAGATGGCTGGACGAGACGCTGCCCCGCGGGAAGGCGCGGACTTCATCCTCAGCGGCCGCGACGAGCTCCTTAGATGGGCGCCAGCGAGTCCCGGCCGGCCCGGGACTCCAGGCCTACGGGAAGACCGGCCGGCAGGAGCACAGTCATTGTCGTGGCGGAGAGGAGCGCGGGTGCTACGCATCGAGGAGACTCATGCCTTCCCGGTTGCCCGAGAGGCCGCGTTCGATTACCTCACCGATATCCGCAGCTGGCCCGAGTACTGGCCCGGTTTCGTGCGGATTCGCGACCCGGCCCACGCTCGATGGGCGAACCCGGGAGACCCGTAGGGCACAAAAACCTCGGATCGGGCCCGTAACCAGGTCTTTCTTCGAGTTCCCTCGACCTGCTCTGCCTCCGGGGTTTAGGGCCCGGAATCCACACTGTCCAATGGGCAAGACACCTGTTTCTTGAACATTGTCAAGCGACACCGGCCCCCATGTCTCACCTCCGGGTCGCAGCAGGGATCGATCAGCCATCATGGCAACAGTCTCCGGGTTCCGCACCAGCCGAACGGGGCCCATAGGGAAACCCAGGATCAGGCCCACGATCGGAATAAGTGCACACTTCACCCTCCCTTCGGGTCCGTGGCTTGGACACCTCGAACCGAAGGGCAGGGGCCCTCTATCTGTCAACGAGGTGCTTGGGAACTAGAGCTAACCGGGCGCTCAAGAGCAAGGTTAGTTACCGAGAAGAAGGCTGGCAGCAGCTTGCGATGGGCGAGGTCCCCGGACGCGCCGAAGATCACGACCATCCGCGGAGGCAGGTGCGTCGTGTGCGTCATGCGCCTACGCCGCCACCCGCCACCGGCGAGGGCGACGTAGGGGGTTGGCCACTGGGCGTTCTGAACGGGCGCATAGTCTGGCGAGTGCCGCCAGCGTCACCACCGCACGCCGACGACAGGATCGCCAGCGTCACGGCCGACACGCCGAAGGGTGTGGCGCGCTTGTGAAGGGACTCGATCATCCGTTCTCCTCTGGGATGTGTGCCGTGGGTCGACCGGTCGTTGGCAGGTGTACGGCTGAGCGCCGACCGCGGCACAACTTTCGTGGCGGGGCGAGGGGAAACCGCGCCTCCAGATCGATGAGTCATGTCCGTCACCGGCTCGAGCTGATGCGCACAGTGGGCGACGGGGTGACACGATTGCCGTCATGAGAGCGATCGTGTACCGACAGACCGGTGACCCGAATGTGCTGACCCTCGTGGAGCGGCCGGAACCCAGGCCTCGGACCGGTGAGGTCCTCGTCCGCGTCGCGGTCTCGGGGGTGAACCCGACCGACTGGAAGCGGCGCCGCGGCGACGGCCCCGGTCGGTCGCTCGACTTCCCCGAGGTCGTCCCAAACCAGGACGGAGCCGGCTCGATCGAGGCGGTCGGGGAAGGGGTCGACCCCGCTCGGGTTGGTGAACGGGTCTGGCTTTGGGAGGCCGCCAGGAACCGCGCGAACGGCACCGCCCAGGAGCTCCTGACCATCCCGTCGAACCAGGCCGTCGCACTGCCGGAGGGTGCGCCCTTCGACCTCGGCGCGAGCATCCCGATCCCGACGATGACCGCGCATCGATGCCTCACGGTGGGCGTCGACGGGCCGGCCGCGCTTGGCCCCGACGCGCTCGCGGGACGCACGGTGCTCGTCGCCGGCGGCGCAGGTGCGGTCGGTCACGCGGCGGTCGAGCTCGCGGTGTGGTCCGGCGCTACCGTGATCACGACGGTGAGCACGCCCGAGAAGGTGGCGCTCGCCTTGGCCGCCGGCGCACACCATGTCGTGAACTACCGGGAGCGCGGCGCGGACAAAGCGATCCGCGACGTGGCGCCCGACGGGGTCGACCTGATCGTCGAGGTCGCCCCCGTAGCGAATGTGGTCCTGAACACAGCGGTCGTCGCCCCGAACGGGACCGTGGCCATATACGAGTGCGAGACCGACGCGCTCACGATTGACGCGGACGCGGCCTTCCCGGCGAACACGCGCTACCAGTTCGTCCTGACCTACACCGTCCCGCGCACGGCGAAGGAGCAGGCAATCCACGACATCACGGACGCGCTGGCGGCGGGCGCCCTCGGCGTGGGCGACGAGGCCGGCCTGCCATTGCATCGGTTCCCGCTCGAGCGCACCGCAGACGCCCACGCAGCGGTCGAGAACAACGCGGTCGGCAAAGTCCTGATCGACATCAATAGGGCGAGCTAGGTCGTGCCTGCGAGCGCGCGCGCGAGGTCGTGCCGCGACCCCGATGCCCAGCTTGCGGTACGCGTTGCCAAAGCGCACCTCGACCGTCTTCGGCGTCACGTAGAGGGTCTGCGCGCCGCTGGAGGGGGCGGTGGGGCTCCTACCGACGCCCTCTACGTGGGTGTTGGCGGTGAGAAGGAGGTCCTCTTGCGGAAGCGATGTTCGAAGGCCGGACTAGCTACGTTAGCTCTGCTCCCGGTAGGTGTGGATGCGGCCCCACGTGGTCGAGGTCCCCCACAGCCCGCTCCGCAAGCACTCCAGCTGCACGATCTGGGAGTGGTCCACGAACAGGTTGACCTCGGCCCCGTAGTTCTTCACGTACCAGGTGAACACCTCGGGGTCGGCCGCCTCGAACATCACGTTTTCCACGCCGAGCTCGTGGGCGATCCTGGCCACGGCGTCCGTGCGCCAGGTGCGGACGTTCTCGGTGATCCCCTCGGACTCGATCATGATGATGTAGGCCCCGGCGTCCAGGTGGCGCTTGGCCAGCGAGATCGCGGTGCCCACGTCGCGCGTGCCCTCATCCGACTCCTCGAGGACCCCACCGCCGGCGCCGAACAGGATCCCCACCTCCGGCTTGGCCTTCAGCCCGGCCTTCTGCACCCGCTGCGAGATCCGCACCAGATCCTCCGGCGGGACCGAGATGAACCCCGAGGAGATCTCCACGATGTCGAAGCCAAACTCGGCGCACTCGTCGATGTATCGCTCCACGACCCTCGGCCCCCGGGTGATGACGTGCTCGACGAACCCCCCGGTCGAGACCATCACGTCGAACCGGTGCGCGGTGTCGATGAACGCCTTGACCGTCTCCCTGGGCATCAGGGCGAACGAGCCCCCGGCGAACTTCACCGAATCGACGTACCAGCCCATGGTCTCCAGCACGTCCTCCAGGTGCCGGACGCCGTAGGCGTCGTAGTAGGGCCCCCGGACCTCCGTCACCCCGGTCCGCCGCGGCTTCGGCGGCCGGTGGTTGAACTGCAGGAACGAAAAGGCCCGCTTCTCGTCGTGCTCGCTCACGTCATTCTCCTTTCCTCACGCGCTCCAGCAGGGTGGCCAGGTCGGCAGCGTCGATGTCGTCGAGGCTTGCCACGGCGTCGACGATCTCCTTGCTCAGGCCGTGATCCACGCCTCGCGAGAGCTGCCCAAACTTGGCCAGCGCCGTCTCCCAGCTCATGGGCCGCGTGGTGAACCCCTCGTAGCCAGACTTCTCGGTGTGCAGTTCTCGGCCGTCGCGCAGGCGAACGGAGAGCCGAGCCGGCATTTCCGCGGGAAAGCGCTTCGACAGCTCAGGGTCCTCCCGGACGGAGACCTTTCGAAGCAGCGACTGCACGTCGCCCCGGCTGATCCGCTGCGGCCCGTACTGCTCCGGCATGACTCCTCCGTCCAGCACGGCTACAGCCAGCAGGTAGGGCAGCGAGTGGTCCGCCTCTTCCTTGGTTCGGACCGTGGTCTTCTCGCCCTCCTCCCCCCCGCCGATGATGTTGAAAGCCACGTCGAAGGTCTTGAGCTCGATGGCCTCGACCTCGTCCCCGCCGAATCCGTGCTCGTCCCGAAGCGCCAAGATGCCCTCCAGGGCCGACTGCGAGTGCACCTCCGCGTTGTAGCGTTTCAGGACGGTCTGCGTGATCGCTTCCAGGCTCTCCTTCGACCAGTCGATCTCGAAGGGGCCGGCGATCGCGTCCATGAAGCCCTTGTTGCCCTCGAACACCTCCGGCGGGCCGGTGATGCCCCGCATGGCAAGGAAGGCCGCGGCGGTGGCGCCGAACGAGGTGAAGGGGAAGGCCAGCCCCTTCCAGTGGGAAAGCGCCCCGGTGCGGGTCACCCGAAGCGCGTTCAGCGTGGTTCCGGCGATAGCCACCGCGTTGGCGGTGCGATCTGCGTCCAGGCCGAGCGCGCGCGACACGCCGGCGGCGACGCCGTACGCGCCCTGCGTGGTGTGGTCGAACCCCCTGGCCCGAACCGGCGCCAGATCGGAGAGACAGCACTGCACCTGGTAGGCGGCGGCGATGGCCGCCATGAGGTCGCGTCCGCTCGCGCTGGCGTACTCCGCCGCGGCCAGCACCGGCGCGATGGTGTCGCTGGGATGGCAGGTCTCCTTCGGCGCCAGGTAGCTGTCGTTGAAGTCGAGGTAGCGAACCAGGGCGCCGTTGGAGAGCGCAGCCAGGTCCGGCGCGCTCCGGCCGCCGCCGATCAGCGCGCAGTGGGGCAGACCGCCCGAGTCCTCCACCTGCTCACGGACCATGCGGGGAACGTCCGCGCCGACCGCCCCGAAGGCACACCCCAGCGAGTCGAGCAGGCGAACCCGGACGGCCTCGCGGGCCCCCTCGGACAGGTCGCCGTACGCTGCGCCGGCGACGAACGCGGCGAGGTCCTGGACCATGGTCATGGGCAGCCTCCCCTCGAAGGACTTCTGGGCGTTGCCTGACATTCTTATGTCACCGAGCTCGCGCTAGCGGGCTCACGTCGTCTCTGTCTCGCCCACCGAATCCGAACCTTCGGTCTTGCGAAGAGCGCGTCGGATCGTCTCGATCGTCTGCTCCGGTGCCTCGATCGGGACGAAGTGTCCGATCCCCGGGAGGAGAGAGAGCTCGTGGTCGAGAAACGTGTCCTGGAGGCGGTCGGCCCAGGCGGCGAGGATGACGGGATCGAGCTCCCCCCAGGCGATCACCGTGGGCTGGAGGATCTGAGATTCCCGAGGAGCGTCGGCAGCCTGAGCCTGTCTCGCCGCCGCGCGTGCCCGGTAGTAGGCGATGCTCGCCCTGACCGCTCCGGGCCGCGCGAAGGCATCGACGATCGCCTCGAGCTCGCGCTCGCGGATCGCCTCCTTCCTGCCGCACCAATGGTCGTAGAAGTGTTCGAGATATAGGCGCACGGTCTCCCGGTCGTGAGCGATGAGCCGATCGGACCAGGCGAGGGCGTGGAAGTGCTGGTACCAGAACTCGCGCTGCACAGAGGGATCGAACCGCCGCTCGCCGATCCCGGGATAGGCCGGGTTGAACAGGGCCAGCGCTCGGATGCGCTCCGGGCGCCGAAGCGCGAGGGTCTGGGCGACGGTGGCGCCGATGTCGTAGGCGGCCACCACCACCCTGGAGATCCCCAGCCCGTCGAGGAGGGCGAGCAGGTCCTCGGCCAGGACCTCCGGTGTGTATCCCTTGAGCGGTGGCAGGTCGGGTCCTTCCGAGTCGCCGAACCCCCGAAAGTCCGGGGCGATCACGTCGGCGATCCCGGAGAGCGGCACGAGGACGCGGCGCCAGTCGTACCAGAACCCCGGCCATCCGTGCAGGAGCAGGACGGGCTGACCTCGGCCGAGGCGGACGTAGTGGAGCATGACGCCGCCGGAGCCGGCGACCCGAGCGTGTCCCCAGGCCGGATCGTCCGGAAGGCGGTCGAGCATCTCGGTGTCGGGAATGGCGACGCTCCTATCTATGAGGAGAGCTCTCGGCGCCACGCTGCGCTCATGGCTCAAGCGGGAGGG
>JBOGVG010000184.1:0-5377 GCA_050692435.1 Actinomycetota bacterium
CGAGTAGTGCTCGCCCAGGTACTTGCAGCGCACCACGACGAAGCACTCCTTGTATTGCGAGCGCGCCGGATCGATCAGCTCCTCGAACGAGTCCGAACAGGACTGCCAGTCCGCGAAGACCACGGCCACGGCCCCGGGGTCCTCGTCGGCGGGCTCGATCGGGTCGGGGAGCCATGCGCTCACGGCGGAGGGGTCGGTCCGGTACTCGATCGTGAGCAGGTCACCCGAGTAGTGCCAAGGAGGGGCCGGGACCACGGAGGCTCTGCCTTCGGGTGAACGCGGCGGCATGAACCCCTTCAGCTCTGCCACGCGCGCCATACTAGCGGGCCATGGAGATCCGCCGGATCGTCCTCGACGGCGAGCCCGCCGAGGTCACGCGCCAGGGCGACGTGCTGGTCACCTCCGACGGGCGTCACGTGCCGATCGACGACGCCATCCATCTGGCGCCGGTTCACCCGTCGAAGATCGTCTGCGTCCACCTGAACTACGAGAGCCGGGTGAAGGAGTTCCTGGCGACTCTGCCACCGGCGCCCACGTATTTCCACAAGCCGGTCACGGCGCTCAACGCCCACGGCGGGGACGTAGTGCGCCCGCCCCGGTGTCGGTTCCTGAACTACGAGGGCGAGATCGCCATCGTCATCGGCCGCGAGTGCCGGCACGTCGGACCCGATGAGGCCGGCGAGCACATCGCCGGCTACACGGTGGCCAACGACTTCGGCCTCCACGACTTCCGCGACACCGACGCCGGCTCGATGCTCCGAGTAAAGGGCTCGGACACGCTCTGCCCCCTCGGACCCGGCCTGGTCACCGACTGGGACTTCCGCGGCAAGCGGATCCGCACCCTGGTGAATGGCGAGGTGAAACAAGACGGGAACACCGACGAGATGATGTGGGACATGCGCTACCTGGTGGCAGACCTGGCCCGGACCATCACCCTCCTCCCGGGCGACGTCATCCTGTCGGGAACGCCGGCCAATTCGCGACCCGTCGAGCCAGGCGACGTCGTCGAGGTCGAGATCGAGGGCCTGGGGACCCTACGGAACCGTATCGTCGAGGGCGAGGTGCCGGTCCGCGAGGACGTCGGCGCCCAACCGACCGAGTCCGAGGAGGTCGTCTCGACGGCGCTCGGCGGCGACTGGGAGTTCCGGGGCGTTCGCCCTCCGCGAAAGGACTGAGCGCCTAGCGAGTGGGCCGCCACACCGCGTAGACGAGGTGGCGGTAGCCGTGCCAGTCGACGTCGCGCTCGACGTTCATGCCGATCTTCTCGGCGACGCGGCGGGACGGGATGTTCTCGGGCCGGACGAGCGAGATCACCCGCTCCAGCCCGAGCGCACCGAAGCAGTGATCGCGACAAGCAGCACCGGCTTCGGTAGCGAGCCCCCGATTCCACAGGGCTCGATCCACGTGCCAGCCGATCTCGACCTCTCGCTCGCCGTCGACTTCACGCACGGCGGGACCGCAGTCCCCGACGAAGTCCCCCGTCTCCTTCATCTCCATGGCCCACAGGCCAAACCCATCCACCTCATACCGCCGCAGGTTGTCCTCGATCCAGCCGAGTGTCCTATCTCGGCTGTACGGCTCGGGGTAATAGGTCATGGTCTCGGGATCGCCCAGGATCTCGAACAAGTGGTCGAGGTCGTCGAACGTGTACGGCCGCAGCCGTAGCCGTTCCGTCTCCAGCCGGAACTCCGTCTCGCTTGCCACGGACGAAGGCTATCCCAGGTCCACCCGCTCGCCGCAGGGGTCCTGAAGCCGACCCGGGCCGCGCCTACAGCTCGAGCGGCACCGTCACCGTAGTGGACTGCACGGACTCGTTGCCGCAGGCGTCCGTGGCTCGGTATGTGATGGTGTAGATCCGGCCTGCGCCCACCCCGGACCGCTCGGCCCGCAGGCGGAAGGTGTCATCGTCCACGATCACAACGTCATTCGTCGTGTTGCCGTCGTCCACCCCGTCGTCGGGCTCATTCGACGTGACCGACACGAGTTCCACCGTCGGCGAAGGATCACGGTCGTCGGCCACCGTGACCGATGCCTGGACCGTCACGTACCTGTGGGTCGGCGGCCACAGCAGGTTTGGGGAGGCGGACGCCGAGAGCGTCGGCGCGGTGAGGTCCGTGCAGAAGTAGGCGACCAGCGGGTCGTGGTCCGAGGACCGGAATGTGACCGTCGGGTCGGTCCCGAACGCGGACGGGAAGTCGGAGTTGAAATGAGCGATGTCCTGGTCGCGGAGGAGATCCGCCATCCCATCGTTCAGCAGCATGTGGTCGAGCACCTGCGAGTTCCCCTCGAATAGGAAGGTGTATCGGCGTTCCACCGGGACGAGCCCGATGATGTTGGTCAGGGCGTCGGTGGCGGACGTGGTGATCCTGGCGACCGTGTCCATGCCCTCGCCGGGTTCGGGGAAGGCGAAGTCGTTCAGGTCCCCTCCGACGACGAGGTTGGCCCCGAGATGCTCCGCCAGGAGCAGGTCCACCACGTCGCGCACGTAGTCGGCCTGAGCGTGGCGGAGCTGCGTCTCCGTCCACCGGACGGGCGGTTGGAAGGCGCCGTAGAGCGGATCGTCGCCGGCCTCGAGCGGGTCGACCCCGAGCTGCGGCCCACCCTTGGACTTCAGGTGGTTGCCCACCACGATCAGGTCAACATCGTCGAGTGTGAAGAGCCCGACGAGAGGCTCCCGGCCCGCTCAGATGGTGGCGCTGCCGGTGAACAGCCCGCCATCGGGCAGGACGTCGGTGGACAGGAACGCGTCGTGGAGCGTCACTCGGTCCGTGTCGAAGAGGAACGCGACCTCGATCCCTCGCTCGTCGCTCGCGTCGAACGAGATCGCGTCCCAGTCCCCGTCGATCCGCGGGAGGAGCGCGAGGATCCCCGGAACACCCGGGCCGGCCGTCCCGGGCACGAAGCCGTCGGCGTCCCCCGTGAGGACCTCCGTGTTCTCCGTCTCCTCGACGATGACGATCTCTGGGCTCCCGAGCTCCTGCTCGAAGGCCAGGGCCAGCTTCGAGAGCTGGGTCTCGAGGGCTGCCCGGGCCGCCGCGTTGCACGTGGGATGGTCGTCAGCCTTGCCCGGGGCGTCCACGCAGTCGAACAGGTTCTCGACGTTGAAGGTTGCGATCCGCCCCTCGTACGGCTGGGGTGAGCGGAGGCCGGCGATCGGTGAGGCCGGCGTGGATCCGGTGAGGACGGAGCTCACCGGGTTGTTGGCCTGGACCCGGTAGTTGCTGAACTGGTAGTCGAGAGCTCCGACGATCGCGCCGGTCGCGGTGTCGCCGACCACGGCGGGCACCATGGGGTTGTTGATCCGGGTCCCACTTCCCGTCCCACCGGGCATTCGGGCCTCGTCGTCCACCATGATCCGCTCGGGGTTGTAGTCGACCCCGTCGCCCCCGAGCGGCCTTACGAGGAAGTTCCCATCTGCGGTCGTGTTGGTGTGGTCGCCGGAGGCGGCCACCAGCAGCTCCCCGAAGTCGTTCGTGGGCCCGCTGACCCTGGCTCCCTGGATCGACACCAGCATCCCCTCGAGCGCCTCGAAGGTGTCGATCCCCTCAGGGTCGATCACCTCGTCGGGCCGGTCGGTGATGGCCACGGGCGTGGGCAGGACCGCGCCAGCAGCGGTGCGCGTAACGGTCACCGCCGAGAGTTCAGTGAGCGTCAGGTCCCGTGGCCGCGTGGATGGCCGGAACTCCACCACGGTGCCCGTGACGTCGATCGCGTCGCCCGGTGTGAGCGTGCGAGCCACGGCCGTACCTGTGAACACGAAGATCCCGTCGGACGTGTCTGGGTCTCCGTCGCCCGCGGCGTCCTGCATGAAGAAGCCGTTGCTCAGGATGACCGTGACGACCCCCGTCGTCCGCTTCAGCATCCCCGCGACCGGCGACGTGCGGCCGTCGCCCTGGATCTCGGAGATCGGGGTCACCGGGGGCCTGACCTGGACGGTGAGCGTGCACGTCCCGGCTTGAGGGATCGAGTCGCTGTTCGTTGCCGTCATCAGGACCGAGTACGTGCCGGCCGGCGTGTTCGGATCAACCGTCACGTCCACGGTGGCGGTTCCACCTGCGGCGGAGGCCGGGACGAGATTGCTCGCCGTCACCGCCCCCGGGGACGGTGCCGGGGCCACGCTGGTGATCGAGATGTCGACCACCACACCGTCCGCATCCGAGGCGGTGACCGTGCGTGTCGCGGCGGTTCCAACGTCGGTGATGAGGGGCGGTCCGCAGGTCGCGACGACGGGCTCGTTCCCGTGAGACCCGAGCCCTGCGAACGTGTCGGTGGCAAAGCCGTTCCACTCGACGGCGGGCTCGAACGCATCCGCCCCGTTCGTGTCGCCGGCCTCGATCGTGGGCTTGCGCCGGAGGGTGTTGTCGGCGGTGGAGGTGAGCACGGTGCCCCACTCCGCGCCCGGGTCGAACCCGATCTGCCCGATGACGTCAATGATCGTCGTGCCCTTGAGCAGGGCCACGGCGTCGTCGCCGTTGAACCATCCAGCGCCGTTCGTCTGGTCCGCCTGGGCCAGGATGGGGACGGACGCGCTGCTCTGGGCCAAGACGAAGACGTCCCCGGAGGCCACGGTCCCGTTCAGGTTGATCGTGAGCCCCGCGGCAGAGCTACCGTTGAAGAACATCAGTACCCCGTAGCCTTCGGCCATGAGGTCAACGGCCGTCCCGGTGCCGTTGAAGATCTCGAGCGCCTTGTTGTTGCTTGTCCCCTCGATGTACTCGGAGAAGAACAGCTCGGTGGGCGTTGCCCGGGCCGCTCGAGGGACCGCGATGAGGGCCAAGAGGAGAGCCGAGACGGCGGCCACGGCGACCGAGTGTCCGAAGTGCGAGTGAGCGCGCATGGAACCCCCTCTTCCCGTGTTCCACGACCCCGGGTAGACATTCCCGTTTGCCGCATCCGGGAACAAGACATCATCGCCCAGGCGGCGAGAACGGCGCAATCCATCCAGCGGCGGCCATAAGCCCCTCCGACGCCGCTCGGTTATCCTCGGACTGGTCCGTTCGGGTGACGAAGGAGCGTGGATGGAACCAAAGGCCCGGCAGCTCCGCCTGATGTATCCGGACATCCACGGGCTGGAGCGGGGCAAATACCTGCTGGGCGACTGGACCGGCCGGGCTGCGTTCTGCGTCGGCGTGTATCCGCTCACGCTGGACAAGGAGATCCTTCCCATCCCGGGTCTGCACTTCGACGTGGGGTTGCCCGATATCGAGGTCCATCTGGACGTGGACTCGATGCGACCGGGGTGGGAGCCGGACACGATCGTGGGCCTGGGCGACGCGGAGTTGCGAGGTGAGAGCTGCCCCGTCGATCCCCGCCACATCCTCCGCACGGCGGTCGAGCCGTGGTTGGAGCGCGGGCTCAGGCCCCAGATCGCCTACGA
>JBOGVG010000185.1:0-3777 GCA_050692435.1 Actinomycetota bacterium
GCGGTTTCCGGGTGTTCCGCAGGGACCTCCTGGCCCATCTGGCCGCCGATCCCATCCGCTCCGAGGGCTACGGGTTCCAGATCGAGCTCGTCCTGCGGGCCTCGGAGGCCGGCTACGCGCTCGGCGAAGTTCCCATCACGTTCCGCGAACGCCAGCACGGCCGGTCCAAGATCTCCCGTCGGATCGTCGTCGAGGCCCTGTGGCTGGTGACCGTGTGGGGGGCTCGGATGCGCCTCGGCGCGCCACCGCTCTCGACTCCCTGAACGAACTCCTCCTCAACGCCCATAACGCACATTATGGAAACTAGATGGGGGACGAGCTGGGATCTCCCGCGCCTGGCAGCTCGTTCGGTGCCCCGCTCTTGTCCGTCGATGTGGACCACGCCGTCCCTGAACAGGCCGTTTGCCCTGGGCTCGTAGGGCGAAGGGCCTAGCGAATCAACTGACCTTCGGCTGATGGCGTAGCCCGGCCCCCCGCTTAACCTCGGAACGAGGTGACAGACATGTCCCCGTTTCGGCCTACAGATCACGCCGACACCAGCGTCGAGGTGGGGAGGTCGGGCTTCGATCGACCATGGAAGTCCTGTGGAAGCGCTGGCCCCCTGACGCTTGCAAGCCCAAAAGGCGGTGAAAACTGTTGCCTTGCGCCTTCCGGCAACCGTTTCGACAAGGGACCTAGTGCCAATGGCCTAGGTCGGAAGGCGACTTCGGCTTAGGTCTTTCGAGGATGAGGGGTGAGTGATCGACATGAAGAGGCAACTGGCGGAGAGCCGGCTCAGACGACGTAGGGCGATCTCCCGGAGACTGGCCGGAAGGGTTGCGAGGCCGATCCATCGGGACCGGAGTCGGCACGGCAAGCTGCGCCCTCGGCTCGGGCGCGCGGTGTCCGTCCTCTTCCTCGCCCTCGTCATCACCCAAGGCATGGGGATGATCGCCGCATATGCCTCTGGGCCCGGTAACGAAGCGGATTCGGCGGGTCCCCCCACCACGACACTCAACGTCCAGCCGTCCCTCGTTCCCGGGAACCCGACGTGCCAGACGCTCACGCAGTCGGGCAACGAATTCAAGATCGAGGACCACCTAGGGAACGGTGTCTTCGACGACCCAGATAGCGGACTCGTGGTGACGATTTCGGGGTTCAAGGACCCCGCGGGCTTCTTCGACTGGAGCTCCAACGTCGGCATCGACGCCGTGTTCGTGAAGGGTGGCCCAGGCGGCGACCTGTACGAGTACGACAACGCCACGGCGGACACCGACCTGCACCCGCCGATCAACGGAAACAACGGCCAGTACTACGGGATCAGCCATATCTCGTTCTGTTGGACCGAAACGCCGCCAAAGCCCACCCTGAGCATCACCAAGGCAGCCTCCAGCACTCAGGTATCCGCGGGAGCGGCGTTCACCTACACCATCACGGTCAAGAACACCGGCAACGTCCCGGCCACCGGGGTGGTCATCACCGACGACCTGGCCAATTCCCTCACCGGGGTGAGCGCGAGCTTCGACATCGATCCCGGCTCGGCCGGTGGGACCGGGTCCTGCACGGTAGGGGCCGGGAACACCATCACCTGTGCCGTGGGGACCCTTGCGGCCGACGACGGAGGGGCCAACGGCCCCGACCAGGTCGTGGTGACGATCAGTGCGACCGCTCCCACCACCTGTGTCCAGCTCTCAAACACCGCGACGGTGGACTCTGACCAGACCTCGCCCCAGACCAGCAACGGGGTGACGGTGACGATCACCGGGTGCGTTCCGCCGCCACCACCACCGCCGCCGCCGCCGACGACGGCCGGCATCCAGGTGGTGAAGGGTGGCCCGACCGTGGCGCACGTGGGCGACACGATCACCTACAGGTTCGCCGTGAGCCTGGCCCCTGGATCGGCGACCCTGACCAACATCATCCTGGTCGACCCCATCTGTAGCGCGACGCCAACACTCGTGTCCAAGACGGGTGGCGACCAGGACACCGCGCTGGAGACCGGTGAGACCTGGAACTACCGCTGCACCCATGTCGTGACCGCAACCGACCCCGATCCCCTACCGAACACGGTCACCGTGACCGGCACGGGGCCGAGCGGGCAGGTCTCCGACACGGACTCCCACTCGGTGGACATCATCCACCCGGACATCCGGATCGTGAAGACGGCGAACCCTGGTTCGATCGGCCCGGGCGAGACCGTCACCTACACCTTCAAGGTCACGAACACGGGTGACGTCAACCTGTTCGACGTGAATGTGACCGACGACAAACTCGGGCACATCTGCACGATCGGCCGGCTCGACGTGGGAGAGACCCGAACCTGCACGGCCGACTTCACCGCATCCAGTGACTTCGGCGGCCCACTCGTCAACGTGGGCAAGGCCAAGGGTCACGATGTGACCGGGGTCAGCGTTCAGGACACCGACCGGGTATCAATCGATGTGGTCCTGGGGAAGACCGTGGCCCCCCCGGTGACACCCCCGAGCGGGCTGGCCTTTACCGGCCCGAGCGACCTCGTCCAGATGGCCGGGGTAGCGCTGCTGTTGCTGGTGCTGGGCAGCGGCATCCTGTTCTTCACCCGGCGTCGCGAGGACGGGACGGAAGCGTAGGGCGAACAACAAACCAGCACAGAACGACCGAACGGCCCGGGCGCCAAGCGCCCGGGCCGTTCCTTCGTGATCGCGCGAAGGTCCCTCTCCCCGCTTAGCCGTAGAAGATGACCGTCACCCACAGGTGCCCGTCGACGCTGGCCATGCCGATGGCGACGTGGTCGAAGGCGGACCGCAGGATGTTCTCCCGGTGGGGAGGGCTGGCCATGAACGCGTCCTGCAAGCCGTCCACCGTCGAGCCCACGCCCACGTTCTCACCACCGATCGAGAAGTGATACGGAGAGAGGATGTCGACCAACGTGTCATCGTCGGAGTGGTACACGTAGCCCTTGTTCGCCATCTGCACGCTGTGGTGCCGGGCATAACGCGAGAGCAACCAGTTCAGCTTGACGTCGGCCCTGTTGTGCGACTCGCGCGCCTGATTCGTCAGCGACAGCATGCGCAGGCGACGGGCGAACCTCTCACCGGCGGCGGCGTGGTCGGGAGCGAACGCCGGTATCAGCGATGCCGCGAGGAGCAGTGCCACCAGGACTCCCGATCCCCGTCGCGCCACGCGTACGTGCATGTCCAGCCCCTCCGGTGTCCCGTGAACGTCTGGGCTGGTATCGGTCGGCAGGCGCGCTCGGTGGATTCGTCCATGGTCGCAATCGACGACTCCCCCGTCTGGGCCACAGGTGGGCCGAAAGCCCTATGACCAGCGAAGCTTCAGGTGCCTGGCAGCTCGGGCCTCGTCGAGACGTCGCACGGGCGTTGTGACCGGTGCCTGGTGCAGCACGTCCGGGTCCGTGTTCGCCTCGTCGGCCGCCTGGACCATCGCCGCAGCCAAGCCGTCCAGGGTCTCCCGGGTCTCTGTCTCAGTGGGCTCCACCATCATCGACTCCTCCACGACGAGGGGGAAGTACACGGTGGAGGGATGAAAGCCCAGGTCGATGACGCGCTTGGCGATGTCGATAGCGCGGATCCCGGTCCGGTCACGGAGCGGTCTGGCGGTGGCCACGAACTCGTGCATCGGCCGACCCGGGTACGCCAGGGGGAACGCCTCTTTCACCAGCTCGGCCAGGTAGTTCGCGTTCAGGACAGCGCGCTCCCCCACCTCCTGGAGGCCGTCGCTCCCGTGCAGGAACACGTAGGCGTAAGCCCGGACGAGGACGCCGAAGTTCCCGTGGAAGCCATGCATCCGCCCGATCGA
>JBOGVG010000186.1:0-2095 GCA_050692435.1 Actinomycetota bacterium
ACGTGAACGTGCACAGCACCGTGTTCCCGGCCGGAGCGATCCGCGGTCAACTGAGCAAGTAGTCATCCGGATGTGCTCGCCCGGCCGGCGAGAGGCCGGGAGGTGGGACGAATACCTTCGCCTGCCATCCGCCGAGTAGGGTAGGCGAAATACGCAGCATGGTTCGTGACCTGGTGGGCAGGTGCCGGTAAGGCGCCCCGGCCTTCAACCTCAGCCGGGGCACGCGCGCACGATCGTGGCGTTTCGGCGACCCCGGCGATACACTCCCGTCGCCATGTGACGACTCACCGATATGCGCTCCTCGTTCCAGCGCGCCGCAAAGGAGTCGTCCGTGTCCACGTTCGAGCCGCAAGCTCTGATCCGCCCTCTTGACCTCGGGAACCAGCGATGAGTGTCCTCGAAGCCCATGATCTCGCCGTCGAAGTCGGCGGGAAGACAATCCTGGAGGGCCTGTCGCTCTCCCTTCGGGCCGGGGACAAGGTCGGGGTGGTCGGCCGGAACGGGGCCGGCAAGACTAGCCTGCTGAAGGTGCTGGCGGGGGAGGAGCCGCCGCTCCGCGGCTCGGTGAACCGACGGGGCGCGCTCGGGCACCTTCGTCAGGACCCGGGGCAGCATCGAGCGAGCCAGGACCACACGGCGCTGGTCCACGTCCTTGAATCCCGGGGGCTCCACGAGATGGCCGGGAGCCCGGAGAAGCTCCGGCTCTTGCTGGAGGAGCGGCCCACCGAGATCGCCGTGGCCCGGTTCGCCCGCCTCGAGGAGCGGTACCGGGCGGCCGGCGGCTACTCGGGAGAGGCGGAAGCGCGCCGGATCTGCGTGGGGCTCGGCCTGGCCCAGGACCGCCTGGACCTTCCGGTGCGGGCCCTGTCCGGAGGGGAGCGGCGCCGCCTGGAGCTCGCCCGGATCCTGTTCGCGGGGGCGGACCTCCTGCTCCTCGACGAGCCCACCAACCACCTCGACAACGACGCGAAGCTCTGGCTGATGAAGTTCCTCGCCTCCTACGACGGCGCCCTGATGGTCGTGAGCCACGACATCAAGCTGCTCGACGCTGCCATCTCGCGGATCGTGCACCTGGACCGCGACGGCGTTGTGATCTACCGGGGAACCTACACCGAGTACCGCCAGGCTCGGCGCCAGGACGAGCAGCGGCTCGCCGCGGTGGCTGGGCGGCAGCAGGCCGAGATCAGGCGGCTGAAGACCCTGGCCGACTCGATGCGGGGCCAGACGGAGAAGCGGGCCCGAAAGGCCAAGACCCTGGACACGCGGGTGGAGCGGCTCCGGGCGCACGCCGTGTCGGCTCCCACCAAGGAGCGGCGGGTCCGATACCGGTTCCCCGACCCGCCCCACTCCGGACGGCTGGTCCTGGAGGCGACCGGCCTGGCCAAGGGCTACGGCGGATCGCCCGTGTTCGAGGACGTCGGGTTCGACCTGTTCCGCGGGGAGCGCTTGCTCGTCATGGGGCTGAACGGAGCAGGAAAGACCTCGCTCCTTCGGATCCTGGCCGGGGTGTCCGAGCCGGACGCGGGGGCGGTTCGACTGGGCGCCGGGGTCTCGCTCGGTTACTACGCGCAGGAGCACGAGGGCATCCGGGAGGGGGTGGACGTGCTGGCGCACGTGCGTTCGGAGTCCACCGAGGCCTCGGACCAGGACCTTCGAGCGCTTCTCGGGATGTTCGGCCTGACCGGCGAGATCGCGTTCCGTGATGCCGGGACCCTGTCGGGCGGGGAGAAGACGAAGCTGGCGCTCGCCCAGCTCGTGGCGGGCACCCGTAACACCATCCTCCTGGACGAGCCGACGAACAATCTCGACCCACCCTCGCGGACGGCCATCGGTCAGGCCCTCGCCGCGTGGCGGGGTGCCATGGTGCTGGTCAGCCACGACGTAGAGTTCGTGGAAACCCTTGCCCCGCAAAGGGTACTGATGATGCCCGACGGTAAGCTCGAATACTGGAGCCAGGACCTCCTGGAGCTCGTCATGCTGGCCTGAACGGCTCCGGTAAGCTCATCGCGTCCGACCGGCCGAAGGAAAGGAACGCGTGAGCGCACCCGCATCGAACCCTGCGGACCTGGTCTTCACGAACGGCGCTGTGTACACC
>JBOGVG010000187.1:0-2966 GCA_050692435.1 Actinomycetota bacterium
GTGGTGAAGGACGTCGACCCCGATGTCGGCCAGACGCTCCGAGATCCAACGCGCGTTCGTGTTGGCGATCTGGCCGAGCAGCAACTCCGTGCCGACGCCGACAACCTCGGCCCTCACCGCCCGTCCCACGCGCGTGTGCGGCCCCGCGCGCTCACGGCGACGGGGATGGGGTCCCCCCGCCGGACTCGTAGCTGAAGGTCTCCTGCCAGGGGCGGTCGGGCTGGCCCGGGAATCCCTTGTCGTTCCCGTTCACCGTGAGCTGGGCGCTTCCCCCCGGGTCGAGCCGGATCGTGAGGGCCACGTCGGCCTGGAACGAACGGCTCTCGCGACGTCGCAGGGTGAACGTCTCCGCTGACCCGTCGTCCACGGTGACGGTCACGTCGACTCGTTGCTCCGCCACCACGACCGCGACGATGCCGGGCGCCTGCCCCGCGACGGCCGGTACCTCCGACGAGAGGTCGGCGGGCGTCGGGGCCGGTGCCCGCGACGACAGGATCCCGAAGGCGGCGGCCAGGATCAGCAGCGTGGCCGCGATCATGACGAACAGCACGTAGTTGTCGCGCCGACGGGGCGCGTCGATGGGGGTCTCGAGGGGCAGAGGGGGCGCCGCCGGACCCTCGGACGGCTCGACGCTGTACTTCGCGTACCTCCCCACCAGGTGGTCGGCGGGCAGGCCCAGGTAGGTTGAGTAGGAGCGGAGGCACCCACGGATGTAGACTTCGCCGAGCAGGAGGTCGAAGTCCTCCTCCTCCAGCGCCACCAGCAGGTCGCGGCGGATCCGCGTGTCCCGGCTGGCCTCGTCGATGGTCACGCCGCGAGCCTTGCGGGCCCTGCGGAGCGTCGGCCCCACCCCGTTCGTCGATCCCTGCAATTCGAACCTCCCGGACGCGGGCTCGGGTGTTCGGATTATAGGGGGCGGGTCCCCGCCCAGGCTCTCCGGCGTCGATCCGTCCGTGCGAGCGTGAGGGCTCAGCTCGTGCTCGGGGAGCGGGATTCCTCCCACTCCTCCCACGTGATCAGCACGTCCCGGGCCTTGGACCCGAGCGACGGGCCGACGATCCCCCGCTCCTCGAGCAGGTCCATCAGCCGACCGGCACGGGCGAAGCCGACCTTCAGCTTGCGCTGGAGCATCGAGGTGGAGCCGAGCTGCGAACGGATCACGAGCTCCCCGGCCTGCTCCAGCAGGTCGTCGTCGCCACTCAGGTCCTCCTCGCCCTCTGCCGGAGGGCGGCCCAGGCCCTCCACGCTCGCCGCGTACTCCGGCTGGCGCTGGGCCCGGATCCACTCGCACACCGCTTGGATCTCCTTCTCCGTGACCCATGCCGCCTGGAGCCGAGCGGGCTTGGAGGCGCTCGACGGCGCGTACAGCATGTCCCCGTGGCCGACCAGCTTCTCGGCCCCGTTCATGTCGAGGATGACCCGGGAGTCGGCCTGCGACGAGGTCATGAGCGCGATCCTCGACGGGATGTTGGCCTTGATCAGGCCGGTCACGACGTCCACCGAGGGGCGCTGCGTGGCCACGACCAGGTGGATCCCCACCGCCCTGGCCATCTGGGCGGTGCGAACGACGGTGTCTTCCACGTCCCGGGGCGAGACCATCATGAGGTCGGCCAGCTCGTCGATGACCACCAGGATGTACGGGAGGTCGGGGAAGCGCTCCTCCTGCCCCGGCGGGATCCGGAGCGTGCCGGCGGCCAGCCCGTCCCGGTAGCCGTCGATGTCGCGGACGCCCACCATGGCCAGCAGCTCGTAGCGTTGCTCCATCTCCCGCACCACCCAGCCGAGCGCCTCCGCGGCCCGCTTGGGGTGCACGATGACCGGCGACAGCAGATGCGGCAGGTCGGCGAAGTGCGCGAGCTCCACCCGCTTCGGGTCGACCAGCACCAGCTTCACCTGCTCCGGCGTGGTCCGCATGAGGATCGACGTGATGAACGAGTTGATCAGCGAGGACTTCCCGGCGCCGGTCGCGCCGGCGATCAAAAGGTGCGGCATCTTCGTCAGGTTGACCAACTGGGTTCGGCCGTGGACATCCTTGCCCAGCGCCACCGACAGGGCGTTCGCGTCGGCCTTCGATGTCTTGGACCGCAGTACGTCGCCCAGCATGACGAAGTCGCGGACCCTGTTCGGTACCTCGACGCCGATGGCCGACCTCCCCGGTATCGGCGCGATGATCCGCACGTCGGGAGTGGCCAGCGCATAGGCGATGTCGTCGGCGAGCGCGAGGACCTTGTTCACCTTCGTGCCGGCCTCCACCTCGACCTCATACAGGGTCACGGTGGGACCGCGGTGCGCCGCGGGCACGTGCGCGGCCACCCCGAAGGTCCGAAACGTCCGCTCCAGGGCCGCCTTCGTGTGCTCCTCGTCCCGGTTCGTGCCGGCCGAGGGGGGCGCCGTGCGAAGAAGGTCCATGGGCGGCAGCTTGTACGCGCCGCCCCTGGCTACCGTCGAGGGAGCGAAGGACGGTTCGGGCGAGGGCTCCTCCTCGAGCTCGGGTTCGCGGAGGTCGACGACGGGGGGGAGGTTCTCCTCGCTTTGCACGTCGCGCGCGGGCTTGCCACGCTTCGCCTTCGTCGGTCCGGCCTCCGTGTCCTGTTCCAGCTCGAACCGCTCGTGGATCCGCGCCCAGGCGGCCGAGAGCGGCGTCCCCGAGAAGATGAGCAGCCCGAGTGCGGTGGCCCCGGTCCACATGATCCCAGCCCCCAGCCGGGACACGGCCCGGGAGAGCGGCCACGCTGCCACTGCGCCGAACAGCCCGCCGGCCTCCGAGGGGCCTCCGGCCCCGGAGAAGGGGACCGGGTTGCCGTGGGTGAGCGACCACAGGGCCAGCGAGCCCGTCAGTGCGAGGGCGAACCCGATGAACATCCGGACCCGGACGTCCTCGGCCGTCCCCCGGAGCAACAGCACGCCCCAGTACGACGCGATCACGGGGAAGAGCACCGCGGGTTGTCCCACCAGGCCCTCCAGGA
>JBOGVG010000188.1:0-16961 GCA_050692435.1 Actinomycetota bacterium
GCTCCACACGTCCGCGCTCCAGGTGGTGGCGCTCCACGAGGTCGCGCTCCACGAGGTCGCGCTCCACGAGGTCGCGCTCCACGAGGTCGCGCTCCATGAGGTGCCGCTCCAGGAGGTCGCGCTCCACGAGGTGGTTTCCCACCCCGGCGACACGGACGTCAACGAGCACCAGACCGACGTCGACCAGGACAGCGCCGACCAGGAGGTCGATGTCCACGGCTGGCCCAGGACGTCGATCTCGCCCACCATCGGTTCCCACATCCCGTCGCCGTTGACATCGGTATGGACGTGGAACGAGCCGCGGCTCGCCTCCAGTGACCCCAAGCCGGTGGAGGGGACCAGGCCGCCGTTGGCCGGGGCGATGCCGCCCCAGTTCTTGGCCGCCTGGACGGCCCCCGAGGCGTCGACCAGCCCGGCGCCGCCGCCGGTGCGGTAGGTCGGCAGCTTGTAGGCGGAGTGCAGGAGAGCCGCCTTGGTCAGGTCGGGTGTGAGCCGCGGGTTGGCCTCGAACATCAGGGCGGCCACCCCGGAGACGATGGCCGCCGCCTGGGAAGTGCCGGTCCCCTTGAAGTAGTCGTCGCCGAGGCGGGCGTCCGGGTGCAACGAGTCGATGGTGCTCCCGGGCGCCCGGGTGGACACGATGGTGATGCCCGGGGCCACGAGGTCCGGTTTGGCGAACCCGTCGGGCGTGAGCCCCCAGCCGGAGAAGGGGGCCACGACGTCGTCCCAGCGCTCGGTGGTGCCTTTGAGGTCGGCCGCGCCCACCGTCACGAGGAAGGGATCGTCGCCCGGCTTGTTGATCGTGTTCGCGTCCGGACCGCGGTTACCGGCGGAGGCGACCACCAGGATCCCGGAGAACCACACCTGCTCCACGGCGTAGTTCAGAGGGTCGATGCTGTAGCTCTGCAGGGAGTCGGTGCCGAAGGCGAGGTTCAGGACCCGGACATTGTATTGGTACCGGTTCTCCAGCACCCACTGCATCCCGGCGATCACGACGGAGACGTCCGTGGAACCGTCCGTCCCGGCCACCTTGACGGATACGAGATTCGAGCCGGGGGCCACGCCCCTCCACTGCCCGGCCGACGTGGCGCCGTTCCCCGAGATGATGCCGGCCATGTGGGCGCCGTGGCCGTACCCGTCCCAACCGTCGTGATCCGGCGTGAGGTCCACCCTGGCCAGGAGTCGGCCGTCGAGGTCGCTGGTGGGGGTGACCCCAGTGTCCAGGATCGCCACGGTGACGCCGGCCCCGTTGTAGTTGTCATCCACCTGCGTCAACCGGATCGACTGACGCCAAGCCGTGTTGGGTGCCGCCGAGTCGTAGGCGGACGTGTTGGTCGAGCTCATGCGGATCCGACCGTCGCCCCACACCAGACCCACCGAGTCGGATCCGGCCAGCGCCGGCAACTCGGAGGCCGGCAGGCGGGCGGAGAAGGCACCGATGATGGGCAGCTCGTGGGTGACGGTCCCACCGAGCTCCACCACGAGCCGCTCGGCGGTCTCGGTTGACGGCGCCGTCTCCCTGACGATCACGCGGAGGGTCGACCCGGGGGCGAGCTCGGCGACCCGGGCCACGCCGGGGTCGACCTTGGCGGCGATCCGGGCGGAGGGGTCGGACAGCGGCTCGATCGCCCCCGCCAGCAGCGCGGCAAGCGTGAGTGCGAGCCCCGCGGAGAGCGCGCGCTGGAGCCGGTGCCCGGGCGCGACCACGAGGATAGCCGCCCGTGCCCCCACGACCATCATCCGAACGACCTCCCTCGTCCAGGGCAATTTCCCGATAGGGACATCCCCCGCCAGTGTCTGGCTCGAGAGGCCTACGCCGCATCGTCCGGCCGGGCCACTCCTGACCGTAGGCCGGGTGATTCTGTCTTCACCGGAAGTCGTAGCCCCCGTGGCCGGCCTCCGGGCGGTCGCCGCGCTAGCGGTTCAGATCCTCGGGACGATCCACGTCGAGGAGGGTCGCCCGCATGGGGTCGAGGGCATGCCAGGTGGGCTCGTCGATCATGGCCAACCGGAAGGCCCCGAGGAGCGCCATGAGGCTCCTCTCTCCCCGGCGCAGGAGCGCCCGCCCCGTCTCTCGGGCGGGTCCCGCCCGCACCACGACCGGCAGGGGCCTGAAGGTCTCGCCGTCCTGAAGGGCCACCGCGTCCACCTGGGCCTCGCCGGCCACCCTGAGCATCTCGGCGAGCACGGCGGCGGACAGCTCCGGCATGTCCCCCGCCGCGACGAGTGCCAGCTCGGTCCGGACCTCGGCCAGGCCGGCCGATAGCCCCACGAGGGGCCCTCGGCCCTCCTCCGGGTCCCGGGCCACGCGGACGGGGGCTCCGGTGGGTGGCTGAGGATCGGGATCGCCGGGCGCGACCACCACGACGACCTCCGGGCACACCTCGGCGAGCCGCAGGATCGCGTGGTGTAGCAGCGGCGTACCCCGATAGGGTTCCTTCAGCTTGTCGCGTCCGAACCGGCTGGAGCGCCCTCCGGCGAGCACGACGCCGGTGACCTCACCGGCCTGGTCCAGGTTAGCCGTCCGCGTCGGTCGCCGCGGGCTCACGGCTCTGGACGAACGCGAACCCGAACCGGCCCTTGATGCACAGGTGGCCGTTCGTGATGTCGTGGTCGAGGGGCGACGTCACCTTCACGATCGAGTTGTCCTGGACATGGAGCTCCAGCTCGCACCCCACGCCGCAGTAGGGGCAGATCGTTTCCACCATGGCCTGCTTCGACTCGTCCCACGTTCCGTCCTGCCGCATCTCGTGCTCGGACCGGAACATCAGCGCGCCGGTAGGGCAGACACCGATGCAGTTCCCGCAGTACACGCAGGCGGAGTCGGGGAGCGGCACGTCGAGCTCGGTGGAGATGTGCGCGTCGAAGCCACGGCCGGCCACGGCGATGGCGAACGTGTTCTGGGCATCGACCCCGCACGCCTCGACGCACTTGTAGCACAGGATGCACCGCGAGTAGTCCCGGACGTAAAGGTCGTTGTCCACCTTCACCGGCTGGCGGACCGTCTCCGCCGCCGGGCCGTACCGCTCCGGCACGGCCCCGTACTCCCTCACCCACCGCTTCACGTCCTCGGGCACCAGCGAAAGGTCGACGGAGGACGAGAGGAACTCCAGCACCAGCCGGCGGGAGTGACGCACCCGGTCGGAGTCGGTGCGCACCTTCATCCCGGCTTCGACCGCACGCGAGCACGCCGGCGCCAGCACGCGCGCTCCCTCGACCTCCACCACGCACACCCGGCAGACGTTCACGGGCGTCAGGCTCTCCAGGTAGCACAGGGTCGGCGTGTCGATGCCCTCGCTCCGGCAGGCCTCCAGGATCGTGGAGCCCTCTGGGACCCGGACGGTCTTCCCGTCGATCTCCATCTCGACCAGGCGCTTCGGCGGGGCGAGGGACACGGCGCTCACGAGGCCGATCCCCCGTTGAACAGATGGAGTTGCTTGACGGCGGACTGGATGGCGCTCGCCGCGGTCTGGCCGAGGCCGCAGATCGAGGCGTCCCGCATGACCTGGGCGATCTCGTCCAGGAGCCGGAGCTCCTGGTCCCGCGAGCCGATCTCCGAGCTCGCGACCAACCGGCGCAGCGCCTCCTCCTGGCGGACCGTGCCCACCCGGCACGGCACGCACTGGCCGCAGGACTCGTCCCGGAAGAAAGACGCGATCCGAAGGACGATGTCCACCAGGTCGACATCGTCGTCGAACACCATGACCACGCCGGACCCGAGCGTCACGCCCACTCTGCGGGCCGCGTCGAACGACAGCGGCATGTCGAGCTGGTCCGTCGTCACGAATCCGCCGGCGGCACCACCCAACAGGATCGTCTTGGGCTCGCCCCCGCCGCGCACGCCCCCGGCCAGCCGGAGCAGCTCCCGAAGGATCGTCCCGCACTCGACCTCGTACAGGCCCGGTCGCTCCACGCACCCGGACAGGCAGAACAGCCGGGTGCCGGTCGAGTCGTCGGTCCCGATCTCGGCGTATGCGGGTCCCCCGATCCGCAGGATCTCGAGGACGTTGATGAGGGTCTCGACGTTGTTGATGCCGGTCGGCTTGCCGAACAGCCCGTGCGTGACGGGGAACGGAGGCTTGTTCCGCGGCTCGGCCCGCTTGCCCTCGATCGAGTTGAACAGGGCGGTCTCCTCGCCGGCGATGTAAGCGCCGGCGCCTCGCCGGACCTCCACGTCGAACCGGAAGCCCTCGCCCATCACGTCCTCGCCCAGGAACCCCCGCGTGCACGCCTGCTCGATGGCGTTCTCCAGCATCTCCGTGGCCAGCGGATATTCACCCCGCACGTAGACGAACCCCTTCTCCGAGCCGGTGGCGAAGCCGGCGATGGTGAGCGCCTCGACAACGGCGAACGGGTCCCACTCCATGATGACCCGGTCCTTGAACGTGCCGGGCTCGGACTCGTCGGCATTGCACACGAAGTAGTGAGGACGGACCGGCTGCTTCGCCACCGCCTCCCACTTCACCCCGGTGGGGAAGGCGGCGCCGCCTCTCCCCAGAAGCTTCGAGTCCTTCAC
This sequence comes from Actinomycetota bacterium, assembly GCA_050692435.1. Taxonomy (GTDB): domain Bacteria; phylum Actinomycetota; class UBA4738; order UBA4738; family HRBIN12; genus AC-69. The sequence continues at coordinate 4,517 of JBOGVG010000188.1, forward strand.
CTCCCGGATCACGCCTTCCGGCCCCAGCTCGAGCGCGATCCGGAGCGCCTCATATCCGGCGTGGGCCCGGTAATCGTCGAGCGATCGTGGGTCCACCACGCCGACCCGACGAAGTAGCCGCAGCCCTTCTCGCGGCTGCCGCCCCAAGGAGCCGCCGTTCGGGCTCCGGATCCACCCTCCGCCGTGGAGGAACGGATCGAGCATCTCCATGGTCACCGGGCCGATGGATACGTCGGTCGCCTCGTGCCCCGCCGACTGGAACAGGGCCGCCGGCGCGTGCTCGCACATCCCCAGGCAGGGGCTCCGGATGAGCCCACCGGCTCGGTCGGGGCCGAGCTCTCGCTCGAGCTGCTCGATCAGGACCTCGGCGCCGTTCACCCGGCACGCGATGTCGTCGCAGACGTGGACGACGGTTTTCGGTCGCGGTTCGAGCGAGAACATGGCGTAGAAGCTGGCCACGCCGTAGGCCTCGGCCGGCGGCACGGAGAGCCGCCGACACACGTAGTTCAAGCCTCCCTCGGTGATCCACCCCACCCGGCCCTGGAGCGCGTGGAGCGCCGGGAGCAGGAGGTGACGTTGCTCCCGCGCGGCCTGTCCCCCGTACCCGACGTGTCCCTCCAGGTCGATGTGCCGTTCGCCGCCGTGCCACCCGGATTCCGGCGCACCGACGACCGCGTCGACGGCGGCCCGCTCGTCCTCGGTGGGGGCCGCTTGCATCAGGTGGAGGTCCACACGGCTCCTTCGTTGCCCACCCACGGGCCCGCGCTTCCTCCTCGCGGCCCCAGCGTCGCTCGCTGCTCCCGCTTCACTCGCCACCCCCGCCGCCACCTGCCGCCGCGGTGGGCCGCTCGATCCGGTCGATCCGGATCGCGCTGGCCTTGAACTCGGCCGTGCCCGACTTCGGGTCCCACGCCTCGATGGTAAGGGCGTTCGTGTCCACCTGGTCGGGGAAGTGGAGGGTCAGGAAGGCCAACCCCGGCCGCAGGGTGGGGTCGATGTGCACCGGCGCCTCGACCTTGCCGCGGCGCGAAGAGACCAGCACCCGCTGCTCTTCGGCCACACCCAGCCGTTCGGCGTCCTCGGGGCTGATGCACAGGGCCTCACGCTTGCGAAGGGGCGAAGTGTAGCCGCCGGTCTGCACGCCGGTGTTGAAGGAATCCAGGCGCCGTCCAGTGGTGAGCCGGATCGGGAACTCCTCGTTCAGCTCATCCACGGGCGGCTCGAACGGCACCACGGAGAGTGGAGCCGCCGGGCCGCGCTTTTCCGGGTCTTCCTCCCACAGGCGGCCGTGGAGGAACTTCGAGCCCGGGTGGTCCTCGTCGAGGCACGGCCACTGGATCCCGTTCATCGCCTCCAGCCGCTCGTAGGCCATGCCGGCGTGCATCGGCGAGAGCGAGCGCAGCTCGTCCCAGGCAGTGTGAGCCGTGACGTCGCCCCAGTCCTTGCCCAGCCGCCTCGCCATCTGCGCGATGATCCAGATGTCGTCCCTCGCTTCGCCTGGAGGATCGAGCGCCTTGCGCACCCGCTGCACGCGACGCTCGCTATTCGTCACGGTGCCCTCGCTCTCGGCCCAAGCGGCGGAGGCCGGGAAGACCACGTCGGCCATCTCCGCGGTCTGCGTCAGCATGATGTCCTGCACGATCAGGCTGTCCAGGCCCTCGAGGAGGTGCCTGGCCCGGTTCACGTCGGCTTCGGACGTGGCCGGGTTCTCGCCGATCACGTAGAGCGCTCGGAGGTCGCCTCGCTCCATGGCCTCGAACATCAACGTGAGGTGCCAGCCGTACTTCGGCGGGATCGTGCAGTCCCAAGCGCTCTCGAACTTGGCGCGGGCCTCGGGCATCTTCTCGATGTCCTGGAAGCCGGGAAGCTTGTTCGGGATCGCGCCCATGTCGCCGCCGCCCTGCACGTTGTTCTGGCCTCGGAGCGGGTTGAGGCCGCTGCCGTAGCGCCCAACGTGGCCGCAAAGGAGGCCCAGGTTGATCAGGGCCAGCACGTTGTCCACCGCATTGTGGTGCTCGGTGATGCCGAGCGTCCAGCAGATCTCGGCCCGGTCGGCTCGCGCGTAGGCGTGGGCGAACTCCCCGATGACCTCGGCCGGGATCCCCGTGGCGCGCTCGCCCTCCCCGAGCGTCCACGGCTCCACTGAGGCCGCATACTCCTCGAACCCGGTCGTGGCGTTCTCGATGAAGGTGCGGTTGTGCAGGCCGGCGTGGATGGTCTCCCTGGCCATGGCGTTCGAGAGCGCGATGTCGGACCCGACGTCGAGGCCGAGCCAAACGTCCGCCCACTCCGCCGACGACGTGCGCCGAGGGTCGACGACGTAGAGCTTCGCTCCGTTCCGGATCCCCTTCAGGACGTGGTGGAAGAAGATCGGATGCGTCTCGCGAGCATTCGACCCCCAAAGCACGATGAGATCGGTGTTCTCGATCTCCTCGTACGAACTGGTCCCCCCACCTGCTCCGAACACCGTGGCCAGACCGACCACGCTGGGAGCGTGTCAGGTGCGGTTGCAGCTGTCGATGTTATTGCTGCTCAGGACCTGACGCATGAACTTCTGGGCGATGAAGTTCATCTCGTTCGTGGCCTTGGAGCAGCTGAACAGGCCAACCCCGTTGCCGCCGTTCCGCTCGTGAGCGGCGCGCAGGCCCGCCGCGGCCCGGCCCAGGGCCTCGTCCCAGGTCGCCACGCGCAGCCCGCCGTTCTCGCGGACCATCGGCTCGGTGAGTCGGGTCCGGCCGTTCTTCATCGAGCTGGCCTCCTTCCGCCGACCTCGACCACGATTCTAAGCCCGCCGTTCAGCCGGGGACGGGCCCGCGGGACCGGCGTGCCTACACGGCGATCCGCTCGGGGTGGGTGTAGACGTTGAACCGGCCGTCACGGACGAAGCCCACCACGGTCACGCCCAGGCGCTCGGCGAGGTCAACAGCCAGGGACGACGGTGCCGAGACCGCGGCCACGACGGGGATCCCGGCCACCGCGGCCTTCTGCACGATCTCGAAGGAAACCCGGCCCGACACCAGCAGGATCCGCTCGGAAAGCGGCAAACCGCCCGCGAGGAGCGCGTCCCCCACGATCTTGTCCACGGCGTTGTGCCGCCCCACGTCCTCCCGCAGCCCGAGCAGCTTCCCGTTCGGCGCGAACAGCCCGGCGGCGTGCAGCCCGCCCGTCTCCTCGAACACCCTCTGGCCCTCGCGAAGCCCCGCGGGGAGCCCTTCGATCACGCCCCGAGAGACCTCTGGGCCGGGGGTGACCGCCCGGCACTGGACTTCCACGTGCTCGAGGGCGGCCTTCCCGCAGATCCCGCATGAGGACGTGGTGGTGAAGTTCCGCTTGAGCCGGTCGGCATCGAAGGGCCCGGTGAGGTTCACCGTCACCACGTTGTAATGCTGCTCGTCGTCGTCCAGGTCCTCGCAGTAGCTGACCTTCCGGACGTCGTCGCGCCCCCCGATCAGCCCCTCGGTGAACAGGAACCCCACGGCCAGCTCGAAGTCGGCGCCGGGGGTTCGCATCGTGACGGACACCGGGACGGGGGGCTGGCCGGGACCCTCCACCCGGATCTCCATGGGCTCCTCGGTGACCAGCCGGTCGGCGAGCTCGTGGGCGGCGCCGTCCCGGACGGCGAGCACCCAGGCCCTGGTCACGGTGCGGCGAAGCGGTATGGGTTGGACCACCAGCCCATTATGCGGGGTATCCTCACGGGGCCTTTGAACGGCGGGTCAGGAGGAGCGTCCGTCATGAAGAGCGGGCTCGAGATCGAGCAGGAGGCCGCGCTTCGCCCCATCATCGAGGTGGCCGCGGCGGCGGGGATCGAACCGGACGAGCTCGAGCCGTTCGGCCGGTACCGGGGCAAGGTTGAGCTCTCGGTCCTGAACCGTCTGAAGGACCGCCCCGACGGGAAGCTCATCATCACCACGGCCATCACCCCCACCAAGGCGGGCGAGGGCAAGACCACCACGTCCATCTCGCTGGCCCAGGGACTGGGCAAGCTCGGGAAGAACGTCGTGCTGTGCCTGCGCGAGCCGTCCATGGGCCCGGTGTTCGGCATCAAGGGTGGTGGCACGGGCGGCGGTTACGCGCAGGTCGTGCCCATGGAAGACATCAACCTCCACCTGAACGGTGACTTTCACGCCGTCACCGCCGCCCACAACCTGCTCGCATCGGCCCTGGACGCGTCGATCTACCACGGGAACCCGCTTCGCATCGACGCGGGTTCCATCACGTGGCCCCGCACGCTGGACGTCAACGCCCGCGAGCTCCGGTACACGGTGATCGGCCTGGGCGGCAAGGCTCACGGGTTCCCCCGCGAGAACCAGTTCGTCATCACCGCGGCCTCCGAGATGATGGCGGTCCTCGCGCTGGCCGAGGACCTGCGCGACCTCCGGGCCCGGCTGGGACGGATCGTCGTGGCCGACTCCGCGGACGAGAAGCCAGTAACGGCCGAGGACCTCAAGGTCGCAGGGGCCATGGCCGTGGTGATGAAGGACGCCCTCAAGCCGAACCTCGTGCAGACCCTGGAGGGCCAGCCGGTGCTGATCCACGCCGGGCCGTTCGGGAACATCGCGCACGCGAACAACTCGATCATCGCCGACCGGATCGCGCTGAAGCTCGCCGACCACGTCGTCACCGAGGGGGGGTTCGGGTCGGACCTGGGGTTCCAGAAGTTCTGTGACATCGTGTGCCGGCTCGGGGGGTTCGCGCCGTCGGCGGCCGTGCTGGTCACGACGGTTCGCGCGCTGAAGTCCCACGGGGGGATTCGGTTCGAGGATCTCGCCGTGGAGGACCTCGACGCGCTTCGCGCGGGGTCCGGGAACCTTGCCGCCCACATCGACGTGGTGAAGGCCTACGGGCTGCCGTGTGTGGTCTCGATCAACCGCTTCCCCACCGACACCCCGGCCGAGCTTGAGGTGATCGACGAGCTCGCCGCCAAAGCCGGCGCGGAGAAGGTCGTCCTGAACGATGGCTTCGCCCGAGGGGGCGACGGAGGCCTCGAGCTCGCGCAGGCAGTCGTGGAGGCCTGCGACAAGCCGAGCTCGTTCTCCCAGCTCTCGCCGCACGGGACGCCGATCAGGAACCAGATCGAGACCATCGCCAACCGGCTGTACGGGGCCGACGGCGTGGACTACCAGCCGCAGGCCGAGAAGGACATCGCCCGGATGGAGGCCCTGGGGTTCGGGGAGTACCCGGTGTGCATGGCCAAGACCCACCTGTCCCTCACGCACGACCCCGCGATGCTGAACCGGCCGAAGGGGTGGCGCCTCCCCGTGCGCGGCGTGGTGCCGAGCGCCGGCGTAGGGTTCGTGGTCGTGCTGTGCGGCGACATGCAGCGGATGCCCGGCCTAGGCAGGACCCCCGCCTTCATGAACGTGGACATCGACGAGGACGGCCGCACCGTCGGGTTGTTCTAGCCGGCGAGCACGCCCGATTCGACGCGGATCCAGGCCGCCCGCGTGATGATGTCGTTCCGGTCGAAGTCGAAGATCCCGCCCTCGTCGGGTGCGGCCTCCCACACCGCCCCGCACTGCGGGCATACCCACAGGGTCTGCGCCTCCGTCCCTTCGTCCCTGGGCGGCGAGCACGTATGCAGCAACATGGACCGACCTCCCGGATCGAGCCCGAATCACAGGCTTGTGATTCCAGCCCTCAGGATACCCCAGCGAGGGCCTCGTGTGGCGGAACCGGCGCCGGTTCAGCTCCGGGGGCGCGTTTTCTCGGTGTCGTAGATGGGGAGCACGTCCACGGTCGCCGGGATCGTGCTCTCCCCCAGTACCACCTCGACGGTGTTCCCCACCCGGGCCTCCCCGGCCGGCACCACGGCCATCCCGATGGGGCCGAATCGGGGGCTGTCGGTCGGACTGGTGAGGACGCCGATCTCCTCGCCATCCTTCCGCACCGCCGCCCCGTACTCGGGGAGATCCTCGGTCCGAAGCTTCAGCGTCACGAACCGGTTCGGCGGGTTCTTCGCCACGGTCCGCAACCTGTCCTTGCCCAGGAACTCGCCCTTGGCGTCGAGCCTGACGAACCGGTCGAAGTTGAAGTCGAACGGCGTGCGCTGGTGGGCCTCGTAGTCGTAGTCGGTGACGATCAGCCCGGCCTCGATCCGCAGGATCTCGATGGCCTCCACGCCGAACGGCGTGATGCCGGCCTTGTTCACCACAACGTCCCATAGGTCGGCCGCGTTCGAAGGGTCGGTGAGGAACAGCTCGTACCCGAGCTCGCCACCAAAGCCCGTGCGCGACAGGTAGACGGGCACGCCGCTCACCTTCACGGGCTCGGGGAAGAACCGGAAGTACCGCAGCCCGCCGAGGTCGGCATCGGTCAGGCCCTGCACCACCTCGCGAGCGCGCGGCCCAATCACCCCGAGGTGCGGCATCCGGAGCGCGACCCACTCGAATCCCACGTCGAGGTCCTTCAGCGCGTCACCGAAGTACCCGTCGTGGTCTTTGCCGTTCGTCATGACCCACACGTGGTCATCCGACAGCTTGAACACGGTACCGTCGTCGACCATCAGCCCGTCCTCGTCGAGGAACGCGCCGTACCGAACTTGGCCCACGTCGAGGCCAATGACGTCGTTCGAGTGGAGCCGCTGCGCGGACTTCAGCGCGTCGGGCCCCCGGAACTCCCACTTGTTGAGGGCCGAGACGTCCCACACGGCGACGTCGTCGCGGACCGCCTCGTACTCCTTGCGGACGTCGCCGAACTTCTCCACCCACAGCCAGCCGCCGTCGGCGATGTGCGTGCCGCCCGCGGCCAGTGCGACCTCGTGGAACGCGGTCTTCAGCGCTTCCTGTTCCGCCATCGTCTCCTCGCGTCCGGGGGACCCGGATCCGTATCGAACCACGAGTTTGACTCGCCGTTCAAGTCGAGTTCAGCGGCACCGGATCACGCCCTCGTCGGTCACGACGAGGTCCATGGGCCGATCCCCGCGCCGATGGGGCACCTCGTCCACCACCTGCACCGCGAAGCACAAGCCGATCGTCACTGCGTCCGAACCGGTCCGTCGGAGGAACCGGTCGTAAAACCCGCCGCCGTAGCCGACGCGGTACCCGAGCCGGTCGAACGCCAGGCCGGGCGCCACCACAACGTCGACGGCCTCGGGCGGGAGGACGTCCCCGTCGGTCGGCTCCATCGCGCCGAACGACGCCTCGGTCACCGGATCGCCCGGTCGGTAGCCCACGGCAACGATGGTGCGGCCCTCCACCTTGGGCAGGACGACCCGGCGTCCCTGTTCTGTGAGCCGTCGGATGGTGGGGCCGGTGTCGATCTCCGACCCGAACGACCAGAACGTCATCACCGTGGACGCGCCGTTCATCTCCGGCAGCGCGAACAGGTTCGTCGTCGCGGCCTCGCTCCCCCGCGCCCGCTCCTCCGGCGTCAGGGCGTCGCGGACGGCACGCACCCGGCTGCGCAGCGCCCGCTTGCGTTGCGTCAGGTCGCCCTGGCCGCTCACGATGCGGGCCGGAGGTGCGGGAGCACGAGATCGGCGATCAACTCGAGGCGGTCCGCCGGGCCGGCCGGCACGACGACGGCCCAGGACGCACCGGCCTTCTCCAAGCCATGGAACCACCAGACCAGCGACGAGGCGCTCCCCGCCCAGACGCTGGACTCGAGTAACCCCTTCCTTGCTCGGGCGTCCAGCATCTCCCCGGCCTGGTCCTCGTCCTTGCCTGCCACCACGATCCCGGCCCAGGTCGCCTCCACCGTCCGCCCGGCCGCCGTCGCCGTCTCGCGGAGCAGGCCCACCTTCCCGGCGAACTCGGGGATCGACATCCCCCAGCCATTCCAGGCGTCCGCCTCCCGCCCCGCGATCCGGACGACCTCGTCGGCGAACCCGCCGATCCAGACCGGCGGGCCCCCCGGCGTGACCGGCGGCGGGACGATCGGGCCCGCGACCGCCGGGACGGACCCGCCCCCCGGCCACGGCTCCCCCTGGAACAGCGCCTTCACCGCGCGGACCGTCTCCACCAGGTGCTCCCGGCGCTCCCGCTTGTCCAGGTAGGTGAGCCCGTAGGCCTCGTGCTCCGGCCGGTCGATGGGGTCCCCGGTCCCGATGCCGAGGACCATCCGCCCCCCGCTGATGTCGTCGATCCCGGCGGCGAGCTTTGCCATCAGCCCGGCCGGCCGGAGCGAGGCCCTCGTCACGAGCGTTCCCACCGTGACCCGCTCCGTGACCGCGGCCACGGCCGACAGCATGGTGAGGCCCTCGAGGGAGGAACGGTCCCTGGCGGCCCCCGGAGGGAAGAAGTGATCGAACGCGAACAGGCCGTCGTAGCCGAGGTCCTCGGCGCGCCGCGCGAACGAGAGCACCCGCTCGGCGTCGCCGGAGAACAGGGGGAGGACGAGCCCGATCCTCACGGTGTCAGGGTGCCATGCCTCGGGCCCGACGACCTCACGCGCCGAGCTCCTCGAGAGCCAGGGTCGCCGCCCCCACCGCTCCGGCGTCGTTGCCGAGTTGAGCCCCGACGATGGGCACGTTCGGCCGGTGGTCGAAGCCCTCCACGGCCTCCGCGAACGCCACCCGGGCCGGGTCGAGCAGCAGGTCCCCCGCCCTGATGACCCCCCCGCCCACCACCACCACCTGCGGGTCAAGGACGTTCACGAGCCCGGCGATCCCTTCCCCCAGCCGCCGTCCCACCTTCGACAGGATCCGGATGGCGACGTCGTCGCCCCGCATGGCCGCCTCCGTCACGGTCGCGCCGGTGACCCGATCAGGGTCCCCCCCGGCGAGCTCGGTCACGAGCGAGCGAGGGTGCTCCCCGGCGGTCCGGCGGCCCAGGCGCCCGATGGCGTGGCCGGAGGCCACCTGCTCCCAGCACCCCCGGTTCCCGCAGCCGCAGAGGGGGCCGCCCGGCTCCACGATGATGTGCCCGATCTCGGCGGCGAACCCGTGGGCCCCCCGGAACAGCCGACGACCGGCCACGATCCCACCGCCGATGCCGGTCCCCACCGCCACCAGCAGCATGTGACGGTAGCCCCGGCCCGCGCCGAACCGGTACTCGCCCCACGCCGCCGCAGTGGCGTCGTTGTCCACCTGGCACGGCAGTCCGAGCGCCACGCTCATGCGCTCGGCGATGGGCAGCTCGCGCCAGGCCAGGTTGGGGGCGAACCGGAGGATGCCCCCGCTCACGTCGACCAGCCCCGCGGCTCCCACGCCCACCGCCACGACCTCCGGCGACAGCAGCCGCTTGGCCACGTCGATCATCGAGTCGATGGTGGCTTCCGGATCCTCCGCCGGTGTGGGGACCATGTCCCGGTCCAGGACGGTCCCGTCCCGAGCCACTCGGAACGCCGCGATCTTCGTTCCGCCGACGTCGATGCCGAGCGCCTCCCCCGGATCCGTCACGTTCATGCCTCAGAACCGGAGCAGGGCGCCGATCCCGCCGTGGTGTGCCAGCCCGTCGCGGTCAACGACCGTCTGCACCCGGCAGCCCTGCCGAAGGGCTTGCGCCACCGCCGCCTCCACGACGTCCGGAACGGCCTCCATCTTCGAACCGCACGTCGGGCACTTGCTCCCGTGATCGGTGAGCCGTCCGCACGAAGGGCAGGACAGGCCGGAAGCCGCCAGGTCAAGCGACACCACGAGCTCCCCGACGCGCCCCTCGGCCAGGGCAGCGAGCGTCCCCGCAAGCCCGGTCACGGCCCTGCCGCCCGAATCGACGGCCTCCTTCAGGGCCTCGACCTTGACCGTCTCCGCTCCCCGCTCGAGCTCCTCCTCCACGGCCAGGCACGCGGCGGCGACCTCGTCCACGGTCGCCGTCATGGCCAAGGTCAACCCGGCGCGGACACGTGCTCTCAAGTATGGATGCAGGTTGCGCTGGAGTTCGAGACGCGCCTCCGCAGGGCCGGCCAGCACGAGCGCCTCGAACGGGCGCCTCTTGAGCAGCCGGAACAACGCTTCCGCGACGCGCTTGAGGTGCCGTTGGCGGTGGTCATCGACGTGACGCTGCATCCGCATCTGCGCCCAGCCGCCCTGGTCGTGGCGGCCAGGGACCTCGTCCCAGACGGCGGTGACCTCCTCGATGCGTCCGAGCTCCGACAGGAACAGCCTGGCCTTCTCGTAGTCCACGAGTCCCATACACAAGGAGCGGTACGTCTCGAGGGCCTGCTCGAGCGGGAGGACATCGGCTGCCGACGCCACCGTGACGCGATCGTGCACGGGCCGGGGCAGGCGGATCTCCTCCCACAACCCGGCCGCGTGAGCCGAGAACAACGCCAGCGCCCTCGTGTCCCCTCGTTCGAACTCATCGTGCACGTAGGAGCGGATCGCGCCAAGGTCGCGCTCCACGGAACGAACCGCCGGGTTGGACAGGCCCTCGGCCTGGGCCCGGGCCCGTCGGAGCAGCTCGTCCAGCCGCACGTCGTAGTCGGATTTCCGCGGGTACCGCCGCCCGTCGACGGTGAGGTACACGGACGTAATGGGGACCCCGGCCGGATCCCACTCCGCCAGCTTGCGGAGCAGGGAGTGGTCCACCCTCATCACGCGATCTCGATCCGCTCGAGCTTCGTCGGCTTCCCTCCCTCCCCGATGTCGGCGGCCCGCGCGTCGATCACCGCCTTCGCAGCCAGCAGGAACTCCCGACCCGCCGTGAGCAGGTGCTCCGTCAGCTCCGGGCTCGCCCTGTTCACGGTTCCGATCGCGAGCCCGATCGGGCAGAATGCGACCGAGCACACGGCTCCATCGTGCCCTGCCGCTTCCTCCGGCGTCTCCGCTTCGAGGCGCTTCCTCGTTCTTGTCGTCGTCGGTTCAGCCATCCGTCGTCCCCTTTCCCCGGGCCCGCGAGGAACCGGCCTCGGGCCCCAGGTCGAAGCTGATCTCCAAGTGGTCGCCGATGAAGTTCGCCCCCCGGACCTCCAGCCGCTGGAGGGTCGCCGGGAGGATCAGGTTCCGCTTGTACGACCCGACCCGGACGAACAGCTCGTCGCCTCGCCGGTGGATGTCCATGTCGTCGCGCGACACGAAGGGAAGGCGCATCGACAGTGTGTAGCCGGTGCCTCGCTTCCGAACCCGGATCGGGTGATCCTGGTAGAGGACGTCGGTCACGGACCGTCTCCCGTATACCTCGTCGCCCATCTCGTCGAGGAGGTCGATGCCCACCATCTCCCGGTCGAACAGCCGGGCGGTGAGGATGGGCACCGGCTCGAAGGACTCCCGGACGGTCTGGAGATGCTCGGCCTGGATGTCCTTCCACTTGCCGAAGTAGGGGTCGGTGACGTCGTCGGGGATGATGCGGTTCACGACCACGGCGTCCACGCGGTAGCCGAACAGCCCGAGATACGTGTACGTCCGCCTGGCCTCGGCGATGACCATCTTCTCCGGGTTCACCACCAGCCGGACCGTGGACGTGTGCTCCTCCGTCAGGATCCGCCGAACCGCGTCGAGGTTCCGGTGCAGCCGCTCCACGGCGCCAAAGAACTGGTCCCCCGCGATGGGGAGCGTCGTGATCCTGGAGACCAGCGGGCGGACCGCCCTCACCACCCGCCGCTCCACCGGGAAGATCCGCTCGATGTACCAGTTCATGATGTCCGGTAGCGAGAGTAGCCTGAGGGTCTCGGCCGTGGGCGCGCAGTCCACCACCAGTAGGTCGTAGGTGTGCTCGTCGACGTGACGCTTCACGTCGATCAGGCTGAAGATCTCGTCCAGCCCGGGGATCACCGACAGCTCCTCGGCCTGGATCGTCTCCACGCCAGCCCAGTTCATCACGGAGATGAAGTACTCCTGGATCTCGCGCCAGTTGGACTCAAGGCGGGCCTGCGCGTCGATCTGCTCGGCCCACAGGTTCCTGGCGATTGGCGTGGCCTGGTCGAAGACGTCCTGATCGAACGAGTCGGCCAGCGAATGCGCGGGATCCGTGCTCATCACCAGTGTCCTGCTCCCGGCCCGGGCCGCCTTCACGGCGGTGGCGGCCGCCACGGTCGTCTTGCCCACGCCGCCCTTTCCGGTGAACAGCAGGACTCGCATCTGCGCCTAGCTTAGCGAGTGGCGCGAACGCGCTGCTCGCGGGGGTCGGGGATGGGGCGAAGGGCCCAAAGCTTTGGGGCCCTTCGCCCGCGTCACCTCAGACGTTCGACACGGCCGGCGACGTCGCCCGGGCGCAGACGTCCCGGTTGTCCAGGGTGAACCTGGGGGCTCTGGCCCGATGTCTGCCCTCCCGGTTCGCCACCCGGACGGAGTAGGAACCGTCCTCGTCGGTCACCGTGGTGCCGACGGTCCGCCAGGACCCGGACACGAACCGCTGGATCCGCACGGCCACCTCGTCGATGCAGGCGGCGGTCCCGTCCAGCACCCTGACGATTCCCGAGGCACGAAGGCTCCCCGAGAGCGCGAGCGTCACCCTCCGCAGGTGCTTGATCGTGAACGGTTCGTCGCTGAAGGCCGTGCCGTTCGGGTTCGTGACGCTGATGGGGCCGGTCGTCGCTCCCCTCGGCACGATGGCCGTGACCTGCGTGG
>JBOGVG010000189.1:0-6959 GCA_050692435.1 Actinomycetota bacterium
GCAATCGGGCCCGGACGATGATCACCGGGTATGCCAGCATGTACATCGACAGGCCCAGGGCCTGCGCGGTGAACCCCGTCCCGATCGCCGACGCGAGCTGCACGAAGAACAGGAACAGGGCCACCCCAATGGCCACCTCCGGGGTGATGAACGAGAACAGCATGAGGAAGTTGGCTGTGCCCGAGGCCCGTCCCCGCCACCGGTCCAGCGCCAGGGCGAACCCCACGCCGAGCGGCACCGCGATCAGCACAGTGAGGCCGGCGAGCTTCAGGCTCTGCACCAGCGCCGAGCGGAGGGTCGGATCCTGCCACACCGAGCTCTCGTTTCCCGCGTACCACTGCGTGGAGAACCCTTGCCAGGACGTGAGCGAGCGCGTGCCGTTGAAGGAGAACAGGACCGCCACGACGACCGGGAGGAGCGTCCAGGCCACGTAGGCGATGGCCACGGCCCACAGGAACCGCGCCCTGGCCCACGGGTTCGACAGCCGGGCCAGGACGCCCCGTCTCATCGGGCCACCAGCTCGGTGGCCTTCGATGTGGCGCGCAGGTAGTAGAGCATCGGAAGGATCAGCAGGACCAGCAGGATCAGGACCAGCGAGGCGCCCGTCTGCACCAGTGAGCTCTGGATGGAGCTCAAGATGAGGTTGCCGATCATGGCCGTGTTGCGCGTTCCGGCGAGCAGCGTCTGGGTGAAGTAGTCACCGAACATCGGGAGCGACACGATGACGATTCCGGCGAGGATCCCCTGTCGCGACAGCGGCAGCGTCACCCGCAGGAACGTCGTCACCTGTCCGGCACCCAGGTCTCTGGCGGCCTCCAGAGTGGAGGAGGGAATCCGGTCCAGGACACCGAACAGCGGCAGGATCATGTACGGCACGTAGCCGTACGTCAGCCCCAGGATGACCGTGAGGGGCTTGCCGTTCAGCCACTGGATCGGCGCCTCCGTGTTCGCCAGACCAAGGCCCCCCAGGATCCGGTTCACGTAACCACTCGGCTGGAGGAGGTTGATCCAGGCCAGCATCCGCATCATGTAGCTGATCCAGAACGGGGCGATGAACGCCACCAGGAACAGGGTCCGAAAGCGCCCCGCGTGCCGGGCGATGAAATAGGCAACCGGATAGCCGATCACCAGACACAGGGCGGTGGCCGCGAACACGAACGCCAGCGTGCGCAGGAAGTCGCTCTGATACACGGAGCCGCTGGTGAAGATCTGCGAGAGCACGTCCCGGAACGGGCCAGCGTCCCATCGGAGTGGGTTGTACACGGGAGAGGGCGTCAGGAAGATCGGGTCCAGCCGGCCGAACGCGATGGCCAGGATGACGAAGAAGGGGAGCACGAAGAACAGGAGCAGCCAGATGGTGGCGGGCGCGGCGAACGACGGCCAGAACCACGAGGGGAACCACGCCCCCGCAGACCCCGATCCGGCCCCCTCAGGCACCGACCGTCACGGTTCGGCCGGGGGAGATCACGCGCCGCCGGTGACGTCCTGGTAGATCTGCTGGTACAGCTGGTTCACCGCCGGGGCCAGCTCCAGCTCCTGGACCCCGAGGGGGAAATCCTCCTCAGTGATCAGGATGTTCGACAGGTTCTTGGGGACCAGCTCGTCGGCCAGGATCGACTCCGGAGTGATCGACGTGAGAGGCGGCTGATACCCCTCGTAGGCGTAGTTCACGGCCGAGTTCGATTCTTCCAGGAGGTAGTCGATCATCGCGTGGGCCAGGACCGGGCTCTTCGCGCCCTTGGGGATGGCGAACACGTCGTTCGTGATGATCCCGGGCTTCTTGCCCGCGGCCTTGGGCGGCCACACGTAGGAGAACGCTGTGATGGGCAGGCCCTTCGGAAGGTAGTACTGGTAATAGGCGACCTGCCCCGACCACGCCTGGTGGATCTCGAAGGTCCCGAGCTCGCTGTAGTCGACGTGGTCGAACTTCCAGTTCATGCTCTCGACGCCGTCGAGGAGCATCTGCTTCGCCTGGTCCAGGACGTTCGGGTCCGACGTGTTGACGTCGGCCCCCATCCGCAGCAGGGCCGCGGCGAGGGTGTCGCGTGAGCCGTTCAGCAGGTGGACCTGGCCGGCGTATTTGGCGTCCCACAGGATGTCGTAGGGGTTGTCCATGGCCGGGATGTCCTCGGTCACCACGTCGTTCCGCCACGTCATGCCGGTCGTGTACACCGTGTACGGCGCGGTGAACTGCCCGTCCACGTCGTAGAACGGGCTCTGGAACACCTTCCACACGTTGGCCAGGTTCGGGATGTAGGTCTTGTTGAGCGGCTGGATCAGCTGACCGAACGCGAGCTTGCCCACGTTCTCCAGGGTGACCGACACGATCAGGTCCCAGTTCGAACCGGAGGACTGCATCATCTGGACCATCTGCTCGGGCGTGTCGAAGATCGTCCAGTCAACGGACGTGCTGAACTCGTCGGAGAACTTGTTCAGGATGAACTTCCGGATGTAGTCGTTGTAGCCAAGGATCTTCAACGGGCCGGCCTCGGGCTGGAGGCCGTCGGCGATGGCCGGGTTGTCCTGGGTCGGGAGGGTGACCGGCGAGTCGGGCCTGGCGAGCTGGAGGGCCGCCGACGGGCTGCCCCCCTCCGTCGTGGTCTCGCCGGCGCAGGCCGCCAGGACGGCCGCCAGGCTCGGTGTCGCGATCCCTGCTACCCCCGCGCGGCGAAGGAACTCCCTGCGGCTCAGGGGTCGTCTGCGGTCCCTGGGGTGCCCGAGCATGTTGCTCCCTCCGTCCCCGTGGCTCGTCGGGACCGAACGCTACCCCGAACCGCCCCGCCGCGCGAGGCGCTCGCTCCGCCAGCGGAGGGCGGGGGGCAGATAGTGCCCGTCGGGGTACCGATCCGACGACCATGGGGCCTGCGGCGCCATGGTCAGTCTGGCCAGTCCGATCAACGCGGTGTCGTAGTTGACCCGCCACCCGGCGAAGTCCCGCCAGCACTGGTCCCGATCGGGCTTCATCGGTACGCCGCCCGCGGCCAGCCGGTCGTAGGCGGCGTCGAACTCGCTCCGCTCGATGGAGATGGGATCGGTGGGCGCCGGGTCGTCGGGGACCGGGATCCAGAAGAATGCCGCGATGTGCCGCAGGCAGAGAAAGCCGGCTCGGATCATGAACTCGGGCTCGGGCGTTCGAGGGACGTCCACGCTGGAGACGTAGAGCGACGCGCCGTCCAGGATGGCCCCAGCCGAAGTCACCCATGACTGGTCCGGGTGGCCCGAGCGGAAGAAGACCAGAGGCGGGAACGATGTGTGGGTCTCGTCGACCTCCACGAACCAGTTCTCCCACTCCGACCACAGTGTCTTCAGGATCTCCATCCGGCCGACGGTCCACGCCAGCTGGATGAGGTAGACGCCCGAGGGGGGCCGTCCCGCGCGGACCTCGACCTTGGAGACCCCGGCTTCTCTCCGGGAGAACGCGCCGTACAGGCTGGGCAAGTACGCGATGAACAGGGCCAGCAGGCCGAGGCCGATGGCCGCTTCGGTGAACATCAGCCCGATGGTGGCCAGGTTGCGTCCTTCCGCGAACCCCAGCGTGAGCAGGGCCGAGCCGGACTCGGTGAACGCGAACGACAGTGGGTGGTTCCCCAGTGCCCAGTACATCGCCGTGTACCCGATGAGGACGAAGACGAGCCACAGGGTGAACATCGAGAGGAGCGCGACCGGCGCGTAGAAGGCCATCACGGCGTCTCGGCGGACGAAGTCGTGTCGATGGTTGGCGAACAACCAGAACACCCGGCGGACCATCACGAACACGAAGCGCGCCACGTACAGCTGGAGGGCCCGGGGGACCAGGAACAATCGAATGGCCGCCCTGATCGTGTAGAGGACGAGCGCCACTCCCACGAGGAACGCGACGACTTTCAGGACCTCCACGACCGGGCGAGCTTACTCCGGGCGCGGATCGGCGAGTCGTCGCCTACCGCTCCGTCGGCTCGCCGCAAAGGTGCAGGCCGGCGCGGAATAGTCCTCCGCTTCCGCACCCGGGTCCGCGCTCGTCCCATCAGGCCACCTTCCGCTCGATAGCGGCGGCGAAGACGTTCAACGTCGTGACCCATCCCTGTTGCGAGCCATACGCCTCGTGCACCTCTGCGGCCTCAGCGCCGACCCGTTCCCACCCGCGATGCTCCAGCTCCACTCGGGTTCCGTCGCCGTCGGGGAGAAACCGAACCTCGACCTCGGTCGGGGCGACCGGCCGGGAGTGCGGTTTCCACGCCAGGACGAGCCGGGTTGGCGGCTCCCAGGCCAGGAACTCGCCCCACGGAAGCGAGACGCCGTTGGACATGTGCTCGATGATCTGGCCCCCGATCCTTCCCTGCACTTCGAGGCGCTCTGCCTTCACTCCCTCGTCGGCGAACTGGTCCGCCGCCCGGCCGTGGGTTTCCAGGGGCCACCAGGCACTCATCTGGTCGGTGAAGACTCGGAACGCACGCTCCGGGCTGCATCGCACGGTCACGGACCGTCGGATCGGTTCGACGTCGTTCATCTCGTTCCCCTTTCGTCCTCCGGCGGCGTACCGCCGCCCTCGTCGACCGCTTCCTTGAACGCGCCGAGGGCGCTGTCCCAGAATGTCTCCAGGTAGGTCCGGAGCGCAGAGAGGCCCGCGGCATCCACGCTGTACAGCCGTCTGGTCCCTTCCCGCCGGTCCCGCACCAGCCCCGCTCCCTTCAGCACCCGAAGGTGCTGGGAGACGGCCGGGCGACTCACCGGTAGGTCCCTGGCGATCTCGCCCACCGGCCGGGCCCCGTCCCTGAGCAGCTCCAGGACCGCCCGCCGGGTGGGATCCCCCAGCGCATCGAGGACCTTGGCAGTGGCGCTCTCGCTTGCGTAAACCATTGCTTACGGTAAGTTATTGCTTACCCGTTGGATTTGTCAACGCATCAAGCGGCTTCCATGTGGGCATACACAGGGAGGCCCAGGCTGGATACCTGGGCCTCCGTGGTTCCCCTAGCCACCCATCCCAAATTGGGGCAACGGTGGTGGAAGACTTGGGGGAGTCGTGCCGTGGTCGGCTAGGCCGTTTCCGTGCTCGGAGACTCCCCGTTGGACCTGAGGATCAAGGAGACCGCCTCCACCCGGGAGTGGAGTCCCAGCTTGGCCAGGAGGCTCTTCACGTGGGTCCGGACGGTGGCGGTGCTGATCCCAAAGAGTGACGCGATCTTGGCCGTGGAGTGGCCGTCGGTGATCGCCTCGAGGACTTCGATCTCCCGAGGGGTGAGAAGGAAGAGTCGGTTGAGCACCTGTGGCCCGTCGTCTGATCCGTGTTCCCCCCCGCCGTTTCCTTGGGCATGCCGGCCGAGATTCGAAGCCACCCGCTGGATCTTTCGGACCAGCGCCAGCCGGGCCCGCTCGTCGAGCTCTCCCCACCGGACCGCCACCCATGACGCGAGGGTCAGAAGATCGTTCAGCGCTGGTGGCGTGACGTCCCTCCTCTCCAGGTTGAGCGTCTCGGCGGGCTCCAGGCTCAAGTGCGCTGCCATGGGGTGACATTCGCGCAACCCGTCCACCAGGTGCCGTGACACCCGGCACCGTTGCTGCGTGATTCCCGACACGGATGCGGTGTGACGTTGATCAGGGCTGGGGCGGGGTGGCGAAACCGTTGCGTCCGGTAGCTTGGCCCGGCGGCGCCGTCAACTTGATCTCCACCCAGACTGCGGCGGCTCCTGGCCGCTCGTGCTTCAGCTCACGCTCGAGCCTTATTGGCAAATCAGTCGCCTATGTCTGGCCCCGACTCCGCGGGTCTGGTTGCTCTCCGTCGTGGAGAGGGCCCATCGCGCCCATGTTGCTTACGAACGCCGTCCCCCCGCCGAATCCGCCGCGATTCGAAACGCGGCCGCGATGAACGAAAGGCTCTCCTTCGGTATGACGGCCTTTTTCCTGAACCGGTGGATCTTCGCCGTCTCTGTGAGTTTGTCCAGAGCTACCCTGATGTAGGTCGGTGCGAACTGCTCCAGGGTCTTCCCGGTTGTCGTTATATTCGAGAGGAACGAGAGAGGCACGGTCACCGTTTCGTTCTTGTCCTCCGTCTCCGGGAGTATCATCGCGTAGATTCGATCCGCCTCTATCCTGGCGATCGTGGAGATGTCCAAACCCAGGCTCACCGACCGATCCCTCCTTTCCGAAGTGCCTCAGGCTTCCTACGCGTCTCAGATCCTGTTCAGGCTATCTATCACTTCTCGGCGTCCCGCCCGTTCAACCTGAGAAGGCTCTAGACCCCCTTCCCACGAAGCGAGAGGTCGGGCGGCGGGATCAGGGCCGCAACCACCCACACCAGCGGAAAGAGCCGTGACCGAGCCGTGGGCGAACGCTCGACAAGAATCACCGCCCGTTCAACGAGCTCGCAGTAGAGCTGATAGACGACGGCCTCGGCGGCCCTCGCTCCCAGGTCCTCATCCGCGAGGACCTGATTTTCGGTCGCCATGCGTGAATGGCCCGACGGTGCCGGATCGATCTCCATTCCGGCACGATCAGAGATGTCGCTCATCGACGATGCCTGCCCTGCTGCCGGTCCGTCCTGCTCTCCCGCATGCTTGACGAACTCGCGGACTCTCTCGAACTTCTGCCGCTCGTTCTCATCGAGAAGTTGAAGGATCGAATGCGTGATGCCCGGCCCCACCGTCCAGTCTGCAAGCGCACCCAGCTCCGCCAGCGCCTGCAGTGCAATGGTCGCGAGCTCTGCCTTTCCGATGGGGGAGGAGGACCGAGAGAAGCGGTCGAGCTCTTGCACACGACGGTAGGCCGAGTTCACCAACTCATCCGCCTGCTCCAGTTCCATGAGGCACTCCCTCCTTCACCCTGAGTAATGACCGCCTGCCCTCACTCGCGCGAGGCCATGCCTCGCAGAAGGCCGGGCATTCACATTCCTACGTCCATATAGGGCTGTCAATCATCGGCGGCAGATGCGGCCGGGCCGCCGCGGCTACACTTCCTCATCGTTCGGATACCCCGTCGGCGGGAAG
>JBOGVG010000190.1:0-2695 GCA_050692435.1 Actinomycetota bacterium
CGTAGGTCATCGCGAAGATCGTGTAGCCCGAGGCCACGGCCACGAACGGGTTGAACGAGTCGACGTCACTCTCGGTGCCGAGCGTCCACGTGACCTTCTGGGCCTCGCCCGTCGGGCTCTGCGCGAAGGCCGACCCTGCCAAGGTGAGCCCGGCGAGCATCGTTACCGCCACGGCCATTGCGGCCACCCGCGCCGTCTTCGTCATCGAGCGTCCCCCTCCCTCACACCGTCCCCCTCGTGCCCAGGGACGCGGCACTCGGCTCGTCGCCCTGGCGTCTTGACTCACGGTTCAAGTTCCCGACGCCGCTTGTATAGCACGGGGACCCCAGCGGATTCCAGGCAGTCAGGGGCCTCTCGGTCACCCGTTCGTCTCGCGCGGCTCCGAGCGTACCGGGAGCGGCTTCTCCCGGAGCTCGCGAAGGAACGAGACGCACTCCCGGACGGCCTGGTCGAGGAGGGCCTTCCCCTTCTCGACCGTGGCCTTGGTCGCGTCACCGTGGACCCCGGTGTGGCTGATGGCGCTCCACCACGGCATCAGCTTGAGCGGCCCGTCGGACCAGTCCATCCAGGCGTTCGGCCCCTCGGGGAAGGAGTTCTCGTCCACAGCCTTCTCCATGTCCACCGCCTCGGGATCGATGTGGAGGTAGATGGAGGTCTCCAGCTCGCACGCATGGCCCATGCCGCCGATGTCCGACTCCCGGACCTCCTCGATGACCTTCATCGATTCGGCGCTGGTGAGGTAGAAGGCCCCCGCCGCCAGCACGTCGGGATGCTCCAGGGCGACCAGCCGGGCGGCCATCTCCACGAGCGGGATGTTCGAGCCGTGGCCGTTCAGGTACAGGATCCGCTTGAAGCCGTGATGGGCGAGGGAGTCGCCGATGTCGGTGCAATACCGGACGAACGTCTCCCACCCGATCGTGATGGGGCCGGGGAAGTCCATGTGGTGCGGGGTGAAGCCGTGGATGATGGGCGGCAACAGCACCACCTCATCCGGGATCTCCCCTGCGGCCCGGCGGCAGATCTCGGTGGCGATCCGGGTATCGGCGTCGAGCGGCAGGTGCGGCCCGTGGTCCTCCAGGGTCCCGGCCGGGATCAGGCAGACCCGGTCCTCCTCGGCCGCTCTTCGGACTTCCGGCCAGGTCAGTCGTTCGTACAGCAGCGGCGTGGTCCAGGCCATGGGCTCTCCTTCACCACACCCCGGCGAGGTCGATCTCCTGGTAATCGTTCCGGCAGGGGTTGCCCGGCGCCACCCACATCCTGCCCTCCTCCAGCTCCACGACCATGGAGAACACCACGGCCGAGGCCTCGTTTCCTTCGCTCGGGTCGGGGTGCAGGCAGATGGCCTCCGGCGCAGAGTCGTGGTCCCGGAGGATCTCCATCACTGCCTCGGGCGTGCCGGGCCGCTGCTCGGCCAGGAGCTCCCTCAGCCGGGCCAGCCGGCCCCGGCTCCCCTCCGACGGCTCCGGCCCCAGCTTTGCCAGGGCGCGATCCACGTAATGGTTCGTGTGGGGTCCGGGGCCGTCGAGCACCGCGGCCTCCCTCCCCGTGGTCTCGACGACGAACGCATCGCCGCCGGCGAAGGCGAACACGTGGCCGTAGCCGCCGGCCCGGGATGGGGCTCCGGCCCTGCGGATGGCGTCGGCCCGGTCCCGAGCCTCAAGGGCGTGACGGGAAACGAGCACCCGGGGCACGCCGATGTGGTCGTCCGAGGCGGTCAGCGACCCGACGCCCTGCGCTCCGCCGTGCGCATTCGCCCCCACCGCCGGGAGGCAGCAGGCCACGGTGGGGGAGATAACGGCGACCGAGCCGTCGTCGGGCACCTCGATCACCACCGCGATGTTCCCCGCATCGCCGGCCAGCCATTGCTCGTTGTGGGCGAGGAGAGTGACGCCGGGGCCGGTGACGGCGAAGCTCGAGCAGCGCTCGATCCTCGGTCGCTTCGGTGACCCCGCGGACCCCTCCTTCCGCTGGAGGAACAGGGACTCGCCTTCGGAGGGCTCCATCAGCGGCTCCAGCTCCTCGAACGCGTTCACCGCGAAGAGCTCAAGGAAGGGGACCGTGGCGCCGACAGACATCCCCTTCAGGGTGGCCATGAGCTCGGGGAACTGTGACTCCGCCGAGACGAGGTACGGCGTGAGCAGGTCCTGGAGCTGTTGGGTCGACAGGCCCCGGCTCGAGAAGTAGCGCCCGTAGAAGTCGATGGACTCGTTGATGAGGTCGCGGAGCTCGCGACCGATCCTTTGTCCCCGCCCGCCCGGGTCGCCCTCGGCCCGCACGACCCTCAGGTCGCCCACGCGTTCCATCCTAGGACCGGGCCTTTCCCACCAGCGCGTCGAACAGGGCCTGCTGCCTGGCGTCTTCCGACGCGGTGTCCTCCGGGTGCCACTGGACCCCGAGCATCCAGCCGCCATCTCGCTCCACTGCCTCAATCAGCCCATCCTCGGACCAGCCCGTGGGGGACAGTCCCTCGCCGACGTGATCCACCCCCTGGTGGTGGTGGGTGGAACAGGTGAAGACCTCGGCCCCGGCGGCCTCCGCCAGGCGGCTGCCGGGCGCCGCCTTCACGTCGTGAGCCAGGTGGTCCCGGCCGCTCGGCGTCCCGTGCGACAGATACGCGTCGTGGTCGGGGAGGTGCTGGATCAGCGTTCCCCCGAACGTCACGTTCATGACCTGCATGCCGCGGCAGATGGCGAGC
>JBOGVG010000191.1:0-6907 GCA_050692435.1 Actinomycetota bacterium
CCACACCATGTCATGCCGCCCCCATTGGGGCTCGCAGGTTCCGGGCGCTGGCGGCAGCTCTTCGGTGCTCGCGTGCCCGTTAGGTGGGCTCTGACCGCTGGTGGCTGAACCGGCTCGCGCCGCTCCGGTACCTAAGCAGAGGATACACCGGCCAGGGGAAAACGCAAGGGGTCCCTTGCGTTTTCCCGCGGCCGGGTGTATGTTCCGATTTAGGTACGGGAGCGGCGCGAGCCGGTTCAGCCACCAGCGGTCAGAGCCCACTTACGGGCATAACGCAAGCACCGAAGAGCTGCCGCCAGCGCCCGGAACCTGCGAGCCCCAATGGGGGCGGCATGACATGGTGTGGCCGGTCGCAAGGCTGGTCGAAGAGGTCAGTGTGTTTGTACGGTGGACCTCTGAGGGGGCGGCCCCGAAGGACCGCCCTCCCCCATTTTTCGAGGGCAGAATCAAAGTCGTGGGCGGGGCCGTCGCCCCGTCGTCCCGCCCGGTGATCTCCGTGACGTTCCCCGTATGCAAGGGACTCTTGACCGTTCGTTTGCCGGGCCGGCCTCCGCCTGCCCAGCGATTCCTTCTCGCTCGGGTTCGCCCTTCGGCGTCGAGGAGCTCGCTCGAGGGGTCAGGGTGTTACGGTAAGCACCCGGTCTCCCCTTCTGGAGGAGGTAACCATGGCCAACAAGGACAAGGGCGGTTCGAAGAGCACGAAGACCGCGGCGAGCAAGTCGCTGAAGGAGAAGCGGGAGGCGAAGAAGGCGAAGGCCGCCGGCTCGGGTTCCTCAGCGTCGGCAAACTGGACCAAGAAGTAGCTGCGGGGTCAGGAGTCGCCGGAACAGCGGCCGGCTCCGGCGAAGCCGGCGCTTCAACGCCGGTGACTATCCTGAGCGAGCCGGCTCCGGACTGGTCTTCGAGGATGCTGGCGAGCACGAGCGAAGGGCGTCCCCGACCCGTTTCGCCTGTATCGAGTGGTGGCCTCGTCGCCATCATCTGCATCCTCTTACCAGCGCGTTCGCGAGGCCCTTACCAGGCAGAGGAGCGGGGTTCGAATCCCCTGAGCACCCACCATCGAGCCTTTGTATGAACCGAAGTTATCGTAGCGGAGAAGCGAGGCGTAGCTGAAGTAATCAAGGGGGTCGAGCGCTGGATGTCTCAAGGAACGGGTCTGACGACTCTGAACCCAGCGCGCAGCGTTAGGGGACGTCTAGAGGCCTAGGGACCGATTCCGTTTAGCCGATTTTGGCGGGTCCTGCCCCCCATCCGCGACCAACCCCCTCGATGGTGGGCATCCGAGGATCTCCATGTACCGCCACGCAGGCGGTAAGGAGCACTTGCTGAGCGCCGCTTGACCAGCGGCGCGTTCGGCTCCATGCTCGAGGTCATGGAGACTTCGACATCGGACTCGCCCAGAAGTCCCAGACCCACGCCGCAAGTTTCGGTCAATCGGACGGTCGGCACCCAGGACCAAGTGCGCTGCTCGTTCTGTCGGAGGCCCAGCAGCTCCAGCCGGCGCATGGTCGGTGGCCCAGGCGAGGGGCTGAACCAGGTCTTCATCTGTGACGAGTGTGTCGCTCTGTGCGCCGAGATCTTGGCCGAGACGGACTGGGCGAGAAAGGCGGGCGCATCACGTGGACCAGGGGCCGGGGAACCGCGCGGAGCAGATGCGGTACCCGAGCTCCTTGTCGCCCATTGGAATGCCGGCGTACCAGATCCCAAGCGACCCGTCACGGAGCTTCACCACACACGGAGTGTGAACGCTCAGGCCGTCGGGTCCTTGGCCTACTGGTTCGAGAACCGCGCCTCGGCGGTCCCACGACAGGCCATCGGATGAGGTCGCCAGCGCGGTGCGAATCGGACCTCCGACGTCGCTCGCGTAGAACATGTAGAACGTCCTTGAGATCTCGAGCACACAGGGGTGCGACACCGCGACCTCGCCCCGTTCGGGCTCTAAGATTTCCCCCACCCGGTCCCAGGAGGCTCCCGTCTGAGAGACCGCCGCGACAAGTACCGTCCGCTGGTCGCCGCTCGAGCCCGGGTACCCCGTGAAGAACAGCCACCACCGTTCACCTGTTATCAACAGGCAGGGATGGTTGGCCCCGCCCGCGTCCTCGGGGCCGCGCTGCATGATGGTTCCCTGGGGGTCCCAGCGATGGGAGTCATCCGACGTGGCCATGTGAAGGCGACTGGCCTCTCCATCGAAGCCTCCATACACCATCAGGTAGCCACCGGGGGTCCTCACCACGCAAGGCGATTCGGCCCCGTAGGAGTCACTGTCGCCGGCGAATCCGGCGTCGATGGCGACTCCCAGCGGTTGCCAAACGCCGCTCGGGGGCCGTTCTGCCGCCAGGATCCTGGAGGTCGTACCGTCACTCCCCGAGTACCACATCCGAAGGGCGCCATCTGCCTCCTCGAGCACCCACGGGCGCCACGCCCGGAGGGTGTCGGGCTCGCCAGGCGTCCTCGGTAAGGTGACCTCGCCTTCGCGAATCCACTCCACGACCTCACTCTAGGACGTCTTCGGCGAGGTCAATCAAGCGTGTCCCGCAGGCGGGCGAGATCGGTCGGCGGCTCGATGAGACCACTTCGCGCGTTTCTCTGCGTCTCTTGGTCTTTCTTCCGCGACTAAGCGACATTGAACGGGCTCTTGGCATACAACGCCGTCCATCGTGACGCCAATGGTCGCGAGCCGGCCGTAGGACTCTCGCAGTGTTGCCAGTCCCGCCGTCCGGATGTGGAATCCTAACGATGGGATCCCCGGGTTGGGAGGGGTATCTGTCGCACAGGCTGTCGGAGGGCACGACCTGGACCGGCGCGGAGCCTGAGGCCGCCGCGGAACCCCACGCGCCCTCGACGACGCGCCCCCGTGTTGGCGTGGTCCTTGCCGCCGGCCGCTCCGAGCGGCCGGCGGGCGTGACCGGCGGCGGCTCGAAGGCTCTCGTCCGCGTCGGCGGCCTGGCTCTCGTTGAGCGAGCCGTCCGCACGCTCCTCGCGGCCGGCCTCGAGCCGGTCGTGGTGGTCATCGGCTACCAGGCGGGGCCGGTTGCCACCGTCGTGAACCCCCTGGCCCCCGGAAGGGTCCGGGCCATCTTCGCGGAGAGTTGGGAGCTCGGGAACGGAGCGTCGCTTGCCGCGGCCGAGTCCCTCGTCGCCGAGGAAGGGTTGTTCGTCCTGGTGACCGCAGACCATGTCTTCGGCGAGGGGGCGCTGGAGCCCCTGCTCTGCGCCGACCGCCCCAGCGTCCTCGTCGACCACGAGCCCGGGTCCGACGCGTGGGCCGAGGGAACGCGGGTGCGCCTACACGAGGAGCAGGTCGTCGCGTTCTCCAAGGAGCTCGATGACCCGTCGATCGACTGCGGGGCGTTCCTGTTGCCGACGGCCATCTTCGAGCCAGCGCCGCGCGCAGGTTCGAGGCGACGCGTCCCTCGCGGCGGCCGTGACCGAGCTCGCCCAGGGGCAGCCGCTGGCCGCCGTGCCGCTCCCTCAAGGACTCTGGTGGCATGACGTCGACACACCCGAGGACCTGCGCCGGGTTGGGGCACGGCTCCGCCGCTCGCTCACGAAGGAGGCCGACGGGCCGGTCTCCGGTACCTCAACCGCCCCGTCTCGACCAGGGTGTCGATGGCTCTCGCCCACCTGCCGATCCACCCGGACGTCGTCTCGCTCACCGCGTTCCTTCTCGGCGTCCTCGCGGCGTGTCTCCTGGCGAGCGGCCGCGGCATCCCCCGCGCAGCTCGCCTCGATCCTCGACGGGGTCGACGGCGAGATCGCCCGCCTCCAGGTGCGCGCCGGTCCCGGAGGCGCCCTGGTTGGGGCGTCCTCGACCGGCTGGCCGACGCGGCCATAGTGGGCGGGCTCGCGCTCTGGCCCCTGGAGGCGGGAAGCGACCCGGGGCTGGTAGCCGCCCTCGCCGTCGCGGCGATGGCCGGGGCCATGCTGTCGATCGCCACGAAGGACCGCATCGCGGCCCTGGGCATCCCGCCCGTATCCGAACGGAGGGTCGGGTTCCTGTTTGGCGGCCGAGACGCCCGGCTCCTGATCGTCGCGATCGGCGCCATGCTGGGCTGGGCAGCGGCGACCCTCGTCGTCTTGATCGCGACGTCCGCCCACAGCCTGGCCGTACGCCTGAGGCTCGCGCGGTCCACTCTGCGGGGCGCCTGGCCCGGGCCCCGGTAGCCCGCCGGCCCCGGGCACGCCCATATTCGTCGCAGGTGGGACGCAGGTTCCGCACGGCCCTGAGGTGCGGCCGAACGGTAGACACACGCTTTTCGACCGTCCACGTTCGCCTGTCGTCGCATCGCCGCGAGGTTCAAGACGGAACGATCGTGAGCCGAAGGATGGATGTGGAGTCCGGTGAAGAACGCGTCAAGGCGGTCCTCAACGAGATCAACGGCCGGAACCTCGAACGCTCCGTCGGAGCATGGCTGGGCTCGCAGCTCAAACGCCGTGGGTGGGGCCGCTGGCGAGCCGCCGAGGCCCTCGGCGTTCGTCTGCCGAAACTGAGCGCCTGGCTGGATGGCAGTGCCGATCCGACCAAGAGGGAACGAGAGCGGATCACGAGCGTGTTCGGACCAGGCCTTCCCTAGGGCCGACCGAGGCATGGCTGATCGCTGTAGGTCACGAAGCAAGGTGTTGCGAAAGCAACACCTTCAGAACTCCATTTGACCCGCGACCTGCGGGTTTTGGAGTTTGGGCCCGGCTACGAAGTGTTTCCTCGCGCCTGCTGGAGAACCCCCTCTTCCAGCTTGCCGAGGCGAGGAGCCCCGGCCGCCGCCGTTGCAAGTTCGGGGAGCATCTTCCGGCTGGTGATGACCTCGTCCACCACGCCGTACTCCACGGCATCCTCGGCGGTGAGGATGAAGTCCCGGTCCGTGTCCTTCGCCACCTTGTCGAGTGGCTGCCCGGTGTGCTTGGCGATCAGCTCCTCCAGGAGCTTGCGGTAGCGGGTGATCTCCCTGGCCTGGATCTCGATGTCCACGGCCTGGCCCTGGACACCGCCGTGCGGCTGGTGCAGGAGGATCCTGGAGTGGGGCAGGGCGTACCGCTTCCCCCTCGTGCCCGCCAGGACCAGCACCGCCGCGGCCGAGGCCGCCTGGCCCATCACGATGGTGGACACGTCGGGCTTGATGTACTGCATCGTGTCGTAGATGGCGAACAGTGACGTGATGTCCCCACCCGGCGAGTTGATGTACAGGTTGATGTCATTCTCGGGCTCCTCGCTCTCCAGGTGCAGCAGCTGCGCCATGATGAGGTTCCCCACGTTGTCGTCGATGGGGGTGCCGAGGAACACGATCCGCTCCTTCAGCAGCCGGGAGTAGATGTCGAACGATCGCTCGCCACGGCTGGTCTGCTCGACGACGACGGGAACGAGGTAGTCCTTCAGGTCGCTCATGGCTCGGCCTCCGCTCGGTCTTGCTGGGGAGTCTCGAACGGTTCCTCGGTCTCTGCGGGAGGCCTGGTCTGCCGCTCGGCTCTTGCCTTCTGAAACGATATCGGCATGCTCGATGATCAAGTCGAGTGCCTTGGTTCGGATGATATCAGCGGCCAGCGTTACGACCTAAGCGGTTCGCTCCAGCGACTTCGCGATCTCCTTGGGATCACGGCCCCAGGGATGCGGCGAGCATCGAGATCTCCCTGGCCAGGATTTGTGGCCGATGCATTGTCCCATCGAGGGAAGTTCCCGGGCTTGCCCGAGAAGGCGGGAGAGCGTGAAGACGTCACTACGATGGGGGCCAGGATATGGGGTCTGTCCAAGAGGGCGGCGAACTACCGACCCGCTCCGAAGCCTGAGGTTCGGTGCGATGCCTGCGGGTACATGTTTCCGGCCCTGGCCGTCGGTGGGTGCAGGCTCGTGCGAGGCGTCAACCAGGGTTCCGCTACCTGCGACAAGTTCACCCCGCGTAGCCACCAGTGAGCCGCTGAACACCACGCCCAGCCCCTGTGAAATTGACGATCGGCAGGGGGTATCTGATCGCCGGGTCGCGTGCCGGCCTAGGCTACGGCCCTGACGTTGGCTGCCTGCGGGCCTTTCGGACCTTTGGTGATGTCGAACTCCACCTTCTGGTTCTCCTCTAGGCCCTTGGATCCCTCGCCCTGGATCGCACTCTGGTGCACGTAGACATCCGGGCCGTTCTCCTGGGAGATGAAACCGTACCCCTTCTGGGAGCTGAACCACTTCACGATGCCAAGTGGCACGTCGACTGCCTCCTTCCCCGCCGTCCTGGCCTTCATGCTGGCCATCGGACCTCCGGCCCTTGTCGTGCCGGAACTGCTCGAAGAAGCCAGCGACGCTGAGCCTTCTTGTGGAAGATACACCGTTCCCCGTCGGCCCGGGGACGCTGGCCGGTAGGTCGGGTCAGCTAGGGGCGATCCATTTCTGGACGCGTACGACGGCCCACCACCCGCTCGTGTGAGATGCTCGATGTACTGTCAGGGTGTGACAGTTGACTACACCCCGCTCCTGGTCATGCGGAACCCGGGACGGCTCCCACCAGTCCTCGTTGTCCACGGGGTTGGTGACGATGAGCTCGACCGCCGCGTCGCCGAACGCGAGCTCGATCCGGGCACGGCCGCCTCCGTGGCGTGCGAGGCACCGGCCTTACTGCGATTGCCGGCCCGGAAGTGACCCATACCCATTGACCTGGGGCTCGTGGTTCGGGCGCTGATTCTTCGGCCTCGGCTGTCCTGAGCGAATGGCGCTCGGGCCTCCAAGCGGGTACGTCTCATCTACCTGCACAAACACGCTTGGCAGTTGTCGCCCCTTTCGTCCGGTTCGTCCGGGGGCACCGGTGCCCCCGGGACGCGTCCTAGATAGACAGTGCCCCCTGGTGCCCGGGGCCGGGCACAGTCTATCTAGGACGCATCTTCGAATCGCCCGAGCTCGTGTTCGTTCGGTCACTGGAAGGGGACCCCTGACCCG
>JBOGVG010000192.1:0-8160 GCA_050692435.1 Actinomycetota bacterium
ACCGCCCCAACATGGCGTCGGCCGCAAGGTCGCGGAACTTCGCGCGGGCGCTCGCGCCGAGATAGATGACGCTCTGGCCTCCAACCATCGCCCCTCTCCCCGACACCACCTGGTTCCGGACCTGGCCGGGTCGGAAGGACGGGACCGCCAGGAGCAGGTCCACCATCTCGGACGGGCTGAGGTCGGTGCGGAGGTATCGGGCCGCCGCCACGGCCCACCGAAGGAGCGAGAGGGGGTCCTTCTGGAGATCCGAGCGGAACTCCTCGAGGGCCGCGATGATCAGCCGCCCCTGGTTCATCGACCGGCCGGAGTCGCCGCCCGGGGCATCGTGGCGGTTCCGGGCCAGGGCCAGCGCCTGGCGGCCGGAGAGCCTGGTCGGTCCGGCCCGGAAGTGGGCGCCGGAATACCCACGGTCGTTCATCGCGTACGGGATGTCGATCCCGATGGTCCCGATCGCCTCGACCATGCGCACGAAGCCCTCGAACCCGGCCAGGGCGTACGCGTCGATGTGGATGCCGGTGAGGCGCTCGACGGTTCGAACCATGAGGTCCGGACCGCCGTGCACGAGGGCGCCGTTGATCCTTCCCATCCCCACCCCGGGCATGTACGCATAGGAGTCCCGGGGGATCCCCAGGATCGAGGCGACCCCCTTCCTCGGGTTCACCCCGATGATGTGGATCGAGTCCGCCCGCGTCGCCGTCATCTGTTGGCCGGGGCGGGCGTCGCTCCCGATTATCAGCACGAACAGGAGGTCGCCCGAAGGGAGGCCGGGCGAGAACGAGGCCTGCCGGACCTTCCGATGGATCAGCGCCGGCGAGGGGACACGGCTCCGGACGTCGAACGAGACGATCCGCCACCGCCCCTCGGAGCGGCGCAGGACGTAGTCCCCCTCGTGCCGGACGGAGACGTCGGCGCCGTCGGCGAGACCGACGCCGGTGAACTCAATGCCGGCGAGAGCAACGAGCGGTCGTCCGGCCCGGTCGAGCAGGAAGCGAACGTCGAGCCGAGCTCGCATCGGTTGGACCACGTCGAGGTGCAGGGCGGCCCGACCCAAGGTGAGGTCCCCCACCCTCCGGAGAGCCTCCGACCTCGCATCCGCGGCGAAGAGCTCGGGCAGTGTGGGGAAGGCACCTTCCGCCCACAGGTGGGGGTCGACGAACCCGACCGAGTACAGCTCGGTCATGGTCCGGCGGATCCCCTCGGCCGACGTCGCGAGCCGCCACGGTGGTGCCGTCCCCGAGGGTCCGCGGCCCTGCACCCGCCGAAGATCGACCGTCAGCTCATACCCGGGCGGCTCGGCGAATCGGGCCCTCTCCGCGCCGGCCCCCGCCTCCGGGGAGCCGACTCGCACACCCGGGGATCGGAGCGACCACAGGACGCCAATAACCAACGACAGGACGACCGCACCAGCCCCGACGCCCAGCCAGCCGGCTCTCCGCCGACTCACCGCCCCACGCTCCCCCTGTCAGCCACGGCGCCGAGACTACCGACCCGAGTCGGGTGTGCAAGCAGGAAGCCGCTTTCGGCGATCGGCGATCCAAGGTATCATGTGATAAGACTCTGTCTTACAAGAGAGGAATCCATGCGTCCACCCCGTACCGTCACGATCTCCCTCCCTCCGGAACTCGCCCGTCGAGTGGACCGGGTGGCTCGTGCCGAGGGGCGATCGAGAAGCGAGCTGTTCAGGGAGGCACTTCGCCAGTACTTGGAACGTCAGGAACGGTGGAAGCGGATCTTCGCCACCGGCGAACAGGTGGCCCGGGACCTAGCCATCGATGAGGCGGAGGTCCTCAAGGCCGTAAAGGACCGGCGATCCCGCGCCCGATAGATGCGGGTCGTCCTCGATACGAACGTCCTCCTCTCCGCCGTGCTGTTCAGGGGACTCCCCCGATCGCTCCTGGAGTCGGCCCTGAGAGGTGAGATTGACCTCGTGATGAGCCCGACGCTGCTCATGGAGCTCGAGGAGCTCCTTCACCGAAAGTTCCACTTCCCCAACGAGCTCGCCCACGCCACTCGCACCGAGATGGAATCCCTCGCCGACGTCGTGACGCCGACGGAGGTCCCCCGCGTCGCGAGGGATCCCGATGACGACGAGGTCCTTGCCGCAGCGGTCGTGGGCGCCGCTGAGGCGATCGTCACCGGCGATCGCGACCTGCTTTCGCTCGGCACCTACGAGGGGATGCGGATTCTCACGCCGGCCGAGTTCGCCGAGCTCACCGGGAGAGCCGGCTAGCCACGCCGACTGGCTGCGGACGAGGACCCTAGAATCGGGCCCGGGGGGTGATCACGACATGGCAGGAAAGGTGGATGGGCAAGCGGAGGCAGCGGAGGTAGCTGCGGCAGCTCGCGAGGCGATCGCGAAGAGGATCGCGACGCTTGCGCCGAAGATCAAAGAAGAGGCCGAAGCGCAGGTCGTACGGGACCTCGCCGAGGCCTATGCATTTCTCGCCGCCGAGCCGCCGAGAGCCAGGGCCGGTTAGCCGCGCTCCATCACCGCGTCGATGCGTGGTAGAGGGGGTGCCGGTACGCAGGATCCGAGTGCAGCCAGCAGGTCTTCGAGTGATTGTACGTCGTGAGGATCGTCGAGCACCCGTCCCGATTACAGATGCGCCCCCTGGAGGGCCGCGACTCGGCGCCCTTCCCCTTCTCGGGTGGGCCGATCAGCGTGTCGATCCTCCCGCTCCGTCCCGTCATGGGAGTGGCCGCCTTTCGTCATGGACCACGGTGATCCGGGGGGCGAAAGGCGGGTGGAGCTGGCGAGTCGCCACCGGACAGTCGCTCGACGCGAACCCTCGGGCCTCGCCCGAGGGATCCACCATAGCAGGTTCACATCTCCCGCTTCCTCCCTGTTGACTCGCCGTCTGCCCTGGTATCGTGCACGGCGAGGGTACCGATCGCGGTTCGCTTCGAGCAGTTCCCTCCCCGGCATCCCGCCGGGCGCCCGACGGGCAGCTGGAAGGCCCCGAGGCGAGGAAAGGAGGGGATTGCGTATGGCGACCGGCACCGTGAAGTGGTTCAGCCCCGAGAAGGGCTACGGCTTCATCACGCCCGACGACGGTAGCGCCGATGTGTTCGTGCACTTCAGCTCTATCGCCGGCGAGGGATACAAGAACCTCGAAGAGGGCCAGAAGGTGGAGTTCGAGGTAACCCAGGGACAGAAGGGTCCGCAGGCTGCGAGCGTGAAGCCAGCTTCGTAGCCGACTCCGCCGAGAGGAGTGTGACCAGCTTCACAGCCAGCTGTGAGGCCCTTGCCTTGGCCCATGGCGTGGTTCAGCTGGTATGCTGGCATACCCATGAAACGGACGACCGTGAAGCTGCCCGACGAGCTCGACGCTCGCCTGCGCCACGAGGCGAAACGGCGTGGGTTGACCATCTCCGAGCTCACGCGCGAGGCGATCGAGGATCATTTGGGCGTGCCGCGCCGGCGGAAGTTCGCGAGTACAGGGGTCGGCAGGAGCGGCCGCTCGGACATCTCGGAGCGGATCGAGGAGATCCTCCGCGACGAGTGGGGTCGGGAGTCACCGTAGCGATCCTCCTCGATACCAGCGTCCTGTACGCGAACATCGACGCGGGGGATCGGCATCACCGCGCCTCCGTCGAACTGCTCCACACCCACCCAGGCCCCTTCCTCGTACCGCAGCTGGAGGTGACCGAGGTCACGTATCTGGCCGCGACCAGGATCGGCCCGGAGGCAGAGCTGCGCTTCCTGGAGGACCTGGCGAGGGGAGCCTTCACGACGGTCCCCGTCGAACCGGTCGACTGGCTTCGGATCGCCGAGCTCGTCTGGCGGTACCGCGAGGCCAAGCTGGGGACCGTCGATGCCTCGGCGGTGGCGGCTGCGGAGCGCCTCGGCATCACTGCGGTCGCAACGCTCGACCGACGCCACTTCGGGATGATCCGGCCGGCCCACGCCCAGGCATTCGATCTCCTCCCGCAGGACCCTGCGGTCGTCGCTTCCCCGGAATAGCGCGCGGGCCGTTCGCGTTCCTCCTGCTTGAAGGAAGGAGCACTATGCCGGCGATCACCGTCCCCGACATCACGAAGCTCGAACGCGTTCCGCCCGTCCCGGAGACGTCGCGGCTACGGCCCGTCCGCGCAGTGGCCTCGGCTCCGCGCGGCCTGGAGGGCGAGGGGTTCCCGGTCCGCCGGGCGTTCGCCGGAGCCGACCTCGCCGATCTCGATCCGTTCGTCCACATGGACCAGATGGGCGAGGTCCAGTACGCGCCCGGGGAGCCCAAGGGCACGCCGTGGCATCCCCACCGCGGCTTCGAGACCGTCACGTACATGATCGACGGCATCTTCGAACACCAGGACTCGAACGGCGGCGGGGGCGTGATCACGAACGGCGACACCCAGTGGATGACGGCAGGGGCGGGGATCCTGCACATCGAGCGCCCGCCCGACCACCTGGTGGCAAGCGGAGGGCTGTTCCACGGGATCCAGCTCTGGGTGAACCTCCCGAAGGCCGAGAAGTGGGTGCCGCCCCGATACCAGGACCTCCGGGCACGGGAGGTGTCGCTGCTCGCGTCGCCCGACGCCGGCGCGCTGGTGCGCGTGATCGCCGGGGATCTCGCCGGTCACCGCGGACCGGGACGGACCCACACGCCGATGACCATGCTGCACGCGACCGTCTCGCCGGGGGCCCGGCTGGACCTTCCGTGGCGGGCCGACTTCAACGCGCTCGTCTACGTGCTGGCCGGCGCGGGCTCGGCGGGCACCGAGGGCCGGCCCATCGCCACCGGGCAGCTCGCGCTGTTGGGCCCGGGCGATGCGATCAGGCTGGAGGCCGCGCC
Source organism: Actinomycetota bacterium (assembly GCA_050692435.1). Taxonomy (GTDB): domain Bacteria; phylum Actinomycetota; class UBA4738; order UBA4738; family HRBIN12; genus AC-69. The sequence goes on from JBOGVG010000192.1 coordinate 4,794, forward strand.
GGTCCAGGAGTCGCGCGCGCCCGCGCTCGAGGTCCTGCTGCTTGGCGGCCGCCCCATCCGCGAACCGGTCGCCTGGTACGGGCCGTTCGTGATGAACACCCGGGACGAGCTCCTCCAGGCGTTCCAGGACTACCAGGCCGGCAGGCTGGGGACGATCCCCGCGGCCCACCACACGCCGGATCACATCGTGGAGTCGGAGCCGGGCGACGCCGAGGCGTAGGCCGGGCCCACCACGGCCTCGGTGTATCCTCAGGCCGTGGCTCTTCGCCCCGAAGCTCGTTGGTGCCTGGGGGTCCTCAGACTGACCCACTAGTCCCCTGCTTCCCGGAACAGCGTCGGGGGAAGCAGCGGGACAGGCGCATCGTCCGCCGCCGTGCGGTCGCGGTCGCACCGTCGCCGCACCGGCCCGGCCTTCGCCTCCTCCCGCCTCATGCGAAGGAGGTTTGTGCCGTGCCCATGCCACACCAGATCCAGATGCAGATCATCAAGCGACGTCTCGTGGGCAAGGACGGGGTCGCGCGCATCCGAGAGCTCCGCGCGATCCTGGGCGACCTGCCTGATTACAAGAACGGCCCCTACGCGGACGTCCGCAAGTGGGTCATGGGCGAGATCGAGCAGACCCGAACGCGTTCGCGCGTCGTGCATCGCCATTCGATCGCAGTGCGCCGGGAGGGGGTCGCGCAGGTCGCACTGGTCGGGGCACCGAACGTCGGCAAGTCCTCGCTCCTTCAGGCGCTCTCCGACATCCAGATCAAGACCGGGGACTACCCTTTCACCACGCTCCGCCCGGTCGCAGCGCTGACCAAGATCCATGGCCTGCCGGTGCAGCTCGTCGAGATCCCCGGGTTGATCGCGGGCGCCGGCGAGGGCCGAGGCGGCGGCCGGGCGCTTCTCGGCGTTCTCCGGGGCCCCGACGCTATCGTTTACTGCCACGATGCGATCGCCCCTCTCGGCCCGCTCCGTGAGGCTCAGACGGAGGTCGCGGCCGCAGGCATCGCTCGACGGGCGCTGCTTGTGGCGACGAAGCTGGACGAGGCCGATCCCGGTGAGCTCGAGCGCATTCGCCGTGCCGTTCCGGACCTTTCCGTTATCGGCGTCTCCATCCTGGACGACGCCAGCCTCGACCGGTTCCGGGAGGCGATATGGGAGTTGACGGGCCTACTCCGGGTGTTTACGAGGCGCCCGGGGTCGGCCGACGAGGATCCTCTCGCCGTCGGGGCGGGAGCTACGGTTGCAGACGTCGCGGAAGCCCTACACGCCGAGCTCGGAGCGGCGTGCCGTGGGGGGCACGTCTGGGGTTCGTCGGCCCGGTTCCCGGGTCAGCTCGTGGGCCGGGACCACCGGGTGGCGGAGGACGACGTCATCGAGGTGATCACCTAGCCCGTTTTCACGCGCGCCGTCGTCCGGGGCGGACCATGGGACTCCCCGACCGCGGACCCGCCACCGTACGCGCCGACGATCCGCGCCGTCCCCAGCCAAGAGAATCTGAGGCAGAGCGGGGCCACCGGTTGCAGCGCTTCAGGTGTCGAGCTCGTCGCGAAGCGCAGCGAGCCACTCCACGGCAATCAGGTCCTGCGGCCTGCCGGCCGCCCGCTTCATCCGGATCAGGTCGTCCACCGAGGCCACCCGGACCACCAGCCCGTCGAGGTCCTCGTCCGTGGCCGATGCATCGAGATCCGCGAACCCGTCGGTTCCGGCGGGAGCGCCGAGGCAGTCGAGTGGGCCCGCGCTCGTGGCGAACGTGAAGTGGTCGCCGGCTTTCAGGGCCTGCGCGTCGAGTCGGAACGGGACGTCGGACGGCGCTCCCCGAAGCGTCCCCCCGAGCTCTGTGAGAGCGGCCGCGAGCCGTTGGAGGTTCTCGTCGTCACGCGCGTAACTGATATCGACGTCGCCGGTGATCACGGGCGATCCGCGGATCGCGGCGGCGAACCCGCCGATCAGTACGAACCGAACCCCGTGATCCACCAGGGTCCGCAGGACGGCGAGGGGGTCGAAGCCCGGCTCGTTCACGTGGTCGGCCGGTCGCGCCGGTCGAAGGCCCGGGTTCGCTCCAACTCCCGAACGGCCAGGCGGGCCCGCTGGCCGGGAGACAGGCGGAGACGATCCCGGATGAGCGTCCGGTCCACCCCCAAGCCGGGCCGCTCGACGAGCTCCAGGCCCCTCCCGCACTCACGAAGGAGCCGGTCGAGCGTCTCGAACCTGGGTGAGGCGTGGCCCCGTTCGATGCGTGAGAGCACGGGCTGCGTGACGCCGGCCCGACGAGCCAGCTCCCGCTGGCTGAGCCTCGCGGCCCGCCGCGCTTCCTTCAGGAACGCCCCCGCCATCATGGGGATATGATAACGAAAACGATATCAACTCTGCCCACAAGAGCCGCGCGGGACGCTGCCCAGGGGTTCGAGCAAGCGAATCCGGGGTAAACAGTGCGCATGACTACTTCATGGGGAACGCTGGTAGCCGCCCTGGCGGCGAAGGGCGACATCCGCATAAACCTGGATCTGGGCTCGATCCTGGGCTACATCCTGATCGGGCTCGTCGTCGGACTGGTGGCACGGCTGATCGTGCCTGGGCGCGATCCTCTGGGCCTGCTTGGCACGCTACTCGTCGGCGTAATCGGCGCCGTGATCGGTGGATGGCTGGCCGGCGAGGTGTTCGCCGAAACGCAGGGCGTGGACTGGATCGCCTCGATCGTGGTCGCTGCCGTGCTCGTCCTACTCCTGCGCGCGGGCTCACGCCGCCGCCTAACGTCGGGCCGCCGCTGGTAGCTCGCCGCCCGTCGGGCTGAAAGGGGACATCACAGCACCTTCCAGTTGCTTGGGTTGGAGTCGCGCCCTGTGGAGATCGCCCCCTGATGCAAGCCGCGTAAGCACGGTGACGGAATGACAGCGGTGTAGCGCACGGCCGACGCAAGGCAGTCTACGTAGAGCTTTGTCCGCAGACCGCGAAGGTCGGGGATGCCAAGCACGATTTGGGTCGGTAGGAACGCTCGGGACGGCAAGCTCCGTGGATGCGAAATAGACCTCCCCGTTCTCTCCCCGATGTCTCCACGCGGAGCGAAGGGAACACCGGGAGTGCAGCTCCCACTCGAAGAGCCGAGCGGCGAGGGCCTCGGGGTCGGGCCGAGCCGCCACGCAGGCTCGGTGATGCAGGTCGCACAAGCGTATGCTGCTGACGCGGGTTAGATCGGAGTCCGGGGCCGTTCGCCTGACAGCTCACGGCCCCGGGTCAGCAGCTGGCCCGCGGAGCAGAAACGCAAAGACGTTAGGCGGTCCCGAGAGCATCGTGCGTGGGCTCGTGCGAACCAGGGGCCTGTCGGCGAGGGTGAAGGGCATCCCTGCTAGTCCAACCCATCGGCGGTACTCTCACGTAA
>JBOGVG010000193.1:0-9913 GCA_050692435.1 Actinomycetota bacterium
GCGAGGGCGAACCCGATGAACATCCGGACCCGGACGTCCTCGGCCGTCCCCCGGAGCAACAGCACGCCCCAGTACGACGCGATCACGGGGAAGAGCACCGCGGGTTGTCCCACCAGGCCCTCCAGGATGAGCCGGACGGCCCGTCCCACGAACCCGGCCGCGTCGAACCACATGCCGAGCGCCGCGATGAGGGCGAACACGACCAGCCCGATGCCGAACGCGTCGCGGGCCCAGGGAGCGAGGTGCTGGCGAACCTTGGCACGCGAGGCCGAGCGCGAGGCCGGGCGCCCGCGCTTCCGCGCCGACGCCCGGCGCTTCGTCTTCGTCGCCACTAGACCTCCATGATCACGGGCAGGATGACCGGCTTTCGCAGGGTGACCTCGTAGAAGTACTTGCCCAGCGTCCGCCGGATGTTCTTCTCGATCATGCCGCGGTCGGTCACCTCGACCGCGGCGCTCTCCTTCAAGGAAAGCATGACGCGATTCCGGGCCTCTTCAAGGATGTCGCCGGCCGTCTCGTCGAACACGAACCCCCGGTTCACGATGTCCGGCCCGGCCACGATCTCGCCGTGGTGGGCGTCGATGGTCACGACGACCACCACCACGCCGTCGGCGGAGAGCTTGCGGCGGTCCCGGAGCACGACCTCACCGACGTCGCCGATGCCCAGGCCGTCCACGAACGTCATCCCGGCGGGGACCCGCCCCACCACGCGGACCTCCTCCCCCACCTCCACCACGTCGCCGTCCTCGCAGATCAAGACGTGGTCCGGGGCGATGCCGACCTCGGTGGCCAGCTTGGCGTGGTGGGCGAGGTGCCGGCGCTCCCCGTGCACGGGGATGAACCATCGGGGACGGACGATGGACAGCATCAGCCGGAGTTCCTCCTGGGCCCCGTGGCCCGACGCGTGGACGGGCGCGGCCGGCACGTGGAACACGTCGGCGCCGGTCCGGTATAGGCCGTCCACCACCCGGTGGATGGCCGGCTCGTTGCCGGGGATGAGCGAGGAGGACAGAACCACGGTGTCCCCCTCCCGGAGGTCCACGAACTTGTGCTCCCGGGCGGCCATCAGGGACAGGGCCGACAGCGGCTCGCCCTGGGTCCCCGTGCTCACCACGACGACCCGGGATCGGTCCAGGCGGTCCAGGTCCTCGATCAGCACGACGTCCTCGTCCGGTACGTTCAGGATCCCGAGCCTTCGCGCCGCGTCCACGCTCTGGTGCATGGACCGTCCAAGGAACGCCACGACCCGCTCGTTGGCCCGGGCCGCGTTCACCACCTGCTGGATCCGGTGGATGTGGCTCGAGAAGCAGGCCACCACGACGAGCTGGGGGGCCCGGGAGACGATGCCCTGGAGCACCGGCCCCACGCTCCGCTCGCTCGCCGTGAAGCCGGCCTCCTCCGCGTTGGTGGAGTCCGAGAGCAGCAGGTGCACGCCCCCGTCGCGGCCGGCCTCCTCGGCCAGGGCGTGCAGGTCCGTGGGCCGCCCGTCGAGGGGGGTCTGGTCGATCTTGAAGTCCCCGGTGTGAAGGATCGACCCGACCGGCGTGTCGATGGCCACCGCCACGCCGTCGGGGATGGAGTGGGTGACCCGCATGAACCGCATCGAGAACCTGCCGATGCTCGTGGCGTCGCCCGGCACCACGGTCCGAAGGTCCGCCCGGTCCCGGACACCGTGCTCCTCGAGCTTGCCCTCCAGCAACGCCAGCGTGAACGGCGTCCCGTAGACCGGCAGCGTCCGCCCGAACTCCCGAAGCAGGTACGGGAGGGCCCCGATGTGGTCTTCGTGCCCGTGGGTGAGGACGGCCGCCTCCACCCGGTCGAAATGCTCCCGCACGTACTCGAAGTCCGGGAGGACCAGGTCGATCCCGGGCATCTCAGCATGTGGGAACGACAGGCCCACGTCGAGGATGAGGATCTTTCCATCCCGTTCGACGCAGGCCATGTTCCGCCCCACCTCGCCCACGCCGCCCAGGAAAACCACCCGGGCCGGAGACCCGGCGGAGCGCTTAGAGGAGGCGGGCATCCACGAGGGCCTTCTGGATCCTGGCCCTCTCCTCCGCGGTGGCCGGAACCAACGGGAGTCGGGGCGGACCGGCCGGCAGCCCCAGGATGTCGAGCGCGGTCTTCACCGGGATGGGGTTCGTGGTGATGAAGAGCGTGTTGAACAGCGGCGAGAGCTCCTCGTGGATCTTCCGTGCCGCTGGGACGTCGCCCGCGGCCACGAGGTCCGTGAGCTGCCGGATCCGCTCTCCCACCAGATGGGAGGCCACGGACACCACGCCCACCGCGCCCAGGCACATGTACCCGAAAGTGGCCCAGTCATCGCCCGAGTACACCTCGAAGTCGGCGGGGGCCTCGCTGATCAGGCGGGAGATGGCCTGGAAGTCGCCGGTGGAGTCCTTCACCCCGATGATGTTCGAGACCTTGGCCATCTCGAGAAGCGTGGCGTGCTCGATCCGGATGCCGGTCCGGCCGGGGATGTTGTAAGCGACGATGGGGATGGAAACCGCCGCGGCCACCTGGGTGAAGTGCTCGAGGAGCCCTCGCTGCGGCGGCTTGTTGTAGTACGGCGTGACCAGCAGGAGCCCGTCGGCCCCGGCCCCTTCCGCCTCCCGCGAGAGCTCGATGGTCTCGGCCGTGCTGTACGTCCCAGTGCCGCACATCACCTTGCCCTTGCCTTTGGCCGTCTGGATGATCGCCCGGAACAGCTCCAGCTTCTCCTTATGAGTGAGGGTGGGCGACTCGCCGGTCGAGCCCGCTACTACCAGGGTGTCCGAGCCGTGGTCGAGGAGATGGCGGGCCAGCTCCCGCGCGCCGTCCAGATCAAGCGAGTGGTCCTCCCGGAACGGGGTGACCATGGCGGTGACCACCGCCCCGAACCTACCGGCCATACCTCCTCCTTCTCCGCCGGGTGCGGCGGCCGACGGTGGGCCCGGGGACGTCGGGCCGGGGTGGCCGGGAGACGTCGAGCCGGGCGGTCGGGCCCCGCTCAGGCGACCTGGCTTGCGCCGGCCGCCCAGCCCCACGCTTGGGGCCGGAGCCTATCACCGCGGCACCTGCCACACAAGAGTCACATGAGTCACATGTTGCACATCAGCCTCCGGGTGTCGGCGAGACTTGGGGGGCTCCCAAGGCCCGGGTTGCCCGGGAAGTGTGGCAGCCTCGTGGGGTTCGTGACCACCGGGTGCCACCGGGGGCCGGTGGGTCACGGATCGAACCGGTCCCATCCGGTGCACGAACGCCACCCGCTCCCCCCCGTTCGCTCCCGTCGAAGGCGAAGGTCCCGAGCCACCCGTGCTCCTCGTCGCACCCGTCGCTCCCATGTGGCCCGGGGGCACCCGTCGAACCGGTGGCGCCTGGACCTCAGGCTATCCTAGCCGCGTGGTGCGGATCTACACGAAGACCGGGGACGACGGAACCACGGGGCTCCTGTACGGGGGCAGGGTGAGCAAAGCAGACCCCGCCACGGAGGCATACGGCACGGCCGACGAGGCCGTGGCCGCTCTCGGCCTGGCCCGGGCCTTGGCCGACGACGCCGGACTGAAGGACGAGATCCTCACGCTTCAGCGGGAACTGTTCGTTGTGGGCGCGGACTTGGCCACGAACCCGAAGCAGCGTTCGAGGCTCGAGCCCGGCGTGTCGCTTGTGACGGCCAAGATGGTTGAGCGGCTGGAGGCCTGGATCGACGAGCTGGTGGCCGAGCGTCCCCTCCGGAACGAGTTTGTGGTGCCGGGGGCAAACCCGGTCTCGTCCGCTCTCGACGTGGCCCGAAGCGTGGTCCGCCGGGCCGAGCGCCGTGTGGTGGAGCTCCACGACTCCGACGCGGAGGTGAACGACGAGGTTCTGCGCTACCTGAACCGCCTCTCGGACCTCTTGTTCGTGATGGCCCGCGTCGCAGCCGGCGAATCTGAGCCTTCAAGCCGCGCATAGACTGGGGGCACTGAGCCTGCGTTATTGTCTCTTGGTCACCCGTCTCATCCATGCGAAGAGCCCTTCCTTCCCCAGCAGCGTGAGCCCATAAACGACAAGCACCAACAGCAAGGGCACCCAGAACAGAACCTGCCACCCTCATGGTTCACGCCACAACCCCGCTGCGAGCCATGTAGCACCTACCACGGAGGCGGCGAGGAACCCGATTGCGCCGCCCATGCGATCGCGAGTCTTCTCGTCCATCTACTGGCGGACGAAGGCGCCATAGTTGTCCCGGCCCATCAGGAGGATGACCAGACCGATGTCATCGATCTCCAGACCCGAGAACGACACGTCGAACGTCATTGCCTGTCCATCCGGGATGGAAGCGGGATTCTGGACCTCGCCCCTCACCCTGCTGCCGTCCCGCCCGTCGAGGATGTAGAAGTCCGGAGGCGGAAGCCCGCGGCCGGTCCCGTTCTCGATCTCCAACGTGCCGGCCTCCCCGTCGAGTCTCATCATGGCCACCAATCCTGCATTCGCGTACCGATACACGGCGGTGCCGGGTGGGCCGGTGGCAGTCTGCACCGGCGTGGGATTCTCCCCTCCGCTACCGCTCGTTCCAGTCGGGCCGGGCTCGCTCCCGCCGCTGCTGCACGCTGCGGCGAGGACCACGGCGACGAAGAGCCCAGCAACGTTGGGGGCGACCGGGTGGGTAGGCTGCATGCGGTCGGGCATCATACGGGAACGCACAGAGGGAGCTCTCGCCAATGAAGACGCTCGAGGTCCGACGGCACGCGCGGCGTGACCCGAACGCGGACCGGCTCTCTCCCGAGGGCCAGGTCCAAGCCGGGGACGTCGGCCGGACCCTGGCCGGTGGCTACAACGTTATCTTCGTTTCGCCCGCCAAGCGGGCCGCCGAGACCGTGGCCTGGTTCCTCCAAGCATCCGGCCATCAGCTTCCGGAGCACGCGGTGGTCCCCGGCCTGGCCGGGGACGGCACGGACGGCTCGCCCGAGCAGCTCGGGTCGGTGCTCCGCGCGCTCCTGGCGGCCGTGCCGGAGCCCGGACGGGGGCTGGCCGTGGGCCACACGCCGCTCATCGAGAAGGCCGTGCGGGGTCTCACCGGCCTGGAGGTCGAGCCGTTCTCCGAGTGCGAGGGGGTCCTGCTGACCGAGGACGGCGGCCACATCCGGGTCGAGGAGCTCCGGCTGGCCTGACGTGGCCCTCGACCTCGCGCACCCGGCCGCCGCGTTCGGCATCGGCGTCGCACTGGGGACATCTCCCGGCCCCGTGCAGCTCCTGCTGTTCTCGGAGGCCTCACGGGGCGGCGTGACCCGGGGCCTGCGGGCCATGGCCGGCGCGAACGCCACCTTCGGAATCATGCTGGCCTTGCTGGCGGCGGGGCTCTCTTCGATCGAACCGGGCGACACGTTGCTCTCGGCCGTCCGCGTGATCGGTGGGGCGTTCCTAGTGTTCCTGGCGGTCGACGCGATCCGGGAGAACCGCCGGCGCCATGGGGTGTACTCGCCGCGCCGGGAGCTGCACCCGGCGCTGCGCGGCGTCGTCGCCGTCGTCTTGAACCCGGGCGTGTACGTGTTCCTCGCGACCACCGGGGCCGCCGTCGCCGCCAACGCGGCTCACGACGGCGGGACCGCGCTGGCGTTCATCACGGCGGGCGCACTGCTGGCAGGCGTGTCGCTCATGGACATGGGCATGGTGTTGTTGGGCAGCGGGGCTCACCGGGTGGGCAACCGCGCGCTCCGGATCCTGGGCGACGTGCTCGCGGTGGCCCTCGGCGCCCTCGGGGTGTGGCTGATCGCTCAAGGGTTCGCCGGATAGTTCGGAGGGAGCCCGCCGCACGCGGGCTCAGAACATGAACGAGCACCACGGCGCGGGATCCCACGCGAACATGGAGTCCGCGCGGGCCAGCGCCCCGGCCCGTTCCTCGAGGATCCGGCCGGCCCGATGGAGCTGCCGGAACGTGGAGCCGCCGAGGTACACCACTCCGAGGTCGTTCACCGTGAGGTCGAGGTCCGGCTCGGCATCGGTCACCCGGCACGAGGCGCCGTCCAGTCCCCCGTCCAATTCGTACCGGCCCTCGTTCCACGGGCAGAACAGGTCCCGCACCTCGAACACGACGCGGCCCTCGGTCGCGTACCGCCGCTCCTCCAGGGCCTTCGCCACGTCCACGAGCCGGACCCACAGGCCGTCCCCAGCCTTGAGCCCGAGCTGGTCCGGCGCGCGCAGGAGATGCAGTAGCGGCTCGTCCGGGGGCCGGTTCCACGCCGTGACGCGATCGATGAGGTCCACGTCGAAGCAGTAGCGCCACATGTCGGCGTAGGCCCGCGGCGTGAGTGCCACGAGCTCCTCCACCGCGAGCTCGTTCTTCCGCTCGCCCTCCCAGTCGTGCTTCACCCGGTAGACGGCGTATGCGTCGATCCCATCGCCGGACTCGTGGGCCGCATAGAACCACGGGCGCTGTCCGCGACCGTGGTGGTCGCTCTCGTCGAGGCGGTAGTCGAACCATCGCGCGTCGAGTTCCATCATCCCCGGGCGCTCCCTGCGAGCGGCGTCGTACACGGGGCGGAGCGCCTCCAGCGCCTCGGCCCGTTCGAGCAGCCGGACCCGCCCGGTCGGCTCGTAGCCGCGCACGAAGGCGGAATGCCCTCGCTTGACATCGATGGAGCATGTGAACGAGGCGAGGCCGTAACCGAACCGGCCGTAGATGCCGCCTTCGGAGGCGTACAGGGCCGCCGCAGGCTCCCCCAGGGCCCGGACGTCGTCGAGCTGCCGGCGCATCAGGGCCGAGTTCACGCCCCGTCGCCGGTGGGTCGGCTTGACCCCGACCCCGGTGATCCCCGCGGTCCGCACCGTGCTGCCGGGGACGGTCATGACGAACGAGACGGCGGAGGCCCCGCCGACCATCTGGGAGCCGTCGAAGGCCCCGAGATGCCGGTCGCTCTCGGCAACCTTCCGCTCCCGTTCGACGTCTTCAGGACGGCCGTGCGCCCCGAAGGCCGCGTCGAGCATGAGCGTGTACGCCTCGAACTCGTCGGGCCTGATGTTTCGGATCTCGATGTCCACGGTCCCCGAGCTTACGCGCCCGGGAGCCCCTCGAACACATCGGAAAGCACCGGGTCGCTCGGCCCTCGGCGCGGCCAGGCCATGACGAACGCCTCCCGGCCGACCACCTGGGGCCAGAGGTCGAACGGGATGTCCTCCAGCTCGCCCTGGGTCATGTGCTGCCGGAGCGCCTCGACCTTCTGCTTGTAGACCGGTGAGCAATCCACGACGACGGCGATGGTCTCGTCGGCCACACCGCGCGGCATGAACGGTTGGGTCGGGTCCGGCGGCTCCATGCCCTTCTCGCGGAACAGCTCGTTCCACCGGTCCATGTCGGTCTGGGGCAGGGCCACGTATAGCAGCCGGTGGAAGCTGCTCCCATCGCCGCTTCGCTCCCGGGCCTGGTGGAACGCCAGGGTGGCCACCCGGCCGATCGCGACGTGGTCGTCGTGACCGGTCACGCCCTCGGGGCCGAAGGTGACGACCACGTCGGGGCGCGCATCGGCCAGCAGATCGGTCAGTCGCTCCCCGAGCTCCTCCTCGGGAACGCCCTTCAGCCGGCCGTCGGGGTAGCGCAGGAAGTGGAAAGCCGGCTTCACGCCGATCTCCGCCCACGACGCGCGGTCCTCAGCCTCGCGGACTCTCCCGAGCGTCGCCCGAGTGGCCAGGCTGGGGTCGAAGATCCGCCCGGCGTCGCCGCTGGTGGCCAGGACAACCGAGACCTCGATGCCCGAGGAGGCATGCAGCGCAACCGTTCCGGCCACCCCGTACGTGTCGTCGTCGGGGTGGGCGAAGACTGCGGCGAGCCGCCTGGTCACGGCATGGGAAGGTCGAGGAGCGGCTCCAACCCTACGGTGAGGCCCGGCCGGGTTGACACGGCCCGGATGGCCATCAGCACGCCAGGCATGAACGAGCTCCGATCCGTGGAGTCGTGTCGGATCGTGAGGGTCTGGCCGTGGCCGCCGAAGATGACCTCCTGGTGGGCCACCAGGCCGGGGAGGCGGACGGAGTGGACCCGCACGCCCTCCACGTCGCCGCCCCGCACGCCGTCCACCGATTCCCCGTCGGGGCCGCGGTAGGCGGCGCGGCGCTCCTCCAGCAGGCGGCGGGCCGTGGCCAGCGCCGTGCCCGACGGGGCGTCGGCCTTGCCCTCGTGGTGCAGCTCGATGATCTCCACCGCCGGGAAGAACCGCGACGCATCCGCGGCGAACCGCTGCATCAGCACGGCGCCGAGGGCAAAGTTCGACGCCACGACCACGTTCGACTCGCCCCCCTCGTCGTCGAGAAGGTTTCGGATCTCGTCGAGGTACTCATCGTTGATCCCCGTGGTGCCGACCACCAGGTGGATGGCGTGCGAGACGCACCACCGGATGTCCTCCATCACGACGTCGGGGTGGGTGAAGTCCACCGCCACCTCGACCTCGGCCTCGAGCAGGCGGTCCAGCTCGTCGGAGATGGGCACGTCGAGCTTGGGGTGGCCGATCAGCGGCCCGATCGACTGGCCCACCTTCGAGCGGTCGATGGCGGCGACCAGCTTGAGGTCGGGCTCGCCGGCCACGGTCCGGCACACCATCTGCCCCATCCGCCCGTTGGCGCCGATCACCCCGACCCGGATCACGCGAGCGCCCCCTTCGCGAACGGCCCAAGCACCGCGAGGGCCGTCGGCTGCGACAGCACGCGCTTGGCCACCCGGCGCGCGTCGTCCAGGGTGACCGCCTCGATCCGCTGGAGGATCTGGCTCACGGTGAGGATCTCGCCGTGGGAGATCTCGGACTTGCCGAGCCGCGACATCCGCCCCCCAGGATCCTCCAGCGACAGCACCAGGGAACCCTTCATGTGGCCCTTGGCCCGTTCGAACTCTTCCCCGGTCAGGCCGCCGTCCGCGACGTCGACGAGCTGCTCTCGAAGGATGCCCAGGACCTCGCGGGCCCGGTTCGGCGTGGTACCCGCGTATGCGGCGAACAGCCCGGCCTCCACGTACATCGTGTGATAGCTGTACACGGAGTACGCGAGACCCCGCTTCTCCCTGATCTCCTGGAACAGCCGGGAGGACATCCCCCCGCCGAGGGCGTTGTTCACGATGCCGAAGGCGAACCGGTCGGGGTCGGTCCGGGACAGGCCGTTCGTGCCGATGCAGATGTGGGCTTGCTCGGTCTTCCGCCGCTTCACCAGGGTCCGCCCCGAGGAGGCCGGGGCGCTCCCGGCCTCCCGCCGATTCCACGAGCTCGGGCCCTCGGAACGTATGCGGCCGGTGTCCATGTGACGCCGGATCAGGTCGATCAGGGCGTCGTGTTGGACGTTTCCCGCGGCTACCACGACGAAGCTCCCCGGCAGGTAGTGGCGCTTGTAGAACCGCCGGACCTGGTCGCGGGTGGCGGCGGTGATGCTCTGCACGGTGCCGAGGATGGGCCGGCCGAGCGGGTGCTCGGGCCACAGCGTCTCGTTCAGGAGGTCGTGGATGAGGTCGTCGGGGGCGTCCTCGTGCATGTGGATCTCCTCCAGGATCACCTGCCGCTCGGCCTCGAAGTCCGACGTCCGGATCACGGAGTTCTCGAGCATGTCGCACAGGTGGTCCACGGCCATGGGGAGGTCGCGGTCGCGCACCCGCGAGTAGAAGCACGTGTACTCCTTGGCGGTGAAGGCATTCACGTCCCCGCCGACCGCGTCGAACGCCTCAGCGATGTCGCGGGCCGTGCGGGTCTTCGTCCCCTTGAACAGCAGGTGCTCGAGGAAGTGGGACGAGCCGCTGATGCGCGGGGGCTCGTCGCGCGAGCCCGCCAGCACCCAGAACCCGAGAGCCACCGAGCGGATGCCCGGCATCCGTTCGGTGACGACTCGCAGGCCCGACTCGAACTCGGTCCGGCGGATGGGCATGGCTGAGACCTAGTGCGAGGGCCGGTCCCGGCGCTCGCGGTCGCGCGGGCGACGGGACCGGTCC